>NZ_JBVVPN010000018.1:0-170465 GCF_055811035.1 Bradyrhizobium sp. MI1.10
TGATGTGAAAAAGACACCGCCCTCCAACATGGCGATGCAGCCAAAGGACGCGGCCGATATCTACGACATGTTCTTCCGCGCCGGCACCGCCGAGCGCGCGCTGATCCTGCACAATCTGGCGGAGACCCCGCTGAAGGCCGCGCCGCGGATTCCGACCGTGCGCGCCAAGCGCGCGATCCAGATCCTCGAGATGGCGGCGATCGCGGGCGATGTCGAGAATTTCGCCTTCGAGCTCGGCGACAGCCTGATCCTGCCCTCGCGCGTCGCAGCCCAGATCGTCGACGATGCAAGCGGCGAAGCGCTCGCGGTCGCCGCGCGCGCGCTCGACATGCCGAGCCCGGTGTTTCAGCGCATCCTGCTGTTCTTCAAGCCGGAGATCGGCAACTCCGTGACCGACGTGTACCGGCTGTCGCGTCTTTACGATCGCCTCAGCGACCGGGCGGCGCTGGTGATGCTGGCCGCCTGGCGCGGCTCGACGCTCGCCGTCACCCGCGCCAAGTACCAGCCGTCGCTGCATGACAGCGAGCGCCAGCGCGCGCGTGCGGGCGCAAGCCAGACACGCCCGGGCGTGCAGCCCGGCTCCGCGCCCGCGGTGCGGACGGGGACTGACGGATCGGATCGTTAGGTCTTCGCCAATTCGAGGAAATGCCGCCCGGCGCGGTCTTCGGTCTCGACGATCCAGATGTCGGAATCGAAGCGGATCTCCTTGGTCAGGCGCTCCTCCACCGCAGGCTCCGGCATCGGCTGCGGCGCAAACGGCACGAAGAAGCGATCGACCGGCCGGCCGTCGTCGTAAGAGGTCTGCGGCGCCGGCACATAGAGCATCGCATTGCCGTCAAGCAGCGAGATCTTCACGAACACCGCACCCGCCTCCTCCGCACCGCGACGACGCACCGCGCCGTACACGCCCTCGGTCTGGCACCGGCGCAGATAGGCTGAGACCCAGATGTTCGATTTCAAACGCATGGTGGCCACGATAGGACAGCGCTGCAATCAGCACCAGCCTTCGCACAACAGCAACGACTATTCGACGGGGTGGCCGATCGCGGCGCCGAGCTCGCGGAGCAGGCGGTCGGACAGCTGGCCGGTGACCTGCATCTTGTGCTCGCGCTCGAATTTCTGGATCGCGGACTGGGTCTCGCTACCCATCGCGCCCGTGATCTTCAAATTTCCGTAGCCGTATTCGGACAGCGCGCGCTGCACGCCGGCGATGCGCCGCGCCGCCGCGCTCTGCTGCACGGGGATCGGCGCCGGCGGACGCGCAACGGAGGGCGGCGCCGAAATCGTTTGCTTGACCAGATTGGTCATGGGATCGCCTGAGCGCGGCGTCGATGCGGTCGCCTCGACAGGCCTCTCCGGCGGCTTGTCCGCAGGTCTGGGCTCGGCAGGTCTGGGCTCGGCACGAAACTCCGTGGCTCTCGGCTCGAGCGGCGAGGTATCGGCCCCGACCGGACGCGAACGGGGCAAGGGGTTCGACAGCGGCAGGGACGAGGGCGCGGGAAGATTGATCACGGTGCCGAACATCGGCGCCGGATGCCGCCCGGTCTGGAGGAACAGCGCGTTGGCAACGATCGCGCCGATAGCGGCCACGGCGACGAAACCGGCGAGCGTATCCTTGGGGCTATGCAGCAGCACGCGCAGCACGAGATTGCGCTCGGTCTCGACATCGATGACTGCGGCCTTGGCGCCACGGCGGCGCGGAGCGGCTTGGTCCTTGGCAGACTTCTTAGGCACTTTTCTTCACCAGAGCGGGTTGGTCCTGAACTTGGTCGTGAGGATGGTCCTGCAGTTCCTGGTGCTGAAGTTCCTGGCGCAGCACCGGCGTCAAGGTCGCGATCTTGCTCTCGCTCGCCTTGCTGTCGGACATCTTGGCCTCAGAAATCTTGGTATCAGAAGTTTTGGCATCAGAAATCTTGGCCTGCGGCGTGTAGACGAGCGGCAGCTTGACGGTGACGGCAGTGCCCTCGCCGAGCCTGCTTTGTACCGTCAATTCGCCGAGATGCAACGCCACCAGGCTCTTCACGATCGAAAGTCCGAGGCCGGTGCCTTCGTGGCGGCGCTGATAGGTTTTGCCGGCCTGGAAGAATGGCGCGCCGATGCGCTTGAGATCGTCAGGTGCGATGCCGATTCCGGTGTCGCTGACGCGCAGCGCAAGCTGCGAGCCCGAGACCGCCGCTGTTACAGTGACCTGACCGCCGCGCTCGGTGAACTTGACGGCGTTGGCGACGAGGTTGAGCACGATCTGCTTGAAAGCGCGCGGATCGCCGGTCATCACAGGCAGATCCTGCGGCGCATCGGTGACGAGATCGACGCCGTTCTCCCGCGCCTTCAGCGCCAGCAGATTGCAGCAGTGCATCAATGATGCACGCGGCGCGAACGGTTCCGACGCCATCTCGAAATTACCCGATTCCATCTTGGACATGTCCAGGATGCCGTTGACGACCGAGAGCAGATGCTTGCCGGAATCGTTGATGAGCTGGGCGTATTCCCTCCGCTGGGCCGCGCCCAGCATCAAGGTCTGCTCCTGCGTGATCATCTCGGAGAATCCGATGATGGCGTTGAGCGGCGTGCGCAGCTCATGGCTCATGGTGGCAAGGAAGCGCGTCTTGGCGGCGTCGGCCGCCTCTGCAGCGCTGCGCGCCTGATCGAACGCCTGCTCTCCGAGCTTGCGGTCGGTGACATCGCGCATCACGGCGACAACATCGGCCTCGCGCGTGGTATCACGGCCCATATCCCGATCGAGCGGGCGGCAGCGCATCTCGACCCAGATGAAATCAACCTGGCCGCGCTCCGAGCCGGCACGCTCCCGGCGCAACCGGAACTCGACGCTGCGCACCTCGCCGCGCGCGGCATCGGACAGCGCCGTCAGATACGCCGGGCGATCGGCGACATGGACGCGATCGAACAGGCCGTGGCCGAGCAGTTGCGCGACGGGCACACCGAGCATGGCTTCCACCGCCGGTGAAATGAACTGCACCGCGCCGTTGCGCTGATGCCGCGAGATGACGTCGCTCATATTCCGCGCCAGGAGACGGTAACGCTCTTCCTCACGCGACAGCAGCGCAACGCTGGTGCGCGCGAGCGATTCCGCACCGAAGGCCAGACCTGCCGCATAGAGCGTCGCCGAGGCGACGCCGAACGCCATCAGCACGCCGCGTTCCGCAGCGCTGGCGTCGCCAATCGACAGCCAGCCGAGCTGGCTGACGAGGATGAGAATGCCGGCGCAGGACAGCGCCAGCAGCGAGGCAAAGGCCGCGACGCGGCGCGAGGCCGACAGCGCAGCTTCGAGGGGAACCACGACCAGCCAGATCGCGCCGAACGATTCGATGCCGCCGGTCGTCACCGCCACCGCCATGATCAGGCCCGACAGCGCCAGCGACGACAGCACATGCGCGCCTTCGTAACGGCCGGTGCGCGACAGGAACCAGGACAACAGGATCGGCGCAATCAGCCAGGCAAAGGCCGCGACCTCGATCGCGCTCGGCGCGCCGCGCATGGCGAGATAGACCGGGAATGCGGCAAAGGCGGCCAGGCTGCCGAGCAGCCGCGGGGCCATGAAGGCACGATGGCGCGCTCGCGTCAGCGCGTCGTAACGCGCGGAGGGATGCAGCAGCGCATCGAGACAATCGCGGATGATACTCAAAACTGTCACGGGTCTCGCGCTTCGGCTCATTCGTCGGGAAGACGCGCCGGAACGCCTCCTTATCGTTGAGCCACCGTGTCAGAGCGACCTTAAACGAACACTAAGGCAGCGCGGCGCGCCGCCAGACACCGCGTCATCGCAGGGCTTTTTAGACGATTTGACGACGTCATCAGCGGGGATGGTGAACACAGGGTTTCACCGTGATCCGCATGGTTTCGAAATGGTGGACGGGCGTGGCGGCAGAATCACGGGTGTGGTCGTCAATCGAAAATTTACGACACGGTCGATTGCAAAGATTCTTGAGTCAATTTTCCGCGAATTAAGCGGAAGGCAATCACTTGCGATTTATCGAGAGTTGCTAGGCCCGACATCCGTGGAGATCGCCGCGGCGGGATCTAACATACAGGTCGCAAGATGCGCTTTCTGCTTCGCATCACATTCTGGCTCGGGCTGGTGCTGGTGCTCCTGCCGCGAGACAAGACGCCCGAATCGGACAAGCTGCCGCAGATCGGCGCTGCCGACGCGGTGCAGGCTGCGACCGCGGCTGTTTCCGACATGACCCAGTTCTGCAAGCGCCAGCCGGCGGCGTGCGAGGTCGGCGGACAGGCCGCGACCATCATCGGCCAGCGCGCGCAGGACGGCGCGAAGAAGATCTACCAGATCATCAACGACAAGAAAGAGCAGCTCGAGAAGCCCGACAAGAAGACCCCCGACCACACCGGCTCGATCGCGCTGGCCGGCGAAGGTGATACCGCAACCAGCGAGGCGCCGCGCGACACCCTGTCCCAGGACGACCTCGCGCTGGAATGGCGCGGCCCGGCGCCCGCGACGGCGAATTAGCGCCCAAACCCTATCGATTTCGGCGCTTTGCGTCCCTATATTGGCCTGAACGGGAACTTGGGCCAGCATGACGACGATCGACGAAATCAGGGATAATTTCGAGATTCTGGACGAATGGGACGACCGCTATCGGTACGTCATCGAGCTCGGCCGCACCCTGGAACCGATGTCCGAGGCCGAGCATTCGGCCGAGAACAAGGTGAATGGCTGCGTCAGCCAGGTCTGGCTTCAGAAGCTGATCGATCGTCGCGATGGCGGGCCGCCGGTCCTGACATATCGCGGCGACAGTGACGCCCACATCGTGCGCGGGCTGGTCGCGATCGTGCTGTCGCTTTACTCCGGCCGCACGCCTCAGGAGATTCTTGCGACCGACGCCATTGCCGTATTCGACGAGTTCGGTTTTCGCGACCATCTGACGCCGCAGCGTTCCAACGGCCTGCGCTCGATGGTCGAGCGCATCAAGACCGACGCGAAAGAAGCGCTCGCGGAAGCGTCGTAGAAATCCTACTTCCGCTTGCGCTGCTGCTGTCCCAGTCCCATCTGCTTCGCAAGCTGTGAGCGGGCCACTGCATAGTTCGGCGCGACCATGGGATAGTCGGCCGGCAGGCCCCATTTCTCGCGATATTGCTCCGGCGTCATGTTGTACCGGGTGTGCAGATGGCGCTTCAGCGACTTGAAGCGCTTGCCGTCTTCCAGACAGACCAGATAATCAGGCGCGATCGACTTCTTCAGCGAGACCGCCGGCTTCGCGGGCTCGAGCGGCACCGTCTCGGTGCGACCCGATGAAACGCGCACAAGCGCGCCATGCACCTGGCTGATCAGGTTCGGAATCTCAGTTGCAGGCGTCGGGTTGTTGCTGAGATAGGCCGACACGATGCCCGCCGTCAGCTCAATGAAATTCTTAGCCCCGGCATCCGACATCGGCCCCGCCTTTCTCCACCTTGCGTCTCACGGGAGAGACGACGTCAGAGTATTCCGTGTCAACAATACATTCGACTGAATGGAATGACTGAGGAATATGGGCTGATTTACTGACGAAGCAACAAGAACGCCAGCGCTTTACTTGCCTGCGCCAGCTCTCTCAAGCCCCACGCTGGTCGAGGTGGGAGCGCAGCTCGTCGATCGAGGCAAAGCGCATCATCCCTTCCGGCATCTGGGCTTCGATCGAGCCATCGGAGTAGAGCGAATAGGCCATGCCGTCGACGATGCCGGATTTGAGCACGGTCACGGGCGCCTGTTCGGCCGCGGCCGCCGGCTCCGGTGCGGGCGGCGGAGCAGTCTCAGCGAAGGTCGACGGCGAGCGCGGGGGCGGGCGCCGCGAGGCGGCCGGCGGCTCGGCAGGCCTCATACGGTCCGGCTTCGGCCAGGCGTCGTCAAAGCTCGCAGGCGGCGTCTCCGGGGCGGCAGGCTCCGCCGACGGCTCGGCATGCGGCAGCGGCGGCAAGCCCTCGCTGGTCTTCGCCTCGGCGCGCTCGCGCTCCTTGCGGGAGGTCGAGGCGAACATCAGGTTGCGCCGGCGCGGCGGTTCCGGAACCTCCGGCGGGCTCGGAGCTTCCGGCGGTGGCGGAGGCTCGGCGCGCGGACGCTCGCGCGCGGCTGCTTCGTTCTGCCAGGGCGGCGGTCCTGCGGCCGGCAATGGCGGCGCCGGCTCGATCTTCTCTGCGCCCGGCTCAGGCGCGGGGCCAGGCGTTCCAGCCATCCCGAGACCCGGCAGCACGGGCCTGACCCGAACGTCGGATGGTGCGATGGATCCAGCCAGCCGGCGGGCCATGCCTTTCAATTCCGCGACCACGACGTAGAGGCCGGCCAGTAACATTCCGGAGCAGACGCCGATGGTACCGGCGATTATGAGGGTACTGCCGAGACTGAATTCCCTGACGGTGAAGCCGAACAGGATCGCAAGGAGGCCCGCCAAAACGGCGAAAATCCCCGCGATCAACAATGCCAACGCCATCGAACTCACCCCTGGCCACGCAGCCACACGCGACCCTCGTCACGCCACGATACCGTCATCCGGTGTTCCACGCCAACGTCGAATTATAACCTGCGTTCCTTAAGGAAAGGAAATCAGGGACTTATTCACATTCCCTTCAGCTACGGCTCGCTACTTTAGGCCGCTCTCAAGTTTGGCCGGATTTGCTGCGTCGCATCAGGAATTAGCCATAATGCCCAATTACTTGCTAATGGAACTGCGCTATAGGGATTCCGGGGAGCAGGCCCGCGCGCACCAGCAGGGCCAAGAGGGGATTCCGGGTCACCAATAGCCATGACATCCATCACGACTTCGGCGATCGACACGCCCCTGCGGCGCTCGGTTGAACGGACTTGCGACGATCTCGCCATGCTGGTGCTGGCTGCGGTCGCCGTCATTGCAGGCTTGACCTTCCGCGACTACGGGCTCGGCTGGGACGACTACACCCACGCCGAATACGCCGATCTGCTGCTGCGCATGTTCGGTTCCGGTTTCAAGGACACCGCGGCCCTCTCCTTTGCCAACCTCTACATGTATGGCGGCGGCTTCGACATGGTCGCGGCCCTCCTGCACAAGGTGATTCCGCTCGAGCTGTTCGAGACGCGCCGGCTGCTCGGCGCCGTAGTCGGCGTGATCGGACTTGCGGTGACGTGGCGGCTTGGCCGCCGTGTCGGTGGTCCCCTTGCGGGACTTGCCTCACTCTTGCTGCTCGCGCTCTGCCCGATCTTCTACGGCCACATGTTCATGAACCCGAAGGATGCGCCCTTCGCGGTGGCCATGATCATCCTGATGCTGGGCCTCGTCCGCCTTGCCGAGGAATATCCGCAGCCGTCGCCGCGCACGATCCTGATCGTCGGCCTTGGCGCCGGCCTCTCGCTCGGCACCCGCATCCTCGGCGGCCTTGCGCTGGTCTATGCCGTGATCGGCTTCATGCCGCTGTTCCTGGAGGAACTGCGCACCGAGGGCCTGCGTGAATCGGTCCGACGCTTCGCTTATGTCGTCTACGTGCTGTTGCCCGGCCTCGTGCTCGGCTACATCGTGATGGGGCTGATCTGGCCGTGGTCGATCATGGAGCCCGGCAATCCCTTCGAGGCGCTGACCTACTTCTCGCACTTCTTCGAGAAACCCTGGAAGGAGATGTTCGACGGCGCGATCGTTTCCGTGCCCGACATGCCCTGGTCCTATCTGCCGACGCTGTTCGCGCTTCAGTTGCCCGAGGTGATGCTGGTGCTGATGTTCGGCGCCGTGATCGGCACCTTCGCACTGCTGCCGCGCCGCGAGGTTCCCGCCCGCCGCAAGGCCATTCTCCTGATGCTCACGCTCGCCGCGACGCTGCCGCTGGCGATCGCAATGGTGAAGCGGCCGGCGCTGTACAACGGCATCCGCCATTTCGTCTTCGTGATCCCGCCGATGGCGGTGCTCGGCGGCGTTGCCTTTGGCTGGGCCATGGAGCGCCTGCGCGCCAATCACCGCACCTGGCAGCCGGTCGTGCTCGCCACCTTCTGCTTTGGCTTGGCGCTCTCGCTGGCCGAAATGATCCGGCTGCATCCCTATCAATACACCCACTTCAACCACATCGCCGGCACCGTGCGCGGCGCCGACGACCGCTTCATGCTGGATTATTGGGGTCTGGCGCTGAAGCAGGCCTCGGACGAATTGCGCGAGCAGCTGGTGGAACGCCAGGAAGTGCCGCCGCGAAACCGCAAATGGAAGGTCGCCGTGTGCGGTCCGCAGCGCCCCGCCCAGGTCGCGCTCGGGCCCGACTTCACCATCGGCTGGGATTCCAATGCCGCCGATTTCGCCATGACTCTCGGCGAGTTCTACTGCAAGGGCCTCACCGCGCCCGTGCTGGTCGAGATCAAGCGCGACGACGTGGTGTTCGCCCGCGTCTACGACATCCGCGGCAGCAGCATTTCGAGCCTGCTCTCGATCCCGGCGCCGTAATAAATTCCTCCGGACCGTAGCCCGGATGAGCGCAGCGACATCCGGGGCCTATCAGGCAGCCCCGCATGTCGCTTCGCTCATGCGGGCTACGCTGGACTGCCGCGCTTTGTGTGCCTTGCTGGCAGCTCGCGGCAGGACTACGCTCCCTCCCCGCAACAACGATGTTCGGAGAGATCAACCATGTCGCCAGCGGAAGCGCGCCTGAAGGAAGTGCCGTCGAACATGACGGAGGCCGAGTGGCAGCAACGGGTCAATCTCGCCGCATGCTATCGTCTCGTCTCGCTCTACGGCTGGGACGATTTGGTCGACACCCATATCTCCGCGCGCGTGCCCGGCCCTGACCATCATTTCCTCATCAACCCCTACGGGCTGATGTTCGACGAGATCACGGCGTCGAGCCTGGTCAAGGTCGATCTGCACGGCAACCAGCTCTCCGAGAGCGAGTACAGCATCAACCCCGCCGGCTTCACCATCCACTCGGCGATCCACGAGGTGCGCGAGGACGCCATCTGCGTGCTGCATCTCCACACCCTCGACGGCACCGCGGTCTCGAGCAGCGCCGAAGGCCTGCTGCCGCTGAACCAGACCGCCCAGCTCGTCACCCACGACCTCGCCTATCACGACTACGAAGGCATCGCGCTCGACCACGACGAGCGGCCGCGGCTGCAGAAGGACCTCGGCGACCATAACCACATGCTGCTGCGCAACCACGGCACGATGACGGTCGGCCGTTCGGTGGCTTCGGCCTTCGAGCGCATGTATCACCTTGAGCGCGCCTGCTCGATGCAGGTACGTACGCGCGCGCTGGGCACGCCGGTCTATCCGGTCGACGATGTCGCGATCGACAAGAATACCGAGCTGCTCGCCAACCGCGACCGCGCCGAGTTGCGCGCCACTAACCTGGTGTGGCCGCCACTGCTGCGCAAGCTGGACCGCGAGCTGCCGGGCTACCGGTCTTGAAATTTTCGAGATTTGGTGTAGGGTAGCGTTTAACGAACCTCTACGCCTTTTGGAATGAAACGCCGCCCAATTCCGGGCGGCGTTTTTATTTGTAAGGTCTCGTAGGGTGGGCAAAGCGAAGCGTGCCCACCATTGCCGATCGCGATCCGGGACAGATGGTGGGCACGGCGCTTTGCGCCTTTGCCCACCCTACGCACTCGCAACGACGAGGATAAAGAGCGCCCTACTTCACCTCCGCCAGCGCCGCGAGGATGCGCGCCCAGGAACGGATGCCTTTCTGGAAGCTGCGGAGGTCGTACTTCTCGTTCGGCGAGTGGATGTTGTCGTCGTCGAGGCCAAAACCGACGAGCAGCGAATCCAGCCCCAGCGCGCGCTTGAAGTCGGCGACGATCGGGATCGAGGCGCCCGAGCCCATCAGCACGGTCTCCTTGCCCCATTCCTCGGTCAGCGCGGTTTTGGCCGCGGCGAGCGGCTTCATGTTCCAGTCGAGCGCAATCGCAGGCCCGGCAGAGTGATCGCCGAACTCGACCTTGCAGTCTCCCGGAATGCGCGCCGTCACGTACTCACGGAAAGCCTTGCGGATCTTCGCAGGATCCTGCCCTTGGACCAGCCGGAACGAGACCTTGGCCGACGCGTGCGACGGGATCACCGTCTTCGAGCCCTCACCGATATAACCGCCCCAGATGCCGTTGACGTCACAGGTCGGACGTGTGGAAGCCTGCTCGACCAGGAGCCTGCCCTTCTCGCCGGCCGGTATCGATAGCCCAACGGGCTTGAGGAACGTGTCCGGCGTGAAGTCGAGCTTCTTCCACTGCGCGAGAATGTCCGGCGGCGTGTCCTTTACCCCATCGTAGAAGCCCGGAATGGTGATGCGATTGTCGTCGTCGAACAGCCCGCCGAGAATTTTGGTCAGCACCCGGATCGGGTTCATCGCGCTGCCGCCGAACACGCCGGAATGCAGGTCGCGATTGGCGGCGGTGATCTTGAGCTCCTCATAGAGCAGACCGCGTAGCGAGGTCGTGATCGCCGGCGTGTTGCGGTCCCACATGCCGGTGTCGCAGACCAGCACGTAGTCCGCCCTAAACTCGT
This sequence comes from Bradyrhizobium sp. MI1.10, assembly GCF_055811035.1. Lineage (NCBI taxonomy): Bacteria > Pseudomonadati > Pseudomonadota > Alphaproteobacteria > Hyphomicrobiales > Nitrobacteraceae > Bradyrhizobium > Bradyrhizobium sp. MI1.10. The sequence continues at coordinate 10,449 of NZ_JBVVPN010000018.1, forward strand.
CCTTGTTGGCTTCGATGAAGGGCACGAAGTTCTTCGAGCCGACTTCTTCCTCGCCTTCGATCAGGAACGTGACGTCGATCGGCAGTGACCCCGTCACTTTCTTCCAGGCGCGGCAGGCCTCGACGAAGGTCATGACCTGGCCCTTGTCGTCCTCGGCGCCGCGCGCCACGATGATCTTGCGGCCGTCGGCATGGTCGGTCACAACAGGCTCGAATGGCGGACGGTGCCAGAGCTCGAGCGGATCGACCGGCTGCACATCATAGTGGCCGTAGAACAGCACATGCGGCCGGCCGCCCGCGACGCTCTTGCCGACGACCGCGGGATGGCCGGCGGTCGGCCTCACTTCAGTCGCAACGCCGAGGCTCGCGATGTCCCTGGCAAGATGCTCGGCCGCCGCCTTGCAATCGGCCGCGAAGGCCGGGTCGGCGGAGATCGACTTGATCCGCAACAGCGAGAACAGACGCTCCAGGCTGTTGTCGAACTCCTTGTCGATGTGGTCGAGCACGGATTGAAGCTGCGCATTTGCCATTGGTCGTATTCCCTGCGTTCGAATCCCAAGACGTCGGGACTCAAAGATGTCTTCTCAAGAACTATCGGCTTTTAGCGCTGCCGCGGCGTCGGGGCCAGCCGCAACCGGCGGATGCCGGATGTGCCATGCGAGACTAGCTGCGAGGATCGCCGTGGCGGCGAGGTTATTGCCCCAGGCCTGGAAGACATTGGGAAACCACGGCAGCGCCAGCAGCATGAGGATGCCGGCGGCGCCAAGGGCGAGCCAGGTTCCCAGGCGTACGTTCGCCCGCTCGTCGAAGGCGGCACGATGCATCAGCACCGTCATCGGGAAGAACAGCCACATGAAATAGTATTGTCGCGCCAGCGGCGATGCCACCGTCATCAGGCAGAACAGGATGCCGAGCTCCTCGGCGTCCGAGCGCGCCGTACGCCGCGCTTGCCCTGGCATGACCGCGACGAAGCCGAGTCCGAGCAACGCCGACAGCGCCAGCACGATCCAGTTCGCCGTCCTGTAATCGACGTCGATGACATTCATCGTGCGCGGCGGCTTGTTGGGATCCTCCTGATTGTAGTTGATTGGCCGGACCAGCCGGTGCGTGACAGCAATGAGTGACTGGTTCACCCACGACCAGTTCTGCTCGTCGCGTTGGCCAAATCCTTTTTCCGAGCTCGACCCGACCATGCCCTGATACCAGGTCTTGACCTCGGCGGCGTTGCGCTCGAAGCCGCGAATGGGAGCCGGCACGATGTAGAGAAGTATGCCGGTGAAGGCGACCGTAGCGACGGCGGCTCCCCACTTTCGCCGCCAGACCAGATAGGGCAGCACCGCAATGGGAAACACCTTGATCGCGGTGGCGAGCGCGAACATGAAGCCTGCGAGCCAGGAGCGCTGATGCTGCAAGCTCCAGAAGCCGTAGAGCATGATCGCCAGCAGGACGAGGTTCGGCTGTCCAAGATCGAACATGTCAAACACGAAGGTCACGGTCACGGCAGCTGGTAGTGCCTCCAGCCAGGGGCCAGGCGTGCGGCCCGAACCGGTCATGGCATTGGAGAGCATCCCGGTGTACCACCACGCCGCAATATTCAGGACCGACAGCACGCTGTAGAGCGCGATCTTGCCGAACCAGCTCGGGACTGCCAGCAGGATCGCCGGCAGCGGTGGGTAGATGAACTCGAAGTACTGGTGGATGTCGCCGGGATAGAGCGGCCCACCCTTCAAGACCTGCTGCCCGGCCCAGTACCACAGGCCGTAGTCCTTGGTTTTGCCGTGCCCGAAGATCTCGGGACCAAGGACATCGGCAGCCAGGATGAAGCAGCAGAGCAGGAAGAGCAGGTCGAGCGGCGCACGTAGCGACAGTCTTCGGAATGTGCCGGGTCGAACGAAAGATTCAGGTGAGGTCACGGTGTGGTCCAGTCAGGGGCCATAGCACCTAGCAGACGGACGGACGCTTGGAGAGTCCTGATCACCCGAATTTGTACCCACCGCGCACAAGCGGCGGGTTTGCGGAGGAATTGCCTCAAACGAGGCCTTCTGCCTACCTGCGCAGCAAGCCGCCGAGCGCGCCGCGGACCAGCGTGCGGCCGATCGAGCCACCAAGCTGGCCGGCGACCGACTTGCCGATATTGGCGGCCATCCCCCCGATCACCTGATTGGTGACCGATCGGGTCATGTCGCGCGCGATGACCTGGCCCGTCGACAGGCGGCCGCGCTTGACGTTGGTGCCAAAGATGGTGCCGACGATCGAGCCGATCTGGCCGAGGATGCCGCCGCCTCCGCCGCCCGCCGAAGCATCCGCAGTCGCAGCCGTGCCGGCAATGCGCTTCTGGATCATCTCGTAGGCGGACTCTGCATCGACGGCGGTGTCGTATTTGCCCTTCACCGGGCTTGCATCCATGATCGCCTTGCGCTCTTCGGACGTGATCGGTCCGATCCGGGCCGATGGCGGCCGGATCATCACCCGCTCGACCATCGCCGGCGTGCCGTTGCCTTCGAGAAAGGACACCAGCGCCTCGCCCTTGCCGAGCTCCATGATCACCTGGGCGGTGTCGAGCTTCGGGTTGGGACGGAAGGTCTGGGCCGCGGCGGCGACCGCCTTCTGGTCGCGCGGAGTGAAGGCGCGGAGCGCGTGCTGCACCCGGTTGCCCAATTGTCCGAGCACGCGGTCGGGTACGTCGACCGGGTTTTGCGTCACGAAATAGACGCCGACGCCTTTGGAGCGGATCAGGCGCACCACCTGCTCGATCTTGTCCATCAGCGCCTTGGGCGCGTCGTTGAACAACAGATGCGCCTCGTCAAAGAAGAAGACCAGCTTCGGCTTGGGCAGGTCACCGGCCTCGGGCAGCTCCTCGAACAATTCCGACAGCATCCACAGCAGGAATGTCGCGTAAAGCCGTGGGCTCTGCAGCAGCTTGTCGGCGACGAGGATGTTGACCATGCCGCGGCCGTCGCGGTCGGTCTTCATGAAATCTTTCAGCGTCAGCGCCGGTTCGCCGAAGAATTTGGTGGCGCCCTGGTTCTCCAGCACCAGAAGCTGGCGCTGGATGGTGCCGACCGTGGCCTTGGTGACGTTGCCAAAACCCTGCGCCGCCTTCTTGATCTCGGCAAGCGGACTCTCCTCGGCATCCGCCCCCTTCTTGCCGGCATCGGGCACGATGGCATCGAGCAGCGCGCGCAGATCCTTCATGTCGATCAGCGTCAGCCCGTTGTCGTCGGCGACGCGGAAGGCGACGTTGAGCACGCCTTCCTGCACGTCGTTCAGGTCGAGCATACGTGCGAGCAGCAGCGGGCCCATTTCAGTGACGGTCGCCCGCACCGGGTGGCCCTGCTCGCCGAACACGTCCCAGAACACCGTCGAGAACTGGTCGGGCTCGAACGTCAGTCCCATCTCGGTGGCGCGCTTGACGATGAAATCTTTGGCTTCGCCGACCTCCGAGATGCCCGAGAGGTCGCCCTTGATATCGGCCGCGAAGACCGGAACACCGGCGCGCGCAAATCCTTCCGCCATCACTTGCAGCGAGACCGTCTTGCCGGTTCCGGTTGCACCCGTGACGAGGCCATGGCGATTGGCGAATGCCAACGTCAGCCATGCCTGCTCGTTTCCTTTACCGACGAAGATCTTGTCGTCGGTATCACCGAGCTTGCTGTCCTGTGCGGTCATTATTCCTTGATCTCTCTGCCCTGTTTCGCATATCGAAACTCGAATGCACCAGTTCCGTAGTTTAACGCATATCGCGCGCTGATTGAAACCATTCAACGCGCTCCGGGCATGCGACATCGTCGGAAACATGCGGGTGACATCCGCCGAAAGTAGGAACGACGCATTCGCACCGCGGCATTTTTTTGCTGATTTCATCTCCGCTCTTGCATCGCTGCAACACTTCTCGCGCGTTCGAGACTGAATCGGAACGTTGGTGGCGTTCATCGCTTGTATTTCACATCACACCGGCTCAAGATCATTTTCGAAAGCAATACTCCGGCATGTGAACCGGCTGAGGGGCGGCCATATGGACGAGCTAATCGGGCGGCTGGCGACAAACGCCAGCATAGATAGTGCTGTCGCTGAAAAGACCGTCGGCATTATCCTGGGCTTCCTCCGCAACGAGGGTCCTTCCGACAGCGTCCAGGTACTCATCGACCAGATTCCAGGTGCAGAAGCGGCAATCGAGGCATCCCGCAGCGGCGGAGGACTGTCGCGGCTGATGGGCGGCGGCCTGATGGCGGTCGGCACGCGCCTGATGGGCATGGGACTCGGCATGTCCGAGATTCAGAACGTCGCCCGTGAACTTTTTCGCTTCGGCCGAGACAAAATCGGAGCGGATCAGATGGGCAAGATCATCGCGGGGACCCCGGGCCTCAGCCAGTTCGCCTGACGCCTGCGCATTTCACATCGAGTATCATGACATATCCGATCTCCGAGATTGAGGGCCTGTCGGCCTTTGCCGCCAACAAGTTGAAGGCGCACGGTATCCGCACCACCGATGCGCTGCTCGAGGCGGCCTCGACCGTAAAGGGCCGCAAGGCGCTCTCCGCCAAGACCGGCATCAGCGAGCAGTTGCTGCTGGAATGGGCCAACGTCTCCGACTACATGCGCATTCCCGGCATGGGCAGGGCCAAGGTCGGCCTGGTCCGCGCCGCCGGCGTCACCACCGTGCGCGAGCTCGCCTACCGAAATCCGGCAAGGCTCGCCCAGAGCATGCGGGACGCCAACGAGAAGAAAAAGCTGCTCCGCATCCTGCCCTCGGAGAAGTCGGTCGGCGACATCATCGCCAAAGCGAAGAAGCTGCCGCCTAAGATTTCGTATTAGGGTTGCCCCTCTCCGCATACGGAGTGGGCGCTACTCTCTCGGCATCGTTTTGCCCGATGGGCAACAATGCATCCCCCAACTCCGCCGTCATACCCCGCAAAAGCGGGGTATCCAGTACGCCGCGGCTCCTCCGTATCGCGGTGCTGTCGCTGGAATACTGGATTGCCCGCCTTCGCGGGCAATGACAGCGAGGGTGTGCGACGCCCTGCCCAACGCTGGCAACCCACGCCTTCCCGTCTTGACTCCCCCTCCCCGACCGCTAAAGCGGGCCGCATGAATGCCTCGCCCTCCCCATCCGTCCCGGCGGCCGGTTCAGTCGGGCCTGACGTGCTGCGGACGCTGCTGGAGCGGCCGATCCCGGCGGTGATGGGCGTGCTCAACGTCACCCCGGATTCATTCTCCGACGGCGGCGAATTCATCGCGCCCGAGCAGGCGCTCGCGCGGGCACGGGCGATGATCGAGGCCGGGGTCGACATCATCGATATCGGTGCCGAGTCCACCCGGCCCTACAAGGGCGCGCGGCCGGTCACGGCGGAAGACGAACTGGCGCGGCTGAGGCCGGTGCTATCGGACATCGTGGCGCTCGGCGTGCCGGTCTCGATCGACAGCATGAAGGCGGAGGTGGTGGCCTTCGCGCTCGCCCAGGGTGCGGCGATCGCCAACGACGTCTGGGGCCTGCAGCGCGATGCCGGCATGGCGCCGACGGTGGCCGCGAAGGGCGTCCCCGTCATCGTCATGCACAACCGCGACAGCGTCGATCCCGCCATCGACATCATTGCGGACATGAAGGCGTTCTTTCAGCGTTCGCTGGATATCGCGGCACAAGCCGGCATCGCCCGCGACAAGATCGTGCTTGATCCCGGCATCGGCTTCGGCAAGACGGCCGAACAGAGCATGACCGCGCTAGCGCGGCTGCGTGAATTCGACATGTTCGGCCTGCCGATCCTCGTTGGTGCCTCGCGAAAACGCTTCATCGCCTCGGTGTCGCCGTCGGAGCCGACAGAGCGGCTCGCCGGCTCGATCGCCGCGCATCTGATCGCCGCGCAGCGCGGCGCGAAAATCATCCGCACCCATGACGTCGCCGAGACCTTGCAGGCCCTGCGAGTGGCGCACGCAATCGAGAGCAAGCCATGACCGATACGATCTTCGTGAGCGGCCTGTCGATCCATGCCCGCCACGGCGTGATGGAGCACGAAACGGAAGTCGGCCAGCGCTTCGTCATCGACCTCGAGCTCTATACCGACCTGTCGGAGCCTTCCCGCAGCGACCGGCTCGCCGACACCGTGTCCTACGCCGACGTCGTGGCGACCACCACCGCGGCCTTCAAGAACACCAACTACAAGCTGCTGGAGCGCGCGGCCGGCGCGGTCGCCGACGCCATCCTGTCGCACTTTCCGCGCATCCGTGCGGTCAAGATCACCGTGCACAAGCCGCATGCGCCGATCGCCGCGATCTTCGACGACGTCGGCGTCATGCTGACGCGCTCGCGGCACCCCTGACATGGCAAGCGTCCTGATCGCGCTCGGCGGCAATGTCGGCGATGTCCGCGCGACCTTCCAGAAGGCGATCGCCCATATCTGCGGCATGGCGCAGGCGGCGTTGATCGCGCGCTCGTCGGACTATGCGACGCCGCCCTGGGGCGACGAGGACCAGGCTCCCTTCATCAACGCCTGCGTCGAGATCGAGACCGATCTCGATCCGCATGCGCTGCTGTTCGTGATGCAGAAGGTCGAGCAGAAATTCGGCCGCATGCGCGATAAGGAGCGGCGCTGGGGCCCGCGCACGCTCGATCTCGACATGATCGCGTATGACGACGTCTCGATGCAGAAACCCGATCTGACCCTGCCGCATCCGCGCCTGTTCGAGCGCGCCTTTGTGCTGGTGCCGCTGGCCGAGATCGCGCCCGACCGCGTGATCGCAGGCATTCGTGTCCATGACGGTCTCGCCAGCGTCTCGACACAAGGCATTGAGCGGCTTCCGGATACCGGTTAACCAAAAACAACCGTTTGCAGGGACGGCCGGCCGTGGCAATTTCGCCTGCGAACAACAAGATTTTCGGGAGCCCCTCGCCGCATGACCTCCGCGACTGACGACCTGCCGCTGGCGGCGGATTTTCCCAAGGCGACCGTCGAAGACTGGCGCAAGCTGGTCGATGGCGTGCTGAAGGGCGCGCCGTTCGAGAAGCTGGTCGGCAAGACCTATGACGGACTCAAGATCGAGCCGCTCTATCCGCGCGCCAAAGGTGTTGCGCCCGTGGTGGGGCGGCCGGCGGCGGCGCCCTGGCAGATCATGCAGCGGATCGACCATCCCGATGCAAGTGCGGCGAATGCGCAGGCACTGACCGATCTCGAAAATGGCGCGACAGGGCTTGCGCTGGTGTTCGCCGGCGGCAATGCCGCTCACGGTTTCGGGCTGGAACCGACCGCGGACGCAGTCGCAAAGATCTTGAAGGATATCCATCTCGATGCCGGCATCGGGCTGGAGCTCGAGATCGGTCCGCAATCGCGGATGGCGGCGATCCACGTCGCGGAATATGTGAAGAGCAATGGCATCGATCCCGCCGCCTGCGACATCCGCTTCGGCCTCGACCCGCTCGCGGCCGCCGCGGTGTGGGGCCACAGCCCCTATACCTGGGATGAGATCGTTCCGGCCGTCACCGGCGGCATCAAGGGCCTGGCCGCGCTCGGCTTCAAGGGTCCGTTCGCTTCGGCCGACGGACGCGTGATCCACGATGCCGGCGGCTCGGAGGCGCAGGAGCTCGCCTTCGTGCTCGCCTGCGGCATCGCCTATTTGCGCGCGATCGAAGGCGCCGGCGTTCCGCTGGAGCAGGCGCAGGGCATGGTCTACGCGCGGCTTGCCGCGGATGCAGATCAGTTCCTCACCATGGCAAAATTCCGCGCCTTGCGGCTGCTGTGGGCGCGTATCGAGACGGCGTGCGGGCTCACGCCAAAACCGCTGTTCATCGCCGCCGATACCGCCTGGCGCATGCTGACGCAACGCGATCCCTATGTGAACATGCTGCGCGCGACCATGGCGACGTTTGCGGCCGGACTCGCCGGCGCCAACGCGATCACCGTGCTGCCGCATACGCTGGCGCTCGGCCTGCCCGATCCGTTCGCGCGGCGCGTGGCGCGCAATACGCAAGCCGTGCTGCTGGAAGAGAGCAATCTCGCCAAGGTCAGCGATCCCGCGGCAGGCGCAGGCGGCATCGAGACGCTGACGGGCCAGCTCTGCGATGCGGCCTGGGCGCTGTTCCAGGAGAGCGAGAAAGCCGGCGGCGCCTTCGCTGCGCTTCAGCAGGGCCTGTTCCAGAGCAAGGTCGCAGCCGCGCGAAAAGCCCGCGACGCCAACATCGCAAAACGCCGCGACGTGCTGACCGGCGCCAGCGAGTTTCCGAACCTGCACGAGAACGAGACTGCGGTGTTGAAGGCGACACCGATCGCGCTGCCGCCTTATGGCGAGCAAAAATACAAGTTCGACGCGCTGCCGCCGATCCGGCTAGCGGAACCGTTCGAGGCGCTGCGGGACAAATCCGATGCGGCCTTGAAGGCCCGCGGCGCGCGGCCGAAAGTGTTCTTGGCCAATCTCGGCACGCCCGCCGATTTCACGGCTCGCGCGACCTTTGCCAAGAGCTTGTTCGAGACCGGCGGCATCCAGGCCGTCGACAGCGAGGGCTTCGCCGATCCGGCCCAGTTAGCTGCAGCCTTTAAAGCCTCCGGTGCCGGGCTCGCCTGTCTTTGTTCCAGCGACAAGGTGTATGCGGAACACGCCGAAGCCGCGGCGAAGGCCCTGCAAACCGCCGGGGCCCGACTTATCTATCTGGCAGGCCGCCCGACTGATGCCGAGGCGGCGCTGCGTGCAGCCGGCGTCACCGGCTTCGTCTTTGCCGGTGGCGATGCGCTTGCGACGCTGCAAGACACGTATCGACGGATGGAGCAGCCATGACGGAAGCAGGCAAACCCGTTCTCACCGGCGGCTGCCAATGCGGGGCAGTGCGCTTCGGAGTCATGACGGCGCCGAACAGGGTTTCGATCTGCCACTGCCGGATGTGCCAGAAGGCCAGCGGCGCGCCGTTCGCCTCTTTTGCCGACGTCAACAAGACGGACTTTGCCTGGACCAAGGGGCAGCCCTCGTTCTTCCGCTCCTCCTCGATCGCCGAGCGCGGCTTTTGCGCCGCCTGCGGCACGCCGCTGAGCTTTGGCCGCATCGACGGCGACCGCATCGAGATCATGACCGGCGCGTTCGACCGCCCCGACCACGTGGTGCCGACGCGGCAGTTCGGCACCGAGTCCCGTCTCGGCTGGGTGGTCGGGATCGCCAATCTACCAAGCCAGACCACGCAGCAGAATTACGGACCGGAGAAGATGGCGACCATCGTCAGCCATCAGCATCCGGATCATGATTAAGCGCCTATGATATGGTTGAAAGCATGAGCCGCATTCCCAATTTCGCCGATGTCGCCTTCGAGCGAGCCGCCACCGGCGCCCCGACCGGCAGCGCCGAGCCGTGGCTGACGCCCGAGGGCATTCTGGTGAAGCCCGCTTATAGCGAGGCCGATCTGGCCGGGCTCGATTTCCTCGAGACCTATCCGGGTATCGCGCCTTATCTGCGCGGCCCCTACCCGACCATGTATGTCAACCAGCCCTGGACTGTGCGGCAATATGCCGGCTTCTCCACGGCGGAGGACTCCAACGCGTTCTACCGCCGCAACCTCGCGGCCGGACAAAAGGGCCTTTCGGTCGCCTTCGACCTCGCCACCCATCGCGGCTATGACAGCGACCATCCACGCGTCGGCGGCGACGTCGGCATGGCCGGCGTTGCCATCGATTCCATCTACGACATGCGCACGCTGTTCGCCGGGATTCCGCTCGACCAGATGAGCGTGTCCATGACCATGAACGGCGCGGTGCTGCCGATCCTCGCGCTCTACGTTGCGGCCGCCGAGGAACAGGGCGTGCCGCCGGAGAAGCTCTCAGGGACCATTCAGAACGACATTCTGAAAGAGTTCATGGTGCGCAATACCTACATCTATCCGCCCGCGCCTTCGATGCGGATCATCTCGGACATTTTCGCGTACACCTCGCAAAAAATGCCGAAATACAATTCGATCTCGATCTCCGGCTATCACATGCAGGAGGCCGGGGCGACGCAGGACCTCGAGCTCGCCTATACGCTGGCTGACGGCGTCGAATATCTTCGTGCCGGCCTTGCCGCGGGCCTCGATGTCGACCGCTTCGCGCCGCGGCTGTCGTTCTTCTGGGCGACCGGGATGAACTTCTTCATGGAAGTGGCCAAGATGCGCGCCGCGCGGCTGCTCTGGGCGAAACTGCTCAAGCCTTTCAATCCGAAGGATCCGCGCTCGCTGTCACTGCGCACGCATTGCCAGACATCCGGCTGGTCGCTGACCGCGCAGGACGTCTTCAACAACGTGATGCGCACGACGGTGGAAGCGATGGCGGCGACGCAGGGTCACACCCAGTCGCTGCACACCAACGCGCTCGACGAGGCGCTGGCGCTGCCGACCGATTTCTCCGCGCGTATCGCCCGCAACACCCAGCTCTTCCTGCAGCAGGAGAGCGGCACCACCCGCATCATCGATCCCTGGGGCGGTTCGTATTACGTCGAGCGTCTCACGCGCGACCTCGCCGCCAAGGCCTGGAGCCACATCCAGGAGGTCGAGGAGCTCGGCGGCATGGCCAAGGCGATCGAGGCCGGCGTACCGAAGCTGCGCATCGAGGAAGCCTCGGCCAAGACCCAGGCCCGCATCGATGCCGGCAAGCAGGCGGTGATCGGGGTCAACAAATACAAGCCGACCGACGAAGCTCCGATCGATATTCTCAAGGTCGACAATACCAATGTCCGCCGGCTCCAGATCGACAAGCTGACGCGGCTGAAATCCGAACGCAACCAGAAGGACGTCGAGGCCGCGCTCGCCGCGCTGACGCGCTCGGCCGGCGAAGGCAACGGCAATCTGTTGGCGCTGGCGATCGACGCCGCGCGCGCGAAGGCAACCGTCGGGGAGATCTCGGACGCGATGGAGAAGGTGTTCGGCCGGCACCGCGCCGAGATCAAATCCATCACCGGCGTCTACAAGCGGGAGGCGTCCAGCATGGGTAACCGGGTCGAGAAGGTTCAGGCACTGATCGACGCCTTCGAGGAGGCGGAAGGCCGCCGCCCGCGCATCCTGGTCGCAAAGATCGGCCAGGACGGTCACGACCGCGGCCAGAAGGTGATCGCGTCGGCATTCGCCGATATCGGCTTCGACGTCGACATCGGGCCGCTGTTCGCGACTGCCGACGAAGCCGCGCGGCAAGCTGTCGAGAACGACGTCCACATCCTCGGCGTCTCCTCGCTTGCCGCCGCCCACCTCACCGCGGTGCCGGAATTGAAGGCCGCGCTGAAGAAGCAGGGCCGCGACGACATCATGATCATTGTCGGCGGCGTAGTGCCGCCACAGGATTACGATGCACTCTACGCGGCCGGCGCGGAAGCCATCTTCCCGCCGGGCACCGTGATCGCGGACGCGGCCGAGGAGCTGATCCGCAAGCTGAACGCCCGGCTCGGGCATAGCGAGGCGGCGGAGTAGGTCGCTATCGACCTTCGAAAGGACAGTGCGTGATATTTTCCGCGCCAGCGTTGATGCGCGCGCTAACTTTGGTCGCAGCCTGCAGCGCGTTGTTGGCTACCGCGCATGCCGCCGATCGCAAGCCCGACGCGGTCATCAAGACCAAGAGCATCGAAGCCCGCGTCTTCCTCGACGACAAGGTCAAGGTCGATGCGGCGCTGGCGGCCGACTGCCTGATTGAAGGCAAGAAGTGGATCGACAAGAACGCGGCAGAAGCCGCCGCCTCGCGCAAAGAGGATCCGCAATTCTTCAGGGATGGCGGCTGGGACTTCGAGCGCAAATATGCGGTCCGCTCCGTCGTTGCCGACCGCTATGTCAGCATCCTGCGCAACGACTATATGGACACCCACGGTGCCCATCCCAATTCCGATGTGAACACGGTCCTGTGGGACAAGGCGGAGAACAAGCGCATCTCCATCCGCCCGTTCTTCGCCGAGACCGCCGACAACGGCGCGGCCATGAAGGCAATGGTGAAGGCGGTGATCGCATCGTTGAAGATCGAGAAGAAGAAGCGCGATACCAGCGAGACCGCGACCGACGAATGGTTCAAGAGCGTGGAGCCGAGCCTGCTCAAGATCGGCGCGGTGACGCTCGCGCCTTCAACCGACGCGGGCAAGAGTTCCGGCCTCACTTTCCACTACCCGCCCTACGCAGTCGGCCCTTACGCCGAGGGCGAATATGTCGCATTCGTGCCGTGGGAAACGCTGAAGCCCTATCTCAGCGCGGAAGGCACCCGCATCTTCGGTGGCGCACGGCCAAAGGGCGACGCGGACGAGCCGCAGTGATCCCGTCGTGAGCAACGCCGCGTAGCTCTCTAAGCGCTGGTCGCGTTGCCTTGCAGCCGCGCTGCAAAGCCGACTAGAATGTCGCCATTGGCAAGAGCGCCTGACGTCATGGGCGCCGCTGGGAGGCATTGATGTCCAAGATTACGCGCCGCACCTTTGCGGCCTCTTCCGCTGCGGTTGCGGCATCCGCCGCATTCGGCCTCACACCCGCACTTGCACAAGCCTATCCGGCGCGGCCCGTCACCGTGATCGTGCCCTGGGGCGCGGGCGGCGGCACCGACGCGACTGCGCGCATTGTCGCAGCGCTGCTGGAGAAGGATCTCGGCCAGCCCTTCAACGTGGTCAATCGCACCGGCGGCTCCGGCGTCGTCGGCCATACCGCGATCGCGACCGCGCAGCCCGACGGCTACACCATCGGCATGCTCACGGTCGAAATCTCGATGATGCACTGGCAAGGGCTGACCGAGCTGGCGCCGAAGAGCTACACCCCGCTCGCGCTGATGAACGAAGATCCCCCGGGCATCCAGGTCTCCTCCTCCTCGCCTTACAAGACGGTGAAGGAACTCGCGGAAGCCATCAAGGCGGCCCCTCCCGGCAAGTTCAAGGCCTCCGGCACCGGCCAGGGCGGCATCTGGCATCTCGCGCTGGTCGGCTGGATGCAGGCGATGGGCCTGCCCGCCAACCAGGTCGCCTGGGTTCCGTCGAACGGCGCCGCACCCGCGATGCAGGACCTCGCCGCCGGCGGCCTCGACCTCACCACCTGCTCGGTGCCGGAAGCCCGCGCCATCATCGAGGCCGGCAAGGCCAGGAGCCTTGCCATCATGGCGCCGGCGCGCAATCCAATCTTCAAGGACGTGCCGACGCTGAAGGAGGCGATGGGCATCGACTACGCGACCGGCGCCTGGCGCGGCATCGGCGCGCCGAAGAGCCTGCCGCCGGAGATCGCAACGAAGCTCACCGCGGCGCTGCAGAAGGTTTATGACTCCGCCGAGTTCAAGGACTTCATGGGCAATCGGGGCTTCGGCACCGTGTGGGGCGATGCCGGCCAGTTCGCAAGCTTCATGGACAAGGGCGACGCCCAGATGGGCGAAGCGATGAAGGCGGCGGGTCTGAGCAAGGCGTGATTTGTCACCTCTCCCCGCTTGCGGGGGAGAGGTCGATTTGAGCGCAGCGCAAATTCGGGTGAGGACGCGGCTCCGCGAGTCCGGCTTTCACCTCCATCGTGGACGCAGCCCCTCACCCCACCCCTCTCCCCGTAAGAACGGGGCGAGGGAGAAGAAATCTCATAGGATTCTCCCATGCGCCTTCCCGACTCCGTCACGGGATCGTTTCTCGTCGTGCTCGGCACAGCAGCCGCCTATGGCGGCTGGCTGCTGCCGCCGGTGCCCGGGCAGCCGGTCGGCCCCAACGTATTTCCGCTCGTGATCGGCATTGGGCTGGCGCTGTGCGGGCTCGCGATCGTGTTCGGGATCGGCCACACCTTCGAGGACGCGGAAGAGCTGATCCCGCTCGAGGATGGCCAGCTAGCCGCTGCCCCGCCGCCGCAGGGAAAGTTGTACGGCCTGCGCGCGCTGCTGCCGCCGGCGCTGCTGCTGTTCTACGTGGTGGCGGCCGACCGGCTCGGCTTCATCATAACCGCGGCGATCATGGTCTACGTCACCTCGACCGCGTTGGGGGCGAAGTGGAAGCTGGCGCTGCCGCTCGCAGCGCTGTCGCCGTTCGCTATCCACCTGATCTTCGGCAAGCTGCTGCGCGTGCCGCTTCCCGCCGGCCTGTTGCCGACGCCTTGGTGATCCCATGCTGAAAACCCTGATTGAAGCGTTCGCACTGATCTCCACCTGGGAGGTCATCATCGCGATGTTCGCAGCCTCGGTGTACGGGCTCGTGATCGGCTCGCTGCCGGGCTTGTCGGCGACGATGGCAACCGCCTTGCTCGTCCCCGTCACCTTCTATCTCTCGCCGATCGCGGCGATCGCGACCATCGTCGCCGCGTCCTCGATGGCGATCTTCTCCGGCGACATCCCCGGGGCGCTGCTGCGCATCCCCGGCACGCCAGCGTCCGCCGCCTATGCCGACGAGGCTTACGCCATGACCCGCAAGGGACAGGCCGAGCTGGCGCTCGGGGCCGGCGTGTGGTTCTCGGCCGTCGGCGGCATCGCCGGCGTGCTGTCGCTGATGATCCTGGCGCCGCCGCTGGCCGAGATCGCGCTGTCGTTCTCGACCTTCGAGTATTTCTGGCTGGCGCTGCTCGGCCTGCTGTGCGCGACGCTGGTGGCGCGCTCCTCGCCGGTGAAGGCGATCGCCGGCATGTTCCTCGGCCTGCTGGTCTCCTGCGTCGGCATCGAGAATCCCGGCGGCGTGCCGCGCTTCACCTTCGGGATCACCGATCTGTTCGGCGGCATCGAGCCGATCCCCGCGCTGGTCGGCGTATTCGCAGTGGCCCAGGTCATGCGCGCGATGCTGACTCCCGAGCCGCCGCCGCTGCCGCGGCGCAAATTCGGGAGCATCATGGCCGGCCAGTGGAAGCTGACCAAGAAATACCATTGGCAGATGACGCGCGGAAACATCGTCGGGATCATCATCGGCGTGCTGCCCGGGGCCGGCGCCGACATGGCCGCCTGGGTTTCCTATGCAATGTCGAAGCGCTTCTCCAAGGAACCGGAGAAATTCGGCACCGGCCATGTCGAAGGCCTGGTCGAGGCCGGCGCCAGCAACAATGCCAGCATCGCCTCGGGCTGGGTGCCGTCGCTGCTGTTCGGCATCCCCGGCGACACCATCGCCGCGATCGCGATCGGCGTGCTCTACATGAAGGGGCTGAACCCCGGGCCGACGCTGTTCACCGAGAAAGCGTCGAGCATGTACGCGATCTATCTGATGTTCATCATCGCGAACATCCTGATGATCCCGCTCGGCATCGCCATGATCCGGGTTGCCGCCTACATCCTGCTGGCACCGCGCTCCGCCATCATGCCGATCATCATGCTGTGCTGCGCGGTCGGCTCGTTCGCGATCGGCAACAACATGTTCGGCATCGTCACCGTCGCCGCCTTCGGCGTGATCGGCTATGTCATGGAAGCCAACGGCTATCCCGTCGCCGCGATGGTGCTCGGCATCGTCATGGGCACCATGGTCGAGCAGGCTTTTGTGACCTCGTTGATCAAGTCGGACGGCAGCATCCTGCCGTTTTTCGAGCGCCCCGTGGCCGCGATCCTCGCCGCCATGGCGATCGGGGCGCTGCTGTGGCCGGTGCTGGTCTGGGCGTGGCGCAAGGTGAAACCGGTGCGGACCGGGGTGGCGGCGACATCCCGGTGATATCGGGCGGGCGGGCCCTCGCCTGCCCCACCGAGGGCTGAGCCGACCCGCCCGATACTGGGACGGGCGGCTGCTCTGTGCTAACATCTGGTCATGACCGAGGTCGCAGATATTCCAGTCCAGACACTCATAGGGAAGCTCAGGGAGCTCGCTCCCGATCTGAGAGCTGCCGGAATCACGCACCTTTACTTGTTTGGATCGCGCGCGCGAGGCGACGCCCGCCCCGACAGCGATCTCGACGTCCTGGTCGAGACGACCTCGCGTGAGGAAGCGCCACGGTTCGATTACTTTAAGGTCCTGCACTTGATCGAAGACCATCTTGGCCTTCAGGCCCAGATATCGATGCGGGACCTGCTGAAGCCGCGCATCGCCGAACGCATCGCAGATGATCTGATCGAGGTCTTCTGAATGCCGCCGACCGTGGAAGACCGACTGCGAGATATCCTGGAAGCCATCACCGACATCGAAAGTGTCGTGAAGGGCTCCACATTTGAGCAATTCGTCTCTGAAAAAACCGCTCGCCTGGCAATCGAACGTCTTCTCGAGATCGTATGTGAGGCTTCGAGATCCATTCCAGATGACGTAAAGCGAGCCGAGCCAGGGATCGACTGGCGCAAAATGATCGATTTCGGAAATCTGCTGCGCCACGCCTACCATATGACGAAAGCCGAGATCGTTTGGGACATTATCCAAATCCATCTTCCACCGCTAAAATCCTGTGCTGAGCGACACATTCGCGGGTCGGGTCGGTAGCGGCCGGACGCGAAGACAATCATGACCAGTAGCAAATCCATCGACATCAAATCCCTCGCCCATGACCTCCGCGCCGGCAGCCGCGCGGCGCTGGCGCGGGCCATCACGCTGGTCGAGAGCCGGCGCAGCGACCATCAGGCGCTGGCGCGCGAGCTGGTGCAGATGCTCTTGCCCGATACCGGCAGGGCAGTGCGCGTCGGTATCACCGGCTCGCCCGGCGTCGGCAAATCCACCACCATCGACGCGCTCGGAACGCATCTCATCGAGCAAGGCCACAAGGTCGCGGTGCTCGCGGTCGATCCGTCCTCGGCGCGTAGCGGCGGCTCGATCCTCGGCGACAAGACGCGGATGGCCCGGCTCGCGGCCTCTGACGACGCCTTCATCCGCCCCTCGCCGTCCTCCGGCACGCTCGGCGGCGTCGCGGCCAAGACACGCGAGGCGATGCTGCTGTGCGAGGCGGCCGGCTTCGACGTCGTGCTGGTCGAGACCGTCGGCATCGGCCAGTCCGAAACCGCGGTCTGCGACATGACCGATTTCTTCCTGGCCCTGATGCTGCCGGGCGGCGGCGACGAATTGCAGGGCATCAAGAAGGGCCTGGTCGAGCTCGCCGACATGATCGCGATCAACAAGGCCGACGGCGACAATCTCAAGCGCGCCAACATCACTGCCGCCGATTATCGCGGCGCGCTGCATATCCTGACGCCGCGCTCCGAGCACTGGCATCCGCCGGTCGAGACCTATTCGGCGCTGACTGGTGACGGTATCGCGAAGATCTGGCAGAAAGTCCTCGATCACCGCAAGGCGATGATTGCATCCGGCGACTTCGCCGCACGGCGGCGCGAGCAGCAGGTGAAATGGATGTGGTCGATGCTGGAGCAGCGCATGCTGGCGCGGTTGCGCAGCGAGGCGTCGGTGCGGACCAAGGTCCGGAAGATCGAGACTGAGGTCGCCGACGGCCATCTCACGCCGGCGCTCGCCGCCGAAAAGATCCTGGAGTTGCTGCAATGAGCGACAAGCTCCGCATTCTCCTCACCGGCTTCGGCCCGTTTCCCGGCGCGCCCTACAATCCGACCCAGCCGCTGGTCGCCCGGCTGGCGCAATTGCGCCGTCCCGCACTCGACGATGCCGCGATCTCCAGCCACATCTTCCCGGTCACCTATGCCGCGGTGGACCGGCAATTGCCGGAGGTGCTTGCGAAAGAGAAGCCCGATGCGCTGCTGATGTTCGGCCTCGCCGCACGCACGCCCTATCTGCGCATCGAGAGCCGCGCGCGCAACGCCGTCACCATGCTCTGGCCTGATGCCGCCAAGACCCGCTCGAGCAAGCGCGGCATCGCCGGCAATGCGGACGCGATGATTTTCGGCCCGCACACCGCAAGGCTGCTGCGCGCCGCCCGCCTCACCGGCATCGACGCGCGCCCCTCGCGCGACGCCGGCGCCTATCTCTGCAATTACCTGAGCTGGCGCGCGATCGAAAACGTCAGGGCCGGCGGGCCAAAGCTCGCCGCGTTCATCCATATTCCCCTGCTCGCGCGCAGTGGCGCCGTGCGCCGCAAGGGCGCGCCGCGGATCACGCTCGAGGAACTGGTGGACGCCGGGGAAGCGATGCTGATGGAGATGGTGCAGTTGGCACGGAAGGGGCGCAACACACCGACTTCGTAGGGTGGGCAAAGGCGCGCTTGCGCCGTGCCCACCAACTTGTTCCGATCTGCCGCTGAATGGTGGGCACGCTTCCGCTTTGCCCACCCTACGGACCGTCTCTCCGGTAAACATTTAACCCTACCGCGAACAATCCTCACGCAACCAGCGGCCCTGCGCTACCTAACCGCTGCGGACCCCCGCGTCCGCCGGAGGACGCATCCATGGACCTCAATCGCCGCAATCTCATCGGAGCTTCGACCGCAGGCATCGCCGGCGCGCTCGCGATATCGGCCGACGCCGCGCGTGCGGCGCCGCTGACGTCGCTGCTCGGCCGCGACGCCACGCAATATGGCGTGCGACCCGGTAGCAGCGAGGATCAGACCCGCGCGCTCCAGCGTGCGATCGACGAGGCCGCGCGCGCGCAGATGCCGCTGGCGCTGCCACCCGGCATCTATCGCAGCGGACTGTTGCGGTTGCCAAATGGCGCGCAACTGATCGGCGTGCGCGGCGCGACAAAATTCGTCTTCACCGGCGGAGCCTCGGCGATCCAGAGCGACGGCTCCGATGCAATCGGCCTTTCCGGCATCACCTTCGACGGCGGCGGCATTCCGCTGCCGACGCGGCGCGGGCTGATCCAGATCCTCGGCGGACGCGACGTCCGCATCACCGGTTGCGAGATCACGGGGTCCGGCGGCAGCGGTATCTGGCTCGAGCAGGTCTCCGGCGACATCTCGGGCAACATCTTTACCAACATCGCGGTGACGGCGGTGGTGTCGTTCGACGCCAGGGGACTCAGCGTCTCCCACAACACCATCACCGGCACCAACGACAACGGCATCGAGATCCTGCGCACGGCTATCGGCGATGACGGCACGCTGGTCACTGATAACCGCATCGAGGACATCAAGGCCGGCCCCGCCGGCTCCGGCCAGTACGGCAACGCCATCAACGCGTTCCGCGCCGGCAACGTCATCGTGCGCGGCAATCGCATCAAGAACTGCGATTACTCCGCCGTGCGCGGCAACTCGGCCTCGAACATCCACATCACCGGCAACAGCGTCAGCGACGTGCGCGAGGTCGCGCTGTATTCGGAGTTCGCGTTCGAGGCCGCGGTGATCGCCAATAATATTGTGGACGGCGCCGCCGTCGGCGTCTCCGTCTGCAATTTCAACGAAGGCGGCCGCATCGCCGTGGTCCAGGGCAACATCATCCGCAATCTGATCCCGAAGCGGCCGATCGGCACCGCACCGGATGACGATGCCGGCATCGGCATCTACATCGAGGCGGATTCATCGGTCATCGGCAACGTCATCGAGAATGCGCCGTCCTACGGCATCGTCGCCGGCTGGGGCAAATATCTCCGCGACGTCGCGATCACGGGCAACGTGATCCGCAAGGCACTGGCCGGCGTCGGGGTGTCCGTCGTGCCCGGCGCAGGCACCGCGCTCGTCAACAACAACATGATCTCGGAAACCCCGCGTGGCGCCGTGGTCGGGCTCGATCACGCGCGCGCCGTGACGTCCGATCTGTCGGTGGACGGCGCCCAGCGCTTTGCGCAATTGATGGTCGGCGGGAATGCGGTGCGGCGGTAGCTGCCGTTCCTCGCCTCTGGCTTCCGAAAGCTAGAACGCGTTCCGCAGCAGCGGGTACTTGGCTTCGAGGCCGTCGAGGTTAAAGGTGAACTCAACCAAGCGCTCGGGGGCTGCGACAATTTCGGCTGCCGGCGGAGAGAACTGCGGCAGAAGCGCTGCCATCGCAGCCAGCGCCTTGGGCGCTGCGGTCGCGGCCGGCACCTTGGGTCCTGTCATTGCCACGGGCGCGGTGGGTGGCGCCATGGCAGCCGGCACCTTGAGCGGTGCCATCGGGGCAGGCGCGGCGACCAGCGCGGTCGGGGCTTCGGAGATTTCGGCGAGAACGCCCGGCTTCGGATCGAGCCTGACCGGCACGGCGGTCTCCGGGACGATGTGCACGGCCTTCGGTTGCACGGTCTGCGCCTCGCGCGGAAACATGCGGGGCATTGTCGCCGGCGACCAGCCGAATGCGGGCGACACGCTCGCGGCCGCCGTGGCGACGTCGGCGCCGGTGGCAAGCGCGCGCCAGGTCTGGACGGCGAGCTTGGCTTCCTGGATGTTTTCGAGAAATGCGATCTCGGAGTGATAGCGGCGCCAGCGTCCGGTCTCGAACATCTCGGAGAGATGCACCAGCCGCTGCTCGGCGAGAGCGCACCAGCGTGCCGCAACGTCGCGGCCAATAGCCACGTCGCGAATAGCCTCTTGGCGATGTGTCATAAATCAGCCCGTCAGGAGAAAATACGGACGCGACGCAACGCACACGAATCAATTTAGACGCGACGTGAATATTTTGTGGAAAAGTTTTGACTTGTCCAGCAACGACGATGTTTTCGTCGCGAAACTCCGTAGTCGTGCGGAGATTCAAGGCGTTTTGGAGTCAAGCTTCGCACAAGCATAGCGCGCTTGCGGCGTGCCGGCGGAGCGGTGGCGATGGGTGAACCACGATCTCCAACCGGAAGCTGATCTCGCGCAGGGCTTCGAGGAATGGGACGTCCAAAAAGAAAAGACCCGTCCGGGGGGACAACCGGACGGGTCGAGCCATATGGGCGCTTGGGGTGGATGGGCGCTCGCGCCTAATATGACTTATGGGGAGGGATAACCGCTCCCACATAATTTGGTCGTGGCAGCGGGCCGAACGTTCAATGCAGCGTTTGATTTTTCGACCTTCGCGCTGCGCGCAAAGTTGTCGCAGCCGCTATCGCGTCGTCGGCTTATCCGCCTGAGAAACCGTGGCTTTATCCTCAGTGCTCGACAACGAAGGTTGCTCTAATGCGCGGATGCCAGGCTCGTCGCGACGCTTCTCGATATCTTCACGTTTTGTTGTACCGGACGCGGCCGCGACCGGCGTCGCGCCGGCGGCGGGAACGGCCATGACCGCGGCAAACGCGTCGGCCTCGCCGTCGCCGAACAGATCATCACGGCCCGGTGAACCGAGGTCGCGCGCCGTCTTCGCCAGCGTCGTGCGCAGTGCTTCCGGCTTCAAGGCGTAGTTGCGCTCGAGCAGCAGCGCCGCGACGCCGGAGACATAGGCGGCAGAGAACGAGGTGCCCGACGTCATCTGATATTTGCCGTCAGGCGCCGGCAGGAAGATATCGACGCCGGGGGCCGCGACCGCGATGTAGTTGCCACGATTGGAGGCGGTGAACAGCCTGTCCTGCTGGTCGGTCGCGCTGACCGCGATCACGTTGGGATTGGCGGCCGGATAGAGCGGCGGCGACTTCGCGCCGGCGTTGCCGGCGGCCGCGATCAGCACCAGGCCGCGCGCGGCGGTCGCGGCGATGGCCCGCTCGATCACCGCATCCTTCGGACCGGCAAAGCTCATGTTGACGATCTGCGCCCCATGCTCGGCGGCATAGTTCAGCGAGCGCAGGATGATGTAGGATGAGCTCTCGGCCCCGCCGGTGGTGCCGCCGAAGGCGCGGATGGCGATGAGGCGCGCCTCGGGCGCGCTGCCCATCAGCTTGCCATGCGCCACGATAGCGCCGGCAATGCCGGTGCCATGAATGTGCGGGCCTTCGGCGCTGCCGAGCGCATCGAAATTGTCGGCAATGGAATTGGCAAGTTCCGGATGCTGGGCGTCGATGCCGGAGTCGATCACGGCTACCGTCACATTGGCACCATGCGCCAGCGTATGTGCCTGCGGCAGGCAGAGCTTGGCCAGCGCATATTGCGCGGGATCTCCCTCGGTCGGCACCGACGATTTCTGATCCTGGAGCAGATAGCGGAAGTTCGGCTGGACCGAGCGCACGCTACCGTCCGCCGCGAATTCACGCCGCACCGTCGCGGAGGGCCGGCCGTCGGTGATGCGGAACAGTCCGAACGTCGACCCGATCAGCGGAAAGTTCTCGGAAGACACGCGGGTCAGCCCATGGCGGCGCGCAAGCTCGTCGGCCTGGGTCAACGACAGCCCGCCGTCGATCTCGGCGACGAATTCGCCGGCGAAGATGCGCAGATCCGCAGCGACCGGCGTGTTGTTGCCGCGCCCCTTTCCGGCGGTCTTGTTGCCCGATTTGCCCGAGCCATTGCCGCCTGCGTTCTGCTGCGCCAGGCATTCGCCGGCGGCGTCGCGATCGGGCGCGGTACAGGCGGGATAGAGGTTCGGGGAGTAGCGCGCATAAGGCAGCACCGGCGTCGGTCCCATCCGCGCCGAAATCCTGGTCGTCACGGTCGGACCCGGACCGCGGCCGACGGCCACCGCTCTGGCGGCAACACCGGGACTGACGCGTGCGGCGACGCCGGGAGAAATCGTGGGCATTCGGGAGGGGACGCTAATCGTCGGCGTGCGCATGATCGCCTGCGCCTGCGCAACCTCGACTCCGAGACAGGCGGCGAGCAAAAGCGCGGCTCCGACCGACGAAGCGCAGGCCCCGGCTCTCACTCCACTTTCGGACTTGCGCATCATCGGCTTGGAAGCGCCTTACGGCGCCGCGACGGCGAGGTTGACGAACTTCTCGCGCTGCATCTTGCCGAGCAGCGAGGCGAGTTCGTCCTGGCTCATCGCCTTGTCGAACTGGAGGCGGAACATGCCGCCCTTGGCATCACCGATGATCGAAGCCTGGTAGCCGTCGAGCAATGCGGTGATGTCGGCGACGCGCGCCTCGGGCGTGAAGCGCACCAGCGCGCGCGCCGGCGGGACGGTCGTGCCGAGGTCGCGTGTAAGCGGAGCGCTGGTCGAGAGCGAAGCAGTCTGGAAGGTCGCAGTCTGGGTCTTCGTCAACACCGCGCCGATGATTCCGGCTTGCAGCACGAGCGCCATGGCGCCAAGGCTCGCCGACCAGGCCAGCGTGCGCGGCGACAGGCTCGCAAAGAAGGTGGCGATGCGCGCCGACAGCGGCAGCGAACCGGCCGCCCGCGCAGGTTCGGCGTCGATCGCGGCGAACAGCTTCTGCATCGCGCGCGCCGACGGAGCACCCAGGCTCTCGTTCAGATGGATGGTCTCTTCATACTCGCCGCGGATCGCGGCATATTGCTTCGCGAGCTCGGGATCGCGCGCCAGCGCCTCGTCGACGCGGCGCGCATCGCGCGGGTTCAGCGTGCCGGCGGCGTGCCACGGCAGCAGCAGTTCAATTTCACCGGGCTCTTGCTCCAGCATCTTCTTGCTCAAAGCCATCATGGCCAGCCTCGCTCAATGCCGGCTGCTTTCAGCAGTTCGGCCAATTTCTTGCGCGCATAGAACAAGCGCGTCTTCACAGTGTTCTCCGGGATGCCTACGATTTCGGCCACCTCTTCCACGGATTTCTCGTGGTAGTAGACGAGATCGACGATTTCCCGATGATCCGGCGAGAGACCAGTCAGACACTCCCGCAACGCTTCACTGGTATCCTTCTTCTGCACTGCCGTTTCCGGATTGTCGGACGTATCCTCGATCGCGTTCGCGGCGTCGTCGTCCAACTCAAAATCCTTCCTGCGCCGGAGCGCAGACAGGGCCTTGAATCGGGTAATGGCCAGCAGCCAGGTCGAAACGGCGGATCGGCCCTCGAACTTGCCGGCTTGACGCCAGACATCGAGAAATACCTCACTGATGAGGTCTTCCGCCGCCTGCTCGTCCCGCACGAGCCGGAGGCCGAACCGATACACCCTGACATGGTGCCGCCCGTACAGCACCTGCATGGCGAGCCGGTCGCCTTGAGCGATCCTGGCGATCAGGATCTCGTCCGAAGCCGCTTGTGTCACGCTCAAAGACCGTCTCGCAAGGTTGGTCGGGTGGATGCGGCAGACGGTTCGACGGGAGGGGTAAAATTGTTCAACCTACCGCAGTCGTACGGGAAGCTGTGTGATCTACCCCACAGACGCGAAATTTCCTGTTGCCACCCGCGGCTGGGCGCTTCGCTCAAGAACGGTAACATAGTAATGAAGCACTTTCCTGAGCAATGCCGTCCCAGCTTAGACGGCCCGACGTGCATGGAACCTTAGCAGCTTAGCACGACATATGTCTTCCGAAGCCCTGCTTCGGCTCGACCGCGTCGCACACGATGCCTAATCGCCGGCAAATTCCTGGGACGGTCGACGTCCCGCGCTGCCGCGCTGTACAGCGTGGATTCGGTTTCGAAGGATACCAAACCTAAAGGCTTGCCACGTAGATTTTTGGGCTGACATCCACGATTGGCGGGACCATGAGCACGGCTGCGACGTCCTTTCCCGAGAGGAATGCCGCTGAGGCCGCGGATCTCGCCCTGACCACCGAAGCGGCGGCACCCGAAGTCCTCGCGCGCCGGATCCGGCAGCGGCGCCAGATGTATGTCGGCCAGGTGGCGAGCTACTCGCTCGGCGCCTCCGTCCTGCTGCTCTACGCTTTTGACGGCGTGATCTCCATGGGCGTTCCGTCACTGTTCTGGCTCGGCGGCCTTCTGATCATCGGGACCTTCACCGTGCTGTCGGAAGCGGGCTTCGGCGACCGGTTCGAGGATCATTACCTCACCGTCTTCCAGATCTCGGCGCATATGACGCTGCAGCTGCTGTTCCTGCTCGCGGTGCCGACAGTCGGAGTTGCGTTCCTTGCCGTGCTGTTCCTGATCTTCGCCTTCGGCACGCTTCGTATGACCTCTAGTCAGGCGATGCTCACCTGGGGCCTTGCGACGTGCGGGCTCGCCTTGGTTTTCCTCGCCTCGGACTTGCCAATCGGACTGCCGGTGACGACCCAGCTGCAACGGGCCGCCTCGATGCTGTGCTTCGTGCTGGTGATTGGCCAGTGCGCCTTCCTCGGCCTGTTCGGCGCCACGCTGCGCAAGATCCTGTACCGGCGCAGCATCGAGCTGAAGGCCGCCTATCAGCGCATCGAGGAGTTGGCGGAGCTCGACGAACTCACCGGCTCCTACAACCGCCGCTGCATCATGCGGCTTCTCGACGCCGAGATCGAAAAATCGCGGCAGACATCGAGGCCTTGCGCGATCGCGCTGATCGACCTCGACTGGTTCAAGCGCATCAACGACGCCCACGGCCATCCCGTCGGCGACGAGGTGCTGCGCACCTTCGCGATCACAATGTTCGCCAATATCCGCCCGGCCGACTGCTTCGGCCGCTACGGCGGCGAGGAATTCTTGCTGCTGCTGCCTGGGATGGACGGCGATGCGGCGTCGCGCATGCTCGATCGCCTGCGCGGGATCGTCGCCGATCTGGACTGGAGCGCATTCTCCCCGGGCATGCGCGTGACCATTTCCGCGGGCGTCGTGACACTACGCGACAACGATACTGCCGACACGTTTCTCGTGCGCGCCGATAGCGCGCTCTATTCCGCCAAGGCACAGGGGCGCAACCGCATTGCAACCAGCTGACCAATCCATTTTCTCCCGGCGCGACAGAAGCCGCGGCCGGGCCGAACGCTCCAGGACAGGGCAATGAGATCCAAAGCCGTAAAATCATCCGAAAGTCTGCTCGAGGAATTGCAAACTGCGCTCTCGCACGGCACCGTCGCGCACCGGGTCGAGACGCTGCGCCGCGTCACCGATCTCTTCGTGGGCAACGCCTTGGACTATTCCGACGACCACGTCCGCGTGTTCGACGACGTGTTCCAATGCCTGATCGAGCAGATCGAGACGTCCGCCAGGGCGCTGCTCGCCGAACGCCTCGCATCGATCGCGGCTGCGCCGCCGAAGATCATCCGCACGCTCGCGCTCGACGAGGTGATCGAGGTTTCCGGCCCGGTGCTGTCGAAATCCGAACGGCTGGACGAGGCGACCCTGATCGAGATCGCGCGCACCAGGGGCCAAGCCCATCTCAAGGCGATCTCGCTGCGGCGGGTGCTGTCGGAAGCGCTGAGCGACGTGCTGGTGACCCGCGGCGACGAGGACGTGGTGCAATCGACCGTCAACAATCCGGGCGCGCAACTGTCGGAGGGAAGTCTCGCCGACCTCGTGACCCGCGCCGAACGTGACGACGACCTCGCCAGCTCCATCGGCCTGCGGGCCGACCTGCCCCGCCATCATTATTTGAAGCTGGTCGCGAAGGCCTCCTTGGCCGTGCGCAGGAAGCTGGAGGCCGCGCATCCGGAGCTCGCGGACGACGTGTCCAGCGTGGTCCAGGAAGCGGCGCAGCGGATCCGCGCCGCCAGCATGACCAGGCAGACCGAGAGGGCGCGCGCGCTGGTGAAGTCGCTGCACGAGGACGGCCGCCTCACCGAGCTCCAGGTCGCCACCTTCGCGGAGCAGGGCAAGTTCGACGAAACCAACGCAGGGCTTGCCGCGCTTGCGGGCGTCGCAGTCGAGACCGCCGAGACCATGATGATCGAAAGCCGGGTCGAGGGCGTGATGATCCTCGCCAAGGTCGCGGCCATGCAATGGTCGAGCGTCCGCGCCATCATCGCCCTGCGCGAGAAGCTCGCAGGCGGCTCGCAGACCGACATGGTGACGCTGCGCGACGCTTACGAGGCGCTGCGCAGTTCGACCGCGCAGCAGGTGCTGCGCTTCCACCGCATGCAGCAGGGCGCGACGCCGGCGGCGTGAAGCCGGCGAGCTAGTAGCGCAGGACCTTCGCCCCCACCAGCGCGCCAATTGCCGTCACCAACGCGGTCGCGAGCGTGTACCAGGTCGCGACGAACAGCGGCGAGTCATCGGTGCAGTGCGAGGCGTACAGCGTCGCGGCGAGGCCCGCCGACACCAGGCCGGCGAGCGCGCCGGCGAGCGCGGGGTGGGACGGCGCGCCGTGGCGCAGGCCGAACAGGGCCCCCGCAAGCAGCGGCAGCGACATCGCAGGGATTGCCAACAGGCACACCCTGGAATTCTTGCCCATCAATCGCATCGTCATCGGCATGGCCGGCGCCATCATCGCCTCGCTGCCGATCGCCACCGCGAGCAACCCGACGGGCAGCAGCAGCAGCCAGCCCCAGCCACGCAGCAAGGCTTCGGGACGCGACAGATGCAGGCTGACGATGATCGCGGGTATCGCGAGCGACAGCGTGACCGCGAACTTCATGTCGAAGAACGGGTTGTGCATCGCGCTCATCACGTCGTGGCGCACACCGAGGAAGGTGGCGAAGATCAGGATCGACAGCGGCGCGGCGACCAGCAGCGCCATGGTCAGCACCGCGCCGACGCGCGGCGGACGATGGGCGTTGTCGGCCGCGAGCGAGCGAATGAGTTGATCGGTGTCCATGACTAGTGGTCCCGCAGTTTGGCAGTCAGCGCCGCAAGTCCGCGATGCAGCGCCACCCGCACCGCGCCCTCGCTCATCGAATATTTCGCCGCCGTGTCCTTGATCGAGCTGCTGTCGACCGCGATCGACTGCAACACGTCGCGCTGGCGTTGCGGCAGCGTATTGAGCTGGCTGGCAACTTCGCCGGCCGAAGCCGTCTCCTGCGGCACCTCGCCCGGCAGGGTCTCAGCGAAATCGTCGATGTTGACGAAGATCCGCCTCCCGCGTCGCCGCAGCATGTCGATCAGCTTGTTGCGGCCGATCGCAAACAGCCACGGGGCGAAGGGGGCTTCGCTGTCCCAAGTGTGCCGCTTCAGATGCACCGCCAACAGAATCTCCTGCACGATATCCTCGGCCTGGTCGGGAGGCTGCCCGGCCCGCGCCAGGCCGCGCCTCGCGGCAGCGCGCAGCACAGGCGTGACCGCCTTCAACAGGCGATGATACGCCGCGTCATCGCCTGCCATGGCCGACCGCATCAGGCCGGTCCACTCGTCCTCACGTCCGCGCACGCGCGCCCTCACCAAGCAATTCGGCCGCTCTTTCAGTTTGTTACGCCGGCAGCTGCACGATCACGAATTCGTGATCTATACTCGGCCACGCGACCTATACGGCCATCAAGTTCCGGGACGGCTCATAACACCGATCGGTCGCGTCCGCACCCCGTGGCCGATCGGGAAGGCAATCGTTTGCCGCGCTTTTGCCCAGTGTGGCCCGAAGATTCCCATTTTCTGCCCCGCTGTGGTCACGCCCCAGGGTCTCTGTTCGCTCCCGGGACGGGCGGACTTGGGGAGATGTCAACATGATGAAAGCCAGCGGGCGCGCGGCCCTGATTCTCCTGGCCGGGCTTTTCGTGCTGTTTGGGGGCGTTGCACAGGCGGCGCCGAGTTCAGCCGCTAGCAGCAAGTCGGACAGCGCAGGCAAACAGGCGGACGAGGTCAAGCCGAGCAAGCAGCGGCGTCACACGTCGCGCCACCGCGACAGCGCCAAGACGGCGCAAAAATCCGACGACAAGGCCGACAAGAAGGACGCTACGGCAACGGCCGACGAGGCGAAGGCCGACAACCGTGACGCGCCGGCCTCGAGCCAGATGCCGCCGGAAGTCGCCAACGCCAATGCGCAGCTCGCCGCCGCCGATACGCCGACCGCGGCGGCCGCCTCCGCAATGACGGGCCGGGCCAACGACAACGTCCAGGCCGCGGCCGATAATACCGCCGCCCCGAACGCCGAGAGCCAGGTCGTCCCACCCGATCAGCTCAACGACATCGACCGCGCCCTGCAACAGGACAGCGCGCCGGCACAGAAGGCGGTGATCGCCGCAACCGACGCGCAGCCGCGTCCGGCGCCGGTGATGGCAAGCAGCCAACAGAGTTCGGCCTGGGACCAGAGCTCCCTGATCGGAAAAATCTTCATCGGCGTCGGCACGCTGCTGACGCTGGCCTCCGCCGCGCGCATGTTCATGGCGTGACTTTGGCTTGATTTTGGCCTGATCGCCGACCCGCGGGACCTCGTCCGGAACGCGCATCTCGCCGCGTGTTCCGGCCGTTCCTGCTCCGGTGGCTTTGGCGCCTCTTGAAGCCCACCGCGTCAGCGGGCACATTGCCCGCTCAACCAAAAGCGTGGGTGGAGCATGAGCACGTTCGAACACATCATCGTCGAAAACAAAGGTGCGGTCGGCATCATCAAGCTGAATCGGCCGAAGCTGCTCAACGCACTCTCCTTCGGCGTCTTCCGCGAGATCGCCGCGGCCGTCGACGATCTCGAAGCCGATGACGCCATCGGCTGCATCGTCGTGACCGGCAGCGAGAAGGCATTTGCCGCCGGCGCCGACATCAAGGAGATGCAGCCGAAAGGCTTCATCGACATGTTCTCGGAGGATTTTGCCGCGATCGGCGGCGATCGGGTCGCGCGCTGCCGCAAGCCGACGATCGCCGCGGTCGCGGGCTATGCCCTCGGCGGCGGCTGCGAGCTCGCGATGATGTGCGACTTCATCATCGCCGCCGACACCGCCAAATTTGGTCAACCCGAAATCACGCTCGGCACCATCCCCGGCATCGGCGGTACCCAGCGCCTGACCCGTGCGATCGGCAAGTCCAAGGCGATGGACCTTTGCCTCACCGGCCGCATGATGGATGCAGCCGAAGCCGAGCGCAGCGGCCTCGTCAGCCGCATCGTTCCGGCCGACAAGCTGATGGACGAGGTGATGGGCGCGGCCGAGAAGATTGCCGCGATGTCGCGGCCCGCGGTCGCGATGGCCAAGGAAGCGGTCAACCGCGCCTTCGAGACCACGCTCGCCGAGGGCATGAGCGTCGAGCGCAACCTGTTCCACTCGACCTTCGCGCTGGAGGACCGCTCCGAGGGCATGGCGGCGTTCATCGAGAAGCGGAAGCCGGTGAACAAGAACCGGTAAGGAGGCGCGCGGTCAGGCTGGTGTAAGGCAATGCCGTTCCCGCAGAATCCCTGTGATGTACCTGCAACAAGCACGGAATAGATGGGGGTTTCCCCCGCGGCAGTTTGCCTGCGGGACCTCGGCTGGTTAAACAGTTAAGAGAGCCGCCGTCGGCGGGGGCGGACAGCCGGGATTTGCGGATTACATGATTGGGCGTGCCGCCAGAGCTGGTCGCGTGATGACGCGGCATCGATCGGGCGTGGCTCCTGTGCTCGCGACATGGACCACGCTGGCACTCTGTTGCGCCCTGCCCTCCGCCGCACGGGCGGAAGCGCTGCCGGAGGCGCTCGCCAAGGCCTACCAGACCAATCCGCAGCTCAATGCCGAGCGCGCGCGGCAACGCGCCACTGACGAGAACGTGCCGCAGGCGCTCGCGGGCTACCGGCCACAGATCGTGGCAAGCCTCAGCGCCGGGCTGCAATCCGTGCGCAACCTGCTGCCCGACAACACCATCCAGACCGCCAATCTGAAGCCGTGGATCATCGGCGTCACCGTGACGCAGACCCTGTTCAACGGCTTCCGCACCGCCAACAACGTGCGCGCCGCCGAACTCCAGGTGCAGTCGGGCCGCGAGGCGCTGCGCAACGTCGGCCAGGGCGTGCTGCTCGACGCGGTCACCGCCTACACCAACGTGCTCGCCAACCAATCGCTGGTCGAGGCGCAGCGCTCCAACGTCGCCTTCCTGCGCGAAACGCTCTCGGTCACTCAACGGCGCCTCAACGCCGGCGACGTCACGCCGACCGACAGCGCCCAGGCCGAGGCGCGGCTCAACCGCGGGCTCTCCGATCTCAACGCCGCCGAAGTCGCGCTCGCGGTGAGCCAGGCGATATACGCACAGGTGATCGGCAATGCACCGTCGCAGCTTCGCGCTGCCGAAGTCGTCGACCGCTATCTGCCGAAGAGCCGTGAAGACGCGTTGACGATGGCGATCCGCCAGCACCCGGCAGTGATGGCCGCCGGCTTCGACGTCGATGTCGCCTCCACCAACATCCGCGTCGCCGAAGGCGCGCTGCTGCCGAGCGCCAGCGTCCAGGGCAGCGCCAGCAAGAGCCGTAACAACGACCCGACGCTCGGCACCTTCGCCGAAGATCAGGCCTCGATCGTCGCCAATGTCACCGTGCCGATCTACGACGGTGGCCAGGCCGCCGCACACACCCGGCAGGCCAAGGAGATCACGGCGCAGAGCCGGCTCGTGCTCGACCAGGTGCGCAACCAGGCGCGCACGGCGGCGGTCAGCGCGTGGGTTGTCCATGAAGGCGCCAAGATCGCGGTCTCGGCATCGGAGTCCGAAGTGAAGGCGGCGACCGTCGCGCTCCAGGGCGTGCAGCGCGAGGCCGCCGGCGGACAGCGCACGACGGTGGATGTGCTGAACTCGCAGGCCGATCTGATCCAGGCCAAGGCCCGCCTGATCGGCGCCAACCGCGACCGCGTGATCGCGTCCTATACGCTGCTCAGCGCCGTCGGCCATCTCGACGTCAAGACCTTGAGCCTGAACACGCCGGACTATCTGCCCGAGGTGCACTACCAGCAGGTCCGTGACGCCTGGCACGGCCTGCGCACGCCATCCGGGCAGTAGTTTCCGCAACGCCTTTGGGCTCTCCACCGCCCAGGCACGCCACCCTCCTTTGACATTTTGTAGCCCATGGGCTACATTTGCACCTCATGATCGAGGTGAGGCAAACCGAGCATTTTTCGGAGTGGCTGACCCGCCTCAAGGACGCCAGCGCGGTTGCCCGGATCACTGCCCGCGTTCGCCGACAGCAAGAGCGTCGGTCGCAACGTCCGGGAAATGCGCATCGACTACGGACCGGGCTATCGGATCTACTATGTGCAGCGCGGAACGCAGATTGTGATCCTGCTGTGTGGCGGGGACAAGCGCACGCAGCGACGCGACATCAAGCTAGCCCAGCAACTGGCGGAGACAATGTGATGCCAAAAGCAGCGAAAACGACGGTCAAGGCGGCATCCAGGACGACGCGTTTCGACGCTGCCGACTATCTCAACACTGAAGAACGTCAGGCCGCCTATATTGCGGCCGCATTAGAGACCGGCGATCCTGATTTCGTGCGCGACGCACTCGGCCTTGTCGCTCGCGCGCGCGGGATGAGCGCGATCGCGAAGAAAGCCGGGTTGAACCGCGAGAGTCTGTACAAGGCGCTCGGAGAGACCGGAAATCCTGAGTTTGGCACGGTCATGCGCATTGTCGGAGCGTTAGGCCTGACATTGTCCGCCCAACCCGCGACAAGCGGGCGAATGTCGAAGCGCCGTCGAGCGGCGTGAGGGAGCGCGCCGCACCCGCGCAATCGGTTCGGGCAGTCTCAGGATGTGAACATGAAAAGCCGCCGCATCCATCTGATGGGAGCTTCAGGTTCCGGCGTGACGACGATCGGCCGCGCGCTCGCCGGCCGGCTTGCACTGCCACATCACGACAGCGATGATTATTTCTGGCTCCCGACCGCGCCGCCCTACCAGACGACACGCCCTGCCGCCGAACGTTTGCGACTAATGCGCGAGATGTTCTTGCCGCGGCTCGATTGGGTGCTGAGCGGAACCGTCACCGGTTGGGGCGACGAGCTCGTCCCATTCTTCGATCTCGTCGTCTTTGTGACGACGCCGCGCGAGCTCCGCTTGCAGCGCCTGCGTGGCCGCGAGGCTATGCATTTCGGAGCGGATGCCGTCGCACCGGGCGGCTGGCGTCATGAGGAGGCGGAGTCGTTCGTCGATTGGGCCTCGCACTACGAAGCCGGCGATCGCGGGGGCCGCAGTCTCGCAAAAGATGAGGCGTGGCTCGCGAGGCTGCCCTGCCCGGTCGTGCGCGTCGACGGCTCACGCCCGCTTGCAGACCTCGTCAAGCAGCTATGCAGCGAAGCGCAGCGGCTGCCAAGTTGATGTGATATTGTCGCGAGGCCACTGCCAAATAATAAAATAGGGGGAGAAACCATGCTCAATCGACGCAGCGTTCTGCTTGCCTCTCTTGCCGCCGGAGTAGCCATGACCAGCAAAGCCCACGCCCGTGCGGCGCAGCCCGCGACGCCGGTTAATTTCGACGTCCCGGCGCATGCCTGCGACTGCCACACCCACATCCATGGCGATGTCGAAAAATTTCCGTTCTTCGCGGGCCGCGTCTACACGCCGGAGCCGGCGAGCCCCGAAGAAATGGCCGCGCTGCACAAGGCGCTGCATATCGAGCGCGTTGTGATCGTGACGCCGAGTGTCTACGGCACCGATAATTCCTCGACGCTGTTCGGCATGAAGGCGCGTGGCGCGGCCGCGCGCGGGGTGGCCGTGATCGACGACAAAACGACCGAGGCCCAGCTTGACACGATGCATGCAGACGGCTTTCGCGGTGTCCGCCTCAATCTCGCGACCGGCGGCGTCAATGATCCCAATGTCGGCCGGCCGCGCTTCACCGCCGCCGTCGAGCGCATGAAGGCGCGCGGCTGGCACGTGCAGCTCTACACCACGCTGCCCATGATCTCGGCGATCAAGGACCTCGTCGAGACGGCACCGGTACCCGTTGTATTCGACCATTTCGGCGGCCTCGAGGCTTCGCTTGGGCTGGAGCAACCGGGATTTGCCGACCTGGTCGCGCTGGTGAAATCCGGCAAGGCCCATGTCAAGATTTCCGGCGCCTATCGCTCCTCGAAGCTCGCGCCCGACTATCAGGACATGGCGCCCTATGCGCGTGCGCTGATTGCGGCGAATGCGGACCGCATCGTCTGGGGCACGGACTGGCCGCATCCGGATTCGAGCCGTGTCGAGGGACGCAAAGCCACCGACATCGCACCGCTTTACCAGATCGACGACGGCCGCCTGCTCAACCAGCTTCCGGTGTGGGCGCCGGATGCGGATGTGCGCAAGAAGATCCTGGTCGATAACCCGGCGCAACTCTACGGATTCTGAGTCGCGACAGGCGCAATTCGGTTCAACGATCGCGACACGATTCCACAGTGAGGCGTGGAACTGTTGTCGCGAAGGCACAAACCCGTTGGACTCACACGAACGTGTTTGTGCTCTCGTTCGTTTCTCACCCTTCTGGTTGAGGCGGCGATACTTTTTCGGGGCTACGCACACGCACAGATTTCATTTGTTCGTGCGGGTGCATGCCTTTATCGCATTATCTTGCCGCGCTTTTTTCCGGCATTGGAATTGGTTTCACCGTCGCCGCCCCGATCGGACCGATGGGCATGCTGTGCATTCAGCGCACATTGGCATCAGGCATGGCCACGGGCCTCGCAACCGGCTTCGGCGCCGCGACCGTGCATCTCACCTACAGCGCCCTCGCGGTTTTGGGACTGGGCTCACTGGCACAGCCCTGGGTCGAGGCCAATGCCGCCGGCTTCGGCATCGTCTCGGCGCTCACGCTGCTGTGGTTCGCGATCCGGACCCACCGCGGCTCGGTCGCGCTCCAGACGACCGACGACGTCGACAACGTACGTCTGGCGCGCGCCTATCTCAGCGCCATCGCGCTTGGGTTCACCAATCCGCTGACCGTCATCCTGTTTCTGGCTGCGCTGCACGCCTTCTCCATGCAAGCCGCGGCAGCCCCGTTGATCGCCGGTGTCTTCGTCGGTTCCGCGATCTGGTGGACCGTGCTCAGCACGATCGTGGCAACGGCGCGATCACGGCTGACGCCGCGCATGCTGTCGATGAGCAGCCGGTTGGCCAGCCTGATGCTGCTCGGCCTCGGCACCATGATGCTGGTGCGGATCGCGCAGCGAATGCTGTGATCGGCGGCGTCAGCGTGCGCGGCGGGAGAAGAAGGAGATCAACACCGGCAGCGTCACCAGGATCACGATGGGGGCGAGCATCATACCTGTCACCACGACCACCGCAAGCGGCTTCTGCACCTGCGAGCCGATGCCTTCCGACAGCGCAGCGGGCAACAGGCCGATGCCGGCGACGACGCAAGTCATCAGCACCGGCCGAAGCTGCAATTCGCCGGTGCGTATCACCGCGCTCATGCGGTCCATGCCCTCTTCGATGAGCTGGTTGAACTGCGACAGGATGATGATGCCGTCCATCACGGCGATGCCGAACAGCGCGATGAAGCCGATCGCCGCCGAGACACTGAAGGCGGTGCCGGTGATCAAGAGACCGAGCACGCCGCCGAAGATCGCCATTGGGATCACGCTCATGGCGAGCAGCGTGTCGGTCATCGAGCCGAAATTGAACCAGAGCAGGACGCCGATCAGCGCCAGCGAGATCGGCACCACGATCGACAATCGCCGGATCGCGTCCTGGAGATTGCCGAATTCGCCGACCCAGTCCATGTGCGCGCCGGGCGGCAGCTGCACCTGATCGGCGATCTTCTGCTGCGCCTCGCGGATGGCGCTGCCGAGGTCGCGTTCACGCACCGAGAACTTGATCGGCAGATAGCGTTCCTGCTGCTCGCGATAAATGTAGGCCGCACCCGAGACGAGGCTGATGGTGGCGACCTCGCTCAGGGGGATCTGCGTGACGGTGCCGTTCGGTCCGGGCGCGCCGATCCGCAAATTCTGGATCGCCTCGGCGCTCCTGCGGAATTCCGGCGCGAGACGAACGATGATCGGGAAGTGGCGGTCGCTTCCCGCCTCGTAGATGTCGCCGGCGGTGTCGCCGCCGATCGCGACCTTGATGGTGGCATTGATGTCGCCCGGCGCGAGGCCGTAGCGCGCGGCCTTGGCACGGTTGATGTCGATCTGGATGGTCGGCTGCCCGAGTGAGGTGAACACCGCAAGATCGGTGACGCCCTGCACGGTTGCCAGCACCGACTTGATCTTGTTGGCGGTGTCGGTCAGCGCCTGGAGATCGCTGCCGAACAGCTTGATCGAGTTCTCGCCCTTCACGCCGGAGACGGCTTCGGAGACGTTGTCCTGGAGATATTGCGAGAAGTTGAACTCGACGCCGGGGAAGCGATCGTCGAGCTGCTTGAGCAGCTGCGCAGTCAGCTCTTCCTTGTCGCGGGTGCCGGGCCATTGGCTCGCGGGCTTGAGCGGCGCGAAGAACTCGGCGTTGAAGAAGCCGGCGGCGTCAGTGCCGTCATCGGGGCGGCCGTGCTGCGACACCACGGATTCCACTTCAGGCCGCGCGCGGATCACCTTGCGCATCTCGTTGACGTAGGAGTTGCCTTCCTGGAGCGAGATGGTCGGCGGCAGCGTGGCGCGGATCCAGAGATTGCCCTCCTCCAGCTTCGGCAGGAATTCGAGGCCAAGCAACCGGCTGAGCGCAACCGTCATCAGCACGAGGCCGAACGCGCCACCGAGCATGATGCTGCGGTTGGCGACCGCCCAATGCAGCACCGGCATGTAGATCCGATGCAGGATCAGCATCACCCTGGTCTCGGTCTCATGGACATGCGCGGGCAGGATGATCGCGGACAGCGCCGGAGTGACGGTGAAGGTCGCAAGCAGGCCGCCGGCCAGCGCATAAGCATAGGTGCGCGCCATCGGCCCGAAGATGTTGCCCTCGACGCCGGAGAGCGTGAACAGCGGCAGGAAGGCCGCGATGATGATCGCCGCGGCGAAGAAGATCGAACGGGAAACATCGGCCGCTGCGCTGAGGATGGCGTGGCTTTTCATGCCGAACAGCGTCTCGGACGACATCTGCTCGGATTCCGACATCGGCGTCGTCTGCGTCAGGCGCCGGAAGATCGCTTCCACCATGATGACGGTGGCATCGACGATCAGGCCGAAATCGATCGCGCCGACCGACAGCAGGTTCGCCGATTCCCCGCGCAGCACCAGGATGATCACCGCGAAGAACAGCGCGAACGGGATAGTGGCGCCGACGATCAGCGCACTGCGGAGATCGCCGAGGAAGATCCACTGCAACAGCACGATCAGCAAGATGCCGACCACCATGTTGTGCAGCACGGTGTGGGTGGTGAGCTCAATCAGGTCACCGCGGTCGTAGATGCGCTCGATGCGCACGCCGGGCGGCAGGATGCTGGACTCGTTGATGGTTTGAACGAGCTGGTGGACGCGCTTGATGGTTGGCGAGCTCTGCTCGCCACGGCGCATCAGGACGATGCCCTGCACGATGTCGTCGGCCTCGTCGAGGCCGGCAATGCCGAGACGTGGCTTCTGGCCGACGGTAACGGTGGCGACGTCCTTGACCAGCACCGGATTGCCGTTGGTCTGCGAGACCATGGTGTTGGCGAGGTCGTCGATCGAGCGGATCAGGCCGACGCCGCGCACCACTGCCGATTGCTGACCGATATTGACGGTGTTGCCGCCGACATTGACGTTGGAATTACCGACCGCCTGGAGCAATTGCGGCAGCGTCAGGCCGTTAGCGACCAGCTTGTTGAAGTCGACCTGGAGCTCGTAGGTCTTGCTCTTGCCGCCCCACCCGGTGACGTCGATCACGCCGGGCACGGCACGGAAGCGCCGCTGGAGGATCCAGTCCTGGATGGTCTTGAGGTCGAGCACGCTGTAGTTCGGCGGACCGACGAGACGGTAGCGGAAGATCTCGCCAATCGGGCTGAGCGGCGAGATCTGCGGCTGCACGTTGCCGGGCAGTGGAGCGAGCTGCGCCAGGCGGTTCAAGACCTGCTGCAACGCCTCGTCATAAGTGTAGGCGAAGGAGAACTGCAGTTTGACGTCGGAGAGGCCGTAGAGCGAGATGGTGCGAATGGTCGTCAGGTTCTTCAGACCCGCGACCTGGGTCTCGATCGGAATCGTGATGTAGCGCTCGATCTCCTCCGCCGACAGGCCCGGGCTCTGCGTCACGATGTCGACCATCGGCGGGGTCGGATCGGGGTAAGCCTCGATGTTGAGCTGGTTGAACGCGATCAGGCCGCCGATGAGCACGGCGACGAACATCCCGACCATCAGGAAGCGCCGGTTGACGGCAAGGGCGACGAGGCGATCCATTCAGGTCTTCAGCTTGTCTTTTTCCGGCCCGTCAATCAGCTGCCGGACGCGGCGCGGTCGATGAACAGGCTGCCTTTGGTGACCACCTGCTCGCCGGGCTTGAGATTGCTGGTGACCTCGACGAGGTTGCCATTGATGAGACCGATCTTGATCTCGCGCAACTCCACCGACTTGTCCTCGCGTGCGACCCAAAGGCGGACCTTGTCGGCTTCGTAGATCAAGGCCTGCTTCGGTACCGCCGGCGCGGCGCGGTCGCCGGACGAATAGATCGTGACGTTGGCGAACATCTCCGGCTTCAGCAGACCGTCCTTGTTGTCGATGGTGGCGCGGACCAGCAGGCGGCGGGTACTCGGATCGATCGCGGCGGCGACGTAGTTGACCTTGGCGGTCAAGGGGCGGCCCGGCAGCGCCATCACGTTGACGCTGATGTCCTGCCCGACGCACACGGCAGCCGCATCGCTCTCGCGCACGAAGGCGGTGAGCCAGACCGAGGAGAGGTCGCCGACCACGAAGACCGGATCGCTGGCGCCCGAATTAACGTACTGGCCGGGGCCGATCTTACGCTGCACGACCGTGCCCGCGATCGGCGAATAGATCGTGACCTCCGGATTGATGACGCCCTTGTCCTGGAACGCCTTGATGGTCTCATCGGTGAAGCCGAGGATCCGCAGCTTGTTGCGCGCGGCTTCCAGCGCGGTCGCCGAGGAGCGCATGTCGTTCTGCGCCTGAACCTGGGTCGCTTCCGCCTGCTGATAATCCTTCAGGGGGATGGCATGGCCCTCGTAGAGGTCCTTGGCGCGCTTGAACTGGATGTCGGCAAGATCGATCGCCGACTTCGCCTTGTTCTGCGAGCTCATCGCCGCAATGAAATCGTTCTGGGCCTGCACGGTGTCGGCGGCCTCGATTGTGAACAGCGGCTGACCTTGCTTCAGCACCTCGCCGGGCTTGGCGAGCAGCTTGGTCACCCGGCCCGCATAAGGCGAGAACACCGGCGTCGAACGGTCCTCGTCGACTGCGACCTTGCCCTCGGTGACATACTCGGCGCGGAAGGTCTTGGCCTTGACCGGCTCGATCGTCAGCGTCGCCCATTCCGACGGCGTCGGCGTGAAGTTCTGCGCACTCCTGCGCGACTGGCTGGAGATCTCGGAGTGGCTCTTCTCCTTGGCTCCCGCATAGAGGAAGCCGTAGGCCCCGGCACCGGCAAGAGCTAGTAAAACTACGGATGTAATCACCCGTTGTTTTGTAAGCACCTGCAATCGCTTGGTATTTTCAACTACCATGGGGCCCGGTCATGTCTGCGATGATACCGGCGGATGCCCGCCTCATCGGTCGCGCTAATAGTGCCGAATTGTGATTTCAAACAACCTAAAAAACGCCGGGCGCCTTTCGGTTTGCGTTAAAAATTTGCGACACGTCAGCTTCACGTCAGCTTGTCACCGGCCACTCTGCCGGATGACTGCCGAGCGGCATCGCCGGACGGCTCCATTGCGCCGGCGTCTTCGAAAGCAGCGCTGAATGGCGCACCGCCTTCAATGTGCCGAAGCCAGATGGCATGCTCTCGATGAATGCAGCATGTACGGCCTCGCCCGTAATATCCGGGGTGTTCAGGCCATTTTCGAGCCGTCCGAGATTCCACAGCCAGCGCCCGGTCTGCGCGAGCGACACGCGCACGTGCCAGCTGCCGCCTTCGCGGACCTGGCGGGCCTTGGCCATCATCGCGCCGAACGCCATCAGGTAGCCGGTGGCGTGGTCGAGCATCTGCGCCGGCAATTCCTTCGGTCCATCGATGCCGGCAGCCTGTCCCTCGGCATGGTTGAAGCCGGTCGTGGTCTGCACCAGCGAATCGAAGCCGCGCCGTTCCGCCCAGGGGCCGGCATGGCCATAGGCCGACAGCGTCACGTAGACGATGCCGGGGTTGATTGTCGCCGCGTCCTCCGGCGTAAAGCCGAGAGCAGCAAGCGCGCGCGGGCGATAGCCTTGTGAGAAGATGTCGGCGTCTCTCAAGAGCTCGCGCAACCGCGCACGTCCGGCCTCGCTCTTCAGCTCGATGAAGGTGGTGAGCTTGCCGCGGCTGGTGTCGATGGTCAGCCACGGAATGGCCGGCAGTTCGGGGCCTGACACGAGCAGCACATCCGCGCCGTGCGCGGCGAGCGTGCGGCCGGCAACGGGGCCCGCGATGACGCGCGAAAGATCGAGCACGCGCAGGCCGGAGAGCGGGCGATCGCCTTTTGACAGTCGTTGCGGCCACGGCTTCGGCGGGGCCTCGCCGATCTTCTCGATCGAGACCAGCGGCAATTCGGCGAGCGCGCGGGCCTGCGGCAGCGCCGACCATTCGTCGTAGGAGCGCATCAGGGCAACGACGCCGCCCGCAGCGTAGGCCGCGGTCTCGAAATCTTCGCCTTTCCATTGCATCAATGCGGCCTGCACCTTCTCGCGCTCGGGCTCGGAGCCGAGGACCTTGCAGACGGCGTCGCGATGATGCGGAAAATTGGTGTGGCAGCGGACGAAGCGGTTGTCGCCGGTTCTGTAGACGCCGGCGATGGCGTCCCAGGCCGGCGGCGGCGGCCTGTCGTCGACGCGCAAATAGCGCTCGGAGCGGCATTCGGCGACGGCATGGCGCAGGTCGACGCTAACGTCCTGCGCCTCGCCGCTGCGCAATCTCCAGATTTCGGCGGCAGCAAGGCCGGCGGCTGCGATCGTCGTTTGGCCGGCAATTGCGACGCGAAACGAGGACGGGATTTGCGGCTCCTCGCCCGTCAGCCGCACGCGCGCGAGCGCGGCGGCGTCACCGCCGGCGGAGGTCCAGATGCCACTGAGAATCTCTGTGGGGCTTTGCATGACCCTTCTCTCCCCTTAGTTTGCGATCATCGCATTAGCACACAAGGACATGCAATGGCCGCCATCGATCCCCTCACCGCAGGCGCCGTGTTCATCGCAACGGCAGCCACCGACGCGGTCTATGTCATGTTCACCTCGGCGGTGATCGCGCGCAAGCGCGTGCCCGCGGCGAACTGGAGCGCGGTCTGGTACATGCTCTCCTCCTACGCCGTGATCAGCTACACCGAAAATGCGTTCTATGTGGCTTTCGCGGCGATCGGCTCCTGGGCCGGCGCCTACGTCTCACTGACATTCCTGCACCGCCCGCCCGGCGGCCCACCGGTGGGCGCGGCACCGGAGTGAGGGTGATCGATTTGAACGACGCAATCAAA
This sequence comes from Bradyrhizobium sp. MI1.10, assembly GCF_055811035.1. Classification (NCBI taxonomy): domain Bacteria; kingdom Pseudomonadati; phylum Pseudomonadota; class Alphaproteobacteria; order Hyphomicrobiales; family Nitrobacteraceae; genus Bradyrhizobium; species Bradyrhizobium sp. MI1.10. Next base: position 51,086 of record NZ_JBVVPN010000018.1, read on the forward strand.
CGCACGCAGGATGTCGTCCTGGCGAAAGCCAGGACCCATTACCCCGGTCGAATGTTGTTGAAATGCGCGTTGGCCACAACATCGCACAGCAACGAGGGTTTGTGGTAATGGGTCCTGGCTTTCGCCAGGACGACATTGGAGAGGCACCCCGCTTTGTTCGCAACGACAGCGCGCGACCAACAACAAGGAAAACCAAACAATGGATCTCGGTCTCAAAGGCAAGAACGCCGTCGTACTCGGCGGCACGCGCGGCATCGGGCGGGCGATTGCGGCGACGCTGGCCGGCGAAGGCAGCAATGTCGCGGTGTGCGCGCGCAACGCCGATCAGGTTGCCGCCACCGTGACGGAGTTGAAGGCCAGCGGGATCCGCGCGACCGGCGGCCCGGTCGATGTCACCGACGGCGCGGCGCTGAAATCCTGGATCGAGAGCGCGGCAAAAGAGCTTGGCGGCATCGACATGCTGTTCTCCAACGCGGGCGCGATGGCGCAAGGCCATGATGCCGCGTCGTGGGAACAGAATTTTCGGCTCGACCTGCTCGGCGCCGTGCATGCGTTCGACGCCGCGCGGCCGTTCCTCGAGGCCAGCGGTGCGAGCAGCGGTGACGCCGCCTTCGTGATCATCTCATCGATCTCCGCGGCGCAAGCGGACACGGCGAGCTCCTACGGCCCGATCAAGGCGGCATTGATCCACATGGCCAAGGGACTGGCGCGGCAATATGCGAAGAAGAAGATCCGCGTCAACGTGGTCTCGCCTGGCACGGTCTATTTCAAGGGCGGCGTCTGGAATACCATCGAGCAGAACATGCCCGAGCGTTACAATGATGCGATGAAGCGTAACCCCACCGGCCGCATGGCCACGCCACAGGAGATCGCGAGCGCGGCGGTATTTCTGGCGAGCCCGGTGTCGGGGTTCACCACGGGCTCCAATCTGGTGGTGGACGGCGCGATCTCGAACCGGGTGAATTTTTGAGGCCACGCTGGATCGCCCGGCTTGACCGGGCGATCCAGTATTCCGATGCGACAGAAGTTGAATCGTGAAGCCGCGGCGTACTGGACCCCGCCTCCGCGGGGTATGACACCGAGAGTGTGACGCGCACTCGTCGCAACAATCTCGTGGCAGCAGAGAGCGCTACATTCTTAATGAAAATCCCGCGACGGCGGCAGGATGCGGACGTTGCGGGGGTGGCGAAGTTTTTGCGCGGGCGCATCCGTGTGGGCGCGGGGATCGTCATTGAGCGGTTCGACCACGGTGGCGCCTGCCGGCACCGGATGCTTGCGGGTCAAGGCATCGTTGGCAAGGCCGACCAGATCGTGCGAGCGATCGATCATGCGCTGTGCGATCAGATGCGTCACCTTTTCTGGGCTGCTCTGGATGTAGCCTTCGACCAGGATGAGACGTGCGCCCATCACCTCTTTCCGGTACTGCTCCATGATCTTCGGCCACACCACGACATTGGCGATGCCGGTTTCGTCCTCCAGTGTCATGAACACGACGCCGCTGGCGCTGCCCGGCCGCTGTCGTACCAGAACGACGCCGGCACAGCGAACGCGGCGCCGCTCGTTGTCATGATTGATGTCCTTGCAGGCGATGATGCGCTCGCGCGTAAACATCTCGCGCAAAAATTCCATCGGATGGCCTTTGAGCGAAAGGCGAATGGTTTGGTAGTCCGCGACCACCTGTTCGGCGCGCGGCATCACCGGCAACGGCCTGGCGTGCTCGTCCGGCTGCTCGCGCGCGGTAGCCACCTCGAACAGCGGCAGCGGCACATCGTCGGGCAGGCGCCGCACCTGCCACAGCGCCTCGCGGCGGTCGAGCCGGAGCGAGCGGAAGGCGTCGGCATCGGCGAGCAGGATCAGCGCGCGCTTGGGCAGTCCGGTGTCGCGGGCGAAGTCTTCCAGCGAGGTGAAGGGCCGGCGGTTGCGGGCGACGACGATGCGGTCGGCCCAGTCGGGCGCTCTCTCCACATGGTCATTCCGGGACGCGGCTCTTTTCAGCCTTTCCTCATCCTCGTCCAGCCAGTGGAAACCGTCGATCTGGCGGAAGCCGAGACGTACCGCGCAATACCCGCCATTTCCCTGCTCCAGCGTGCTCTGCGCAAAACTGTAGGACACATCGATCTCGCGCACCTCGACGCCGTTCTTGCGGGCATCGCCGACGATCTGCGCCGGCGCGTAGAAGCCCATCGGCTGCGAGTTCAGCAGACCACAGCAGAAGGCATCGGGATGATGATATTTCAACCATGAAGATATGTAGACGAGTTGCGCGAAGCTTGCGGCATGGCTCTCCGGAAAACCGTAGGAGCCAAAGCCCTTGATCTGGTCGAAGCAGCTCCTGGCGAAGTTCGGATCGTAGCCGCGCGCGACCATGTTGCCGATCAGCTTCTCCTCGTATTGGCCGATGGTGCCGACATTGCGGAAGGTCGCCATGGAGCGGCGCAGGCCGTTGGCTTCCTCGGAGGTGAATTTTGCCGCCTCGATCGCGATGCGCATCGCTTGCTCCTGGAACAGCGGCACGCCCAATGTTTTGTGCAGCACATTGTAAAGTTCGTCCTTGTCGCCATGATCCGGTGACGGCGACGGATAACTCACTTTTTCCAGGCCGTTCCGCCGCCGCAAATACGGATGCACCATGTCGCCCTGGATCGGTCCCGGCCGCACGATCGCGACCTCAATGACGAGATCGTAGAAGGTCCGCGGCTTCAGGCGCGGCAGCATGTTCATCTGGGCGCGGCTCTCGACCTGGAACACGCCGAGCGACTCCCCATCGCACAGCATGTCGTAGACTTTGGAATCATCCTGCGGGACGCTCGCCAGCATCCAGCGTTCGCCCTTGTGCTGCTCGATCAGATCAAAGCACTTGCGGATGCAAGTCAGCATGCCCAGCGCGAGCACGTCGACCTTCATCATGCTGAGCGCGTCGACATCGTCCTTGTCCCATTCGATGAAGGTGCGATCATCCATCGCCGCATTGCCGATCGGCACATAGGTGTCGAGCCGGTCTTGCGTGAGCACATAGCCGCCGACATGTTGGGACAGATGACGCGGGAATTCGATCAACTCGGTCGCGAGCTCGACCGCGAGGTTGATCATGGAATTTTGCGGATCGAGGCCGGCCTGCCTGACCTGCATGTCGTTGAGGCCCTTGCCCCAGCTTCCCCACACCGTATCGGCGAGGGCCGCGGTGACGTCCTCGGTTAGGCCCAGCGCCTTGCCGACGTCGCGGATGGCGCTGCGCGGGCGATAATGAATGACGGTGGCGATGATCGCGGCGCGATGGCGGCCGTAACGCCGATAGACATATTGCATCACCTCCTCGCGCCGCGAATGCTCGAAATCGACGTCGATGTCGGGCGGCTCCAGCCGTTCCTTGGAGATGAATCGCTCGAACAGCAGATCGACCTTGGTCGGGTCGACCGAGGTGATGCCGAGCACGTAGCAGACCGCCGAATTCGCCGCCGATCCCCGCCCCTGGCACAAAATGTTCTGGCTGCGCGCGTAATGCACGATGTCGTGCACGGTGAGAAAGTAATGTGCGTATTTCAGTTCGGCGATCAGCGCGAGTTCTTTCTTCAGGGTGGCGCGCAGCTTGTCGTCGATCTTGCCGCCAAAATATTTGTCGACACCGGCCCAGGTCAGATCCTCCAGATGCCCTTGCGCGGTCTTGCCCCGCGGCACCGGCTCGTCCGGATACTGATATTTGAGCTGGTCGAGCGAGAAGGTGATCTTGTCCGCAAAGCGAATGGTCTCCGCGACAGCCTCAGGGAAATCGCGGAATAGCCGCGCCATCTCCCTGGGCGTCTTCAGAAACCGCTCGGCATTGCCTTCCAGCTTGCGGCCGACCGCCTCGATCGTGGTTTTTTCCCGGATGCAGGTCAGCACGTCCTGGAGGGGACGGCGCGCGGGGTGGTGATAGAGCACCTCGTTGGTCGCAAGCAGCGGCACTTTTGCTTTTGAGGCGAGATCATCGAGCTGCGCGAGGCGACGGCGGTCGTCGCCGCGATAGACCAGGCTCGCCGCCAGCCACACGCCCTCGGCCCGACTTGCCTTCAGCTTGGCGAGGATGTCCTGCGCTTGCGCTGCATCGAAGCGATGCGGCAGCGTCAGGATCAGGAGCTGGCCTTCGGAAAACGCAAGGAGATCAGCGAAGGTGAGATGGCATTCGCCCTTCGCGATCCGAGTGATGTCGTCGCCGCGCTTGCCCCTGGTGAGGAGCTGGCACAGCCGGCCGTAGGCGGCGCGGTCGCGCGGATAGACCAGGATATCGGGCGTACCATCGATGAAGACGATGCGCGCGCCGATCAGAAGTTTTGGCTTGTGCAGCACCTCGTCATTGTCGAGCTCCTTGTAGGCGCGCACCACGCCGGCGAGCGTGTTGTGGTCGGCGATGCCGATCACGGGAATGCCGAGTTTGCTGGCCTGATGCACATAGGCGCGCGGATCCGAGCCGCCGCGCAGGAAGGAAAAATTCGTGGTGATGCCGATCTCGGCATAAGCTGGCGTAGTCATGCGAAGAGACCGTGCACATACCAACCGGGAGGAACGGGCTTGCCGTCGCCGTCGAAGCACTCCCCCTCGTAAAGACCATCGCGAAAGATCCAGAAGCGCAGGCCTTCGGCATCCTCGATACGGAAATAATCCCGCGTCAGTTGCTTGCCGTCCTGCCGCCACCATTCCATGGCGATGCGCTCGGGGCCTTCCACCCGCACCACCGCATGCTGCGCGCGGCGCCAGGTGAATTGATGCGGCGGGCCGTCGGGCACGGTCGCGAACGGCACATTGATCGGCTCAGGCTTGTCGAACAGCCGCAACGGACGCAGCGGCGGCTCACTTTCAGTGCGCGCGGGCCATTCGGCCTGCATGGCCACGGCGAGATGATGCTGGGCAGGCGCCGCCAGCACCGCACATTCGGGGATATGGGTATCCTCAGGCAGGTGCACGACGACGCGCTTTCCGCCGATGCGCGCGGCGATGCGGTCGATCAGCGCAGCAAGCTCGTCATTGTCGTGGACATGGGCATCGAGATCGCGCTGCTCCTGCACCACGATCTCGGTGCGGCTTGCCGACAGCCGCACCATGTCGAAGCCGAAGCCGGGATCGAGCGGATCGGCGAGTGCATCGAGACGCTCGCGGAACAGCCGGTCGACGACCGCGCTCCGCGTCACGGGACGTCCGGTCTCGACCATGATCGCACGCACTGCGCCGTCGGTACGGAAGAAGGTGGCCTCAAGCCGGCGCGCGCCCTTGCCCTGCTTCTCCATCGACGCGATCAACGTGTCCGCCAGGCGCGACAGCGTCATCGCGATCATGGTGTCGGTCGCGATCGGCTCAGCAAAGCGTTTCTCCACGATGTAATCGGGCAGCGGCTTTCGTGGATTGATCGGCGCATCGCCCTGCCCCAGCGCATGCGCGAGCAGCGTGGAGAACCGCGCGCCGAACCGCGCCGTGATCTCGCCCGGTGCACGCGAGGCGACATCGCCGATGCTTTTCAGACCGGCACGGCGCAGGCCGGCGGTGATGGCCTCGCCCGCACCCAGCGCGGACACCGGCAGCCGGCTGATCGCCTCCGCCTCGCCCCCATCGGCGACGATGGCGCCTGTCGTCTGCCGCGTCAGGGTCCGTGCGCAGACCGAGGTGCCCGCGATCGCCGCACTGACGACAAAGCCCTGTCGGTCGAGCGCACGGACCAGCATCTGCAACAGTGCGGCCTCGCCGCCGAACAGATGCGCGCAGCCGGTGATATCGAGGAACAGCCCATGCGGCGGATCGAGCGCCACCAGCGGCGTGAAGCGGTCGCACCAGTCGGCGATGTCGCCGAGTGTCTTCGCATCAGCCACGACATCGGCGTCGAACACCCGCAAGTCCGGGCACATCGCCCGCGCATTGGCCAGGGGTTGGCCAATATGCAAACCGAGCCGCGACGCCGCATCGTCAAGCGCATGGATCACCAGCGCATTGGCGTCCTTGATGACGACGATGCTCGGCTCATCCTGCGCGGCGCTGCCAAGGAACCGTTGAATCCGGTCGATCGGCAGGCGCGGCAGCCACAGGCTGAGGATACGCCGACGGTTCACTGAACTGGCACTCATCACATTTCCATTCCATGATCCACCGGCCACACGGGCCATGACGATTGCGCAACAGCTCGGCATCGAAGCGCGGCGCGCCCCAGGCGCTCCACATCGAGCCCGGCGGCGAATGCGCCGCGCGCAGCATCCATCGTGTCTCCGCGGTCGAGGGCAGCGGCTGCGCGGCCATCCGCAGCAAGAGGCCGGTGACGCCGGAGCCTTGCGCGGCCAACGTCAGCTTGCGGCTCGCCACCAGATCGAACTGCCGCGTCTCGCCCCAGAGTTCGAGCACGACCGCACCGAGCGCATCGCAGGCGAGCGCATCGGCCGAGGTGCGCAACGCGCTCTCCACTTCTGCCGCGCGCACCATCACCACGCAGCGCGGATCGAGGCCGAGCTCGGCGAACCCGCTCATCGACAGCGCGCCTGTTTCAATTTCCGAAAAATCCTGTCGCACCCACAGCAGCGGTTTGCGCGCACTCACGCGCCCCGCAAGTCCAGTGACAAACCCCGTCGCGGCCGCGCCCTGACGGCCCTCGCAAAACACCTCGTGGATCGCCGCGCGCGCGAGCCCGCCCTGCAGCGCGCTGTCCACCTCGCTATGGCCGAGCGCGACGCGGTCGTGCTGATGCACGACCTCCGCGGTCTCGATGCGCTCGATCTGGCTGCGCAAGGTCGCAAGCGCGCTGATGCGTGCGCCGCTCATGCCCGCCGCTCCTTCAGAGTGATTGCCGAGGTTCTCAAAAATAAGAACCACCGGCTGGCTCATTTGTTCATGATATGTTCTAATATAAAGCTAACGAGGTCGGAGGAGTCAATCGAATTGGTGCTCATCCGGATTCGTCAGCTGAATCAAGGGGATCCCACCATGGACGTACAACGCAAGCTGGAGATTCTGGCGGATGCCGCCAAATACGACGCGTCGTGCGCCTCCAGCGGCACCGAGAGGCGGGATTCCAGCGACGGCAAGGGCATGGGCTCGACCGCGCCCGGCATGGGTATCTGCCATTCCTACGCGCCGGACGGCCGCTGTATCTCGCTGCTCAAGGTGCTGCTGACCAACGCCTGCAATTACGACTGCCTCTATTGCGTCAACCGCGCCTCCTCCAACGTGCCACGTGCCCGCTTCACCATCGACGAAGTGATCAAGCTGACGCTCGACTTCTACCGGCGCAATTACATCGAAGGACTGTTTCTCTCCTCCGGGATCATCCGCAACCCCGACTACACCATGGAGCAGGTGGTGAGCGTCGCGCGAAAACTGCGCGAGGAGCATCACTTCCGTGGCTACATCCATCTCAAGACTATTCCCGAGGCCGACGATGCATTGATCTCCGAGGCCGGCAAATATGCCGACCGTCTCTCCATCAACATCGAGATGCCGCAGGAGACGAGCCTACAGCAATTCGCGCCCGAGAAGGACGTGCGCGCGATCCGCCGTACCATGGGCCGGCTGCGGCTGAAGCTGGACGAGGCCGAGGAAAGCCGCAGCGCGAAGACGAAAGCCAAGCCGCAACGCTTCGCGCCGGCCGGCCAAAGCACGCAGATGATCGTCGGCGCCGACGCGGCTTCCGACCACACCATCCTCCACACCAGTGCCAATCTCTACGGTTCATACAGGCTGAGGCGCGTCTATTATTCCGCGTTCAGCCCCATCCCCGATGCCAGCCGCGCGCTGCCTCTGCGCGCGCCACCCTTGCTGCGCGAGCACCGTCTCTACCAGGCCGATTGGCTGATGCGGTTCTACGGCTTCGACGTCGGCGAGATCGTCGACGACAGCGCGATGCTGCCGCTCGACATCGATCCAAAGCTCGCCTGGGCGCTGCGTCACCGCGACCGCTTCCCGCTCGATGTCAACCGCGCCAGCCGCGAGGAATTGTTGCGCGTGCCGGGCTTCGGCACCAAGGCGGTCGAGCGCATCATCGCGGCGCGCCGCACGACCACGATCCGCGTCGCCGACCTCGCGCGGCTGCACGTGCCCCGCAACAAGGCGCTGCCGTTCATCGTCCTCAGCGATCACCGGCCCGCGCCGCACCGCCTCGACGAGGCACGGCTGATCGAACGGTTCAAGCCGGCAACACAACTGGGATTTGGCTTCTGATGCAGTACATCATCCTCGACAACGAAACCGATTTCGATGGCTGGCGCAAAGCCGCGCGTAGCCTCGTGCTTCATCAAATGAAGCCGGGCGACATCACCTGGGCCGTGCGGGGCGGCGAAGCGGAGCTGTTCGCGCCGCCCTCGCCGTCTCCGCAGCCGGCCGGTGCCGATGGCACCTTCAACGTGCCTGCAAGATTCGTCGAGCTCGCCAAGGCCGCGATCCTGCATCGCGATCCCGAGCGTTTCGCGATCCTCTATCGCCTGCTGTTTCGGCTGAAGGACAATCACGACCTCATCGAGGTCGCGACCGATCCCGATGTCGCGCAAGTCACGGCCATGGCAAAGGCGGTCTACCGCGACGAGCACAAGATGCATGCCTTCGTGCGCTTCCGCGAGATCGGCAGGGAACGCGAAGCGCACTACGTTGCGTGGTTCGAGCCGGAGCATCACATCGTCGAGCTCGCCGCGCCGTTCTTCGCCAAGCGCTTTGCCGACATGCCCTGGTCGATCCTGACGCCGGATTTGTGCGCGCATTGGGATGGCCACGCTCTCTCCTTCACATCAGGCGTCAGCAAGAGCGAGGCGCCGAGCGAAGACCGGCTGGAGGAAACCTGGCGGCGCTACTACGCCAGCATCTTCAATCCGGCCCGCCTGAAGGTGAAGGCGATGCAAACGGAGATGCCGAAGAAATATTGGAGGAACCTGCCCGAGGCTTCGATCATTAAGCCCCTGATTGAGGACGCCGAACGCATGACCGGCGCCATGATCGCCAATGCCGCAACCGATCCGCACAAGCCTCAAAAGCGGCCGGAGGCTCCGATGAAACGCAAGACCGCCACCGACGATCTCGAAGCGCTCCGCGAGGAGGCCGCCCATTGCCGCGCCTGCCATCTCTACAAGGACGCGACCCAGACCGTGTTCGGCGAAGGCCCGAAGTCCGCCAATATCATGCTGGTCGGCGAACAGCCCGGCGACAAGGAAGACCTCGCCGGCCATCCCTTTGTCGGTCCGGCCGGCCAGATGCTCGACCGGGCGCTGCAGGAGGCCGGCGTCGACCGCAAGAAGGTCTATGTCACCAACGCGGTGAAGCACTTCAAATTCGTGCCGCGCGGCAAGATCCGTCTGCATCAAAAGCCGAATACGCCGGAGATAAAGGCCTGCCGACAGTGGTATGAGCGGGAGGTCTCCGTTATCCAGCCCGATCTCATCGTCGCGATGGGCGCGACCGCCGCGCAGAGCGTGTTCGGCAAAATCACCCCGATCGGAAAGAACCGCGGCCGGCTCATAGACCTGCCCGACGGCCGCAAGGCGCTGGTGACGGTGCACCCGTCCTATTTGCTGCGGTTGCCCGATCCGGAGGCCAAACTGCTGGAATATCACCGCTTTGTCGAAGATTTGAAGATCGCCGCCGGCTTACAGAAGAAAGCCGCGCGCGCCGCCTGAATACTGGCGGGAAAACGGCTTTCAGGCGCCGCCTGTCATCCAGCCTTCAAATCCATCGGGGACAATAGCCCTTACAGAAAGTTAAGGGGCGTCCAGACATGACCGATGTTGCATTCGACCGCGCGGTAGCCGATCCCGCGCCGATCCAGCCGGCCTCGCGGCCAAATCTCGACAAGGGCTTCAATCCGCTGACACTGATCCTGTTCTTCGGCATCCTCGCCGCGGGCCTGCTCTACGTGGCCTACAGCATCTATTCCGATGTCGATGCGACCGGCACCAGGGTCACGAGCTACCTGCCTTATATCCTCCTTATCGTTGCGCTCCTGATCGCGCTCGGCTTCGAATTCGTCAACGGTTTCCACGACACCGCCAACGCGGTAGCGACCGTCATCTACACCCACTCGCTGCCGGCCGAAGTCGCGGTGATGTGGTCGGGCTTCTTCAACTTCCTCGGCGTGCTGCTCTCGTCCGGCGCCGTCGCCTTCGGCATCGTTTCGCTGCTGCCGGTCGAGCTGATCCTGCAGGTCGGCTCCAGCGCCGGTTTCGCGATGGTGTTCGCGCTGCTGATCGCCGCGATCCTTTGGAACCTCGGCACCTGGTATTTCGGCCTGCCGGCCTCCTCCTCGCACACGCTGATCGGCTCGATCATCGGCGTCGGCGTTGCGAACGCGCTGATGCGCGGCCGCGACGGCACCTCGGGCGTGGACTGGGGCAAGGCCACGGAGATCGGCTATGCGCTCCTGCTGTCCCCGCTGGTCGGCTTCGTCTGCGCCGCCGGCCTGCTGCTGCTGCTCAAGCTGATGATCAAGAACCCGGCGCTCTATGCCGCTCCTGAGGGTAACAAAGCCCCGCCGATCTGGATTCGCGGCCTGCTGATCCTGACCTGCACCGGCGTCAGCTTCGCCCATGGTTCGAACGACGGCCAGAAAGGCATGGGCCTGATCATGCTGATCCTGATCGGCACTGTGCCCACGGCCTATGCGCTCAATCGCGCATTGCCGGAGTCGCAGGTCGCCCAGTTCGCGAAGATTTCGGAAGCCGCCTCCAAGGTGATTGCGGCCAAGGGCGCCGGCCATGCGATCATCGGCGATCCCCGTCCTGCGGTGACGCAGTACGTCACCTCCCATCACATCAGCGAAGGCACCTATCCTTCGCTGGCAGTGCTGGTGAAGGATGTCGGCGAGCAGGTCGCGAAATACGGTTCGCTGAACAAGGTGCCAGCGGAAGTCGTCGGCAACACCCGCAACGACATGTACCTGACCTCGGAAGCGATCCGCTTCCTGATGAAGGACAAGGAAAACGACCTTAGCAAGGAAGAGGTCGCGACCTTGAACGCCTACAAGGGCGGGCTCGACAGCGCGACCAAGTTCATCCCGACCTGGGTGAAGGTTGCGGTCGCAATCGCGCTCGGCCTCGGCACCATGATCGGCTGGAAGCGCATCGTCGTGACCGTCGGTGAGAAGATCGGCAAGACCCATCTGACCTACGCGCAGGGTGCCTCCGCCGAGCTCGTCGCCGCCGCCACGATCGGCGCCGCCGACGTATTCGGCCTGCCGGTCTCGACCACCCACGTGCTGTCGTCCGGCGTCGCCGGCACCATGGCCGCGAACGGTTCGGGTCTCCAGGTCGCCACCATCAGGAACATGGTGATGGCCTGGGTGCTGACCCTGCCGGTCGCCATCCTGCTGTCGGGCACACTGTACGTGATCTTCTCGCGGATCTTCTGAAAGATCTCTCCACTCCCTCTCCCCGTTCTTACGGGGGAGAGGGTTCGGGTGAGGGGCCGCTTCCGCGATCACGGTGAGAGACGGACTCGCGGAGAGTCCCCTCACCCGGAATTCAAGCTGCGCTTGAATTCCGACCTCTCCCAGCAAGCCGGGCGAGGTGAAGTAAGAGTCTTACGATGCCGCGAGCGCTTCCTCGACCAGCTTGACCCAGTACGACGTACCGTAAACGATCGCCTCGTCGTTGAAATCATAGGCGGGGTGATGCAGGCCGGCGCTGTCGCCATTGCCGCAGAAGATAAGGGCGCCGGGCCGCGCTTCCAGCATGTAGGCGAAGTCCTCGCCGGCCATTTGCGGCGGCATCTCGTACACTTTGGCGTCTCCGACGACCTGTTTGGCGATCCGACGCGCCACCTCGGTCGGTGCCGCGTGGTTGTTGGTCACGGGATAACTGTTGTTGTAGCGCAGGTCGATCTTGGCGCCACTGATCTGGGCCACGCCGGCCACGATTTCGCGCACGCGCTTCTCCACGAGCTTGCGCGCCTCCGCGGTCAGCACGCGGATCGTGCCTTTCAACTCCGCCGTTTGCGGAATGACGTTGCGGGTGTTGCCGGCGTGAAATTCGCAGATCGAGATGACGGCCGCGTCCAACGGATCGACGCTGCGCGCGACGATCGACTGCAGGGCCGTGATCACCTGCGCGCCGACCAGAACGGGATCGACGCATTTGTGCGGACGCGCCGCGTGGCCGCCGAGGCCCTCGATCCTAATGTCGACCGCATCGGTCGCCGCCATGATCGGGCCCTGCCGGATCGCGAACGCCCCGATCGGAATGCCGGGGGCGTTGTGCATGCCGTAGACCTGATCGATGGCGAAACGCTCCATGAGTCCATCCTTGACCATGGCCGCGCCGCCGGCACCGCCCTCCTCGGCGGGCTGAAAGATCACGATCGCATCGCCGGCGAAGTTGCGGGTCTCGGCCAGGTAACGGGCTGCACCCAGCAGCATCGCGGTGTGGCCGTCGTGGCCGCAGGCGTGCATCTTGCCCGGAATCTTCGAGGCGTAAGGCAGGCTGGTCTGCTCCTCGATCGGCAGCGCGTCCATGTCGGCGCGCAGACCGATCACCCTGATATCAGCGCTCGCCGGCCGCTTGCCCTTGATCACGCCGACGACGCCGGTCTGGCCGATGCCGGTCACGACCTCGTCGCAGCGGAAGTCGCGCAGGCAGTCTGCCACGAAGGCTGCGGTCCGGTGAACGTCGTACAGCAGCTCCGGATGCTGGTGAATGTCCCGCCGCCAGGTCTGGATGTCGGGTCGAAAGTCGACGACGCGGTTCACGACGGGCATGGCTTTCCTGGATCCTGACTGACACCTCCCTCGGTGGAGCAGGCAAGAGCGCTGGCAATTTCGACAGGCCCACCAGAAGGAGATCTTTACAACGTAAAGATATCTAAGGGTCGGACAGGGGCATCGTCAAGCCAAATCTTGACAGTGTCAAAATTGAAATGGATGTGACGGATCAAGAAAAATGCCCGGGGCAAGCCCGGGCAACGAAGGGATGGACGGGAATGACCTCACGCCGCGAGTTGGCCCTCCACCAGCTTGACCCAGTACGACGTGCCGAAGACGATCGCCTCGTCGTCGAAATTGTAGGCTGGGTGATGCAGGCCGGCGCTGTCGCCGTTGCCGCAGAAGATGAAGGCGCCGGGGCGCGCTTCCAGCATATAGGCGAAATCCTCGCCGCCCATCAGCGGCGGCATCTCGAGCACATTGGCTTCGCCCGCAACTTGCTTGGCAATGCGCTTCGCCACCTCGGTCTCCGCGGCGTGATTGACCACTACCGGATAATTGCGCTGGTAGCGCAGGTCGATCTTGGCGCCGGTGATCTGCGCCACGCCCGCGACGACCTCGCGTACGCGCTTCTCGACCAGCTTGCGCACCTCCGGCGACAGCGTGCGGATGGTGCCCCTCAGTGTCGCGGTTTGTGGAATCACGTTGCGGGCATTGCCCGCGTGGAACTCGCAGATCGAGATCACGGCCGATTCCAGCGGATCGACGCTGCGCGCGACGATCGACTGCAGCGCCGTGATGACTTGCGCGCCGACCAGAACGGAATCGACACATTTGTGCGGCCGCGCGGCGTGGCCGCCGAGACCCTCGATCATGATATCGACCTCGTCGGTCGCCGCCATGATCGGACCCGGCCGGATCGCGAACGAGCCCACCGGAATGCCCGGACCGTTGTGCATGCCATAGACTTGCTCGATGCCGAAGCGCTCCATCAGGCCGTCCTTGACCATGGCCGCTCCACCCGCGCCGCCCTCCTCGGCCGGCTGGAAGATCACCACCGCATCGCCGGCGAAGTTGCGGGTCTCGGCGAGATAACGCGCAGCACCGAGCAGCATCGCGGTGTGGCCGTCATGGCCGCAGGCGTGCATCTTGCCGGGAGTCTTCGAAGCATAAGGCAGGTTGGTCTGCTCCTCGACCGGGAGCGCATCCATATCGGCGCGTAGGCCGATGGCCTTGAGGCCCTCGCCGGCCGGCTTGCTGCCCTTGATCACGCCGACCACGCCGGTCTGGCCGATGCCCGTCACGACCTCATCGCAGCCGAACTCGCGCAGGCGGTCCGCGACGAATGCTGCAGTGCGGTGGACGTCATAGAGCAGCTCCGGATGCTGGTGGATGTCCCGGCGCCAGGCCTGAATATCGGGTTGAAGGTCGGCGACGCGGTTCACGATGGGCATGGAGGGTCTCAAGCTTTGTTGAAAATGCAGGCCTGTCTATCATGCAAGCACCAGTCCACCCAACTGGCGCGGATCGGGGTGTAGCCCTGACTCACAGGCATGGCCGGACTTGTCCCGGCCATCCACGTCTGACTATTAGAACGGAAAGCTCGTGGATGCCTGGGACAAGCCAGGGCACGATTCCTGTTGGGTGGAAGAAGAATGCCAAGGCGGCTCGAAGGTGAGTTTGACTACATTGTCGTTGGGGCCGGCACGGCGGGCTGCATCGTCGCCAACCGGCTGTCGGCCGTTTCCAGCAATCGCGTCCTCGTCCTCGAAGCCGGCGGCGACGACAACTGGATCTGGTTCCACATTCCCGTCGGCTATCTCTTCGCCATCGGCAATCCGCGCTCGGACTGGATGTTCAGGACCGAGGCCGAGCCCGGCCTGAACGGCCGCTCGCTCGCCTATCCCCGTGGCAAGGTGATCGGCGGCTCTTCGGCGATCAACGCCATGATCTCGATGCGCGGGCAGGCCGCTGATTACGATCACTGGCGCCAGCTCGGCATGACCGGCTGGGGTTATGACGACGTGCTGCCGCTGTTCAAACGGCTCGAGGATCACTTCCTCGGCGCGAGCGAGCACCACGGCGCCGGCGGCGGCTGGCGCATCGAGGCGCCCCGGCTGTCCTGGGACGTCCTCGATGCCGTGGGCGATGCGGCCGAGGAGATGGGCATCAAGCGCATCCCGGATTTCAATACCGGCGACAACGAAGGCACCAGCTATTTCCACGTCAATCAGAAGCGTGGCCGGCGCTGGTCGTCGGCGCGCGGCTTCCTCAAGCCGGCACTGAACCGCCCCAATCTGCGGCTCGAAAAGCATGTGCTGGTTGATCGGCTGATCGTCGAACAGGGCCGCGCCGTCGGCGTGCGCTTCATCCAGAATGGCGACATCGTCGAGGCGCGTGCGAGGCACGAGGTGATCCTCTCGGCAGGCGCGATCGGCTCAGTGCAGGTGCTGCATCGCTCCGGCCTCGGGCCGGCCGACTGGCTGTCGCCGCTCGGCATCGATATCGTGATGGACAAGCCCGGCGTCGGCCGTAATTTACAGGATCATCTCCAGCAGCGCGCGATCTACAAGGTCGAGGGCGTGCGCACACTGAACGAGACTTATTACAATCTGCTCCGCCGCGGCCTGATGGGGCTCGATTACGCGTTCCGTCGCCGCGGGCCGTTGACCATGGCGCCGTCGCAGCTCGGCATCTTCACCCGCTCCGATGCGACGCGCGCACGCGCCAACATCCAGTTCCACGTCCAGCCGCTGTCGCTCGACAAGTTCGGCGATCCTCTGCACCGCTTCCCCGCGATCACGGTGAGCGCCTGCAATCTCCAGCCGACATCGCGCGGCACCGTACGTCTGCGTTCGGCGGCGCCGGACGAGAAGCCCATCATCGCGCCGAATTATCTTTCAACGGATGACGACCGCCAGGTCGGCGCCGATGCCATCCGCACCACCCGCCGCCTGATGCAGCAGAAGGCGCTGGCAAAATATCGCCCGAGCGAATATCTGCCCGGCCCCGCCGTCGGCGACGACGATGCCTCGCTCGCCAAGGCCGCCGGCGACATCGGCACCACCATCTTCCATCCCGTCGGCACCGCGAAGATGGGCGCGGTGAGCGATCCGATGGCGGTGGTCGACGAACGCCTGCGCTTCTACGGTCTCGGCGGCCTTCGCATTGTCGATGCCTCGATCATGCCGACCATCACGTCGGGCAACACCAACACGCCGACCGCGATGATCGCCGAAAAAGGCGCGACGATGATCCTGGAGGATGCGAAGTGAATGCGTAGCCCGACGGGGCGTAGTGAAATCCGGGAGAGGACGCTCGATTGGTCCCGTATTCCGCTGCGCTCCATACGGGCTACGCGTCCAACCACCTCACGAAAACGTCATCGCGTCCGGGAATAAGACCCCCGCTCCCTCAATCACCTCCCCGAAGCCCAATTCCGGGCGAAGTGGAGCTGCGCGATGAGCGGACACGATCACGGCGAGGACGGCTTAAGCCGCCGCAAGGTGCTTGAATGCATGACCTGGGCCGGCACCGGGGTGCTTTGGACCATCACCGGTGGCGTGCCGCGCTCGCTCGGCATCATCGATTCCGCGCAAGCTGCGACCGCGGCCGCGCCCGGAATGACCTTCCTCCAGATCAGCGACAGCCATGTCGGCTTCGACAAGCCGGCCAATCCCAACGCGCTCGGCACGCTCGAGGAAGCCATCAACAAGATCAACGCGATGCCGGTCAAGCCGTCGTTCATGATCCACACTGGCGACATCACGCATCTGTCGAAGGCCGCCGAATTCGACAATGCCGATCGCATCATCTCGCAGAGCAAGCTCGACGTGCATTACGTGCCCGGCGAGCATGACTTCCTCGACGAGGAGGTGAAATTCTATCGCGAGCGCTACGGCCGCGGCACAAAGGGCGCAGGCTGGTATTCGTTCGACGCTGGCGGCGTGCACTTCATCGGCCTCGTCAATGTCGTCGACCTCAAGGCCGGAGGCCTCGGCAATCTCGGCGCCGAGCAGCTCGCCTGGCTCGAGGACGATCTGCGCGGCAAGTCGAAATCGACGCCGATCGTGCTGTTCGCCCACATCCCGCTCTGGACGGTCTACCCCGAATGGGGCTGGGGCACCGAGGACGGCGCCCGCGCGCTGGAACACGTGAAAGGCTTCGGTTCGGTCACCGTGCTGAACGGGCATATTCACCAGGTGATGCAGAAGGTGGAGGGCAACGTCACCTTCCACACCGCCCGCTCCACCGCCTTCCCGCAGCCGGCACCCGGGGCTGCCCCCTCGCCCGGACCGATGAAGGTCGAGGACACAAAGCTCCGCGCGATGCTCGGCGTTGCCAGCATCAACTTCAAGCAGAACGAGCAGCGGCTCGCGATCATCGACACGCCGCTCCAGGGTTGATGCAGGGCTAACGGAAGCTGACAATGAAGACACTCAATCGCCGCGACTTCGGTGTCGCTTTGGCCGCGGCCATGCTGTTACCCGCCACAACCGCCCGTGCCGACGACATGGAGGTGCATATCGACAATTTCGTCTTCCAGCCGGCCGAGCTCAAGATCAAGGTCGGCACCACCGTGACCTGGACCAACCGGGACGACATCCCGCACACCGTGGTGTCGGCCGGCAAATTCAGGTCCAAGACCCTGGACACTGACGACAAGTTCTCGTTCACCTTCACCAATGCGGGCGACTACAAATATTTTTGTTCTCTGCACCCGCACATGACGGGGATGATCAAGGTTGAGTAACATCTCGAACCAAGGCATCAACGTCTTGCCCGGCCGGTGGTCCCACGCCGGCCGGGCTCGTGTGCCTTCGGTCACACACAGAGACAAAACGAACAGGGACGAGACGAACAGCGACGACACGACTCAACGCGCAGAACAAGAGGCAAAGCGAGGAGCGATGCCCGCTAACGACGATTTGCAGAAGGCGCAACGCTTCCGCGAGGCGGCGCTGCCCTATCTCGACGACGTCTACACGCTCGCGCGCTATCTCTTGCGTGACGCCTCCGATGCCGAGGACGCGGTGCAGGAGTGCTATCTGCGCGCTCTGAAGCATTTCGATAGCTATCGCGGGCCGGCGATGAAGCCCTGGCTGTTCGCGATCCTGCGTAACGTCTGCAATGCCGAATATGCACGCCGCGCACACAGGCACAGCGCGATCGAGGATACCCCCGGCGCTGCCGAGCAGACGCCGATCTGGCAAGAGACCGAGGCAAGCCCGGAAACCGAAGTGCTGCGCAGCCGCGATGCGGGCGCGATCCGCAAGCTGATCGACGCGCTCGCCGAACCGTTCAAGGAAACATTCGTGCTGCGGGAGATCAACAACCTGTCTTATCGTGAAATCGCAGAGGCCGTCGGTGCACCCGTCGGCACCGTGATGTCCCGCCTAGCCCGCGCCCGCGCCATGCTGCGCGCGGCCTGGACGGCGGATGAGGAGCAAGCAAGATGACCTGCGACGAAGCAAGAATCCTGCTTCACGCGCTGCTCGACAATGAGCTCGATGCCGGCCACGCGCGCGAGGTCGAAGCCCATATCGCCAGCTGCCCGGCCTGCGCTGCGGAGTTTTCGGCCCAACGCGACATGCAGCGCGTGCTTGCGGATGCCGATTTGCGCTACACCGCACCGGCGAGCCTGCGTGCGCGTATCGAGGCTTCGCTGCCGCAGCCGCAGCGTCAACAGCCGAGCCGCCGCTCCGTGCTGCGCGGCTTTGCGATGGGCTCGGCAGTCTCCGCGCTCGCCGCCTCCGGCGTCGTCGCATTGGTGCTGCGCCAGGACGACCAGCAGCGCATCCTGTCGGAGGTCGTCTCCGCGCATCTGCGCTCGCTCCAGGCCGGCCACCTCATCGACGTGGTCTCCACCGACCAGCACACGGTCAAGCCGTGGTTCAACGGCAAGCTCGACGTCGCCCCGCCCGTAATCGACCTCACCGCGCAAGGTTTTACGCTGGTCGGCGGCAGGCTCGACTATATCGACGCCCGTGCCATCGGCGCGGTCGTCTACAAGCGCCGGCAGCACGTGGTCAATCTGTTCGTGTCGCAGACATCGAACGCGGAATACCGCGCGCCCAAGACCGAAACCATGCAGGGCTTCAACTGCCGGCGCTGGGGCAATCGCGGCCTGAACTTCTGGGCCATCAGCGATCTCGGCGCCGACGAGCTCGCCGAGTTCGTCGAGAAGTTCGAGGCGGCGATGAAGGCCAATGTGGAGGGATAGCGGCGCATCCCGCAAGTCAGACTCACAACTTTTGATTGCGAGCTCGGGAGAGCGCTGCTAATTCAAGCGCCATGATGCGCCCTCTCCTTCTTGCCGCAGCGCTTGCCTGGACGATCGCCGCTTCCGGGCCGGCAGCAGCCCGCGACGGACTCGCCACCACGATGCGGGCCGTCCTCTACGAGGAAGACGTGAGCAACCCGAAGGGTGATCGCGCAGAAGGAAAGATCACTTGGCGGATAGAACCGACGACCGATGCCTCCGCACCATCAGGCGATGTTACGATACGCGGGAATGTCGAGGTGCCTTCGCGGAACCTGCAGATGACGCTCTCCATCCGGCGCAATTTCGACCCCGCACTACCAGCCACCCACACGGTGCAGATCGATTTCGCCCCGGACTTCGCCGCCGGCAGGATCAAACAGGTCATGGGCCTTCTGATGAAGGCCAACGAGCAGGCCAAGGGAGCGCCCATTGCCGCGCTGTCGGTGAAGGTCGACGACACGCATTTCCTGATCGGCCTGTCCGCTGTGCCGCAGGACGCGGCAAACAATTCGCTTCTGATCCGAAGTAGAGCCTGGATGGACATCCCGATCGTCTACGCGACGCAACGCCGCGCCATTCTTGCGGTCGAGAAGGACGGCAACGTCCTGGCGCTCTTCAATACGGTGTTTGCCCATTGAGGCGGGCACCTCCCGCGGCCCTCGATCACATCGAAGTGGCGAACAAGATTGAAGCCGCCTGAGCGCCTCGGCCTTACGCCGACCGCCGCACCGCGTTGTCGACCAGCGTCTTGCCGAGCGACCAGATCGCGCCGGGGACCTTGTGGCTGCCGGCGATGACGTCGTCGAAAGCGCGCTCGATCCAGCCGCAATCTTCCTCGGTGATGGTGAGCGGCGGCAGAAGCTTGATGGTGTGGCTGCCATGGCCGGCGACCTGCGTGAGGATCTTGTGGTCCTTGAACAGCGGCACGGTGATGAGCTGGCAGAACAGGCCCTTATTGGCCGCCTCCAGCACGTTCCAGGACGCCCGCAGCCGCAGCGATTTGGGCGGGCCGAACTCGACGCCGATCATCAGGCCCTTGCCGCGGACTTCCTTCAACAGCTCGTAGCCGGGCACCATGCGCGTGAGCGCGAGGCGCAGCTCGGCACCGCGCTTGGCGGCGGACTCGATCAGCTTCTCGGACTCCATGATGTCAAGCGTGGCGATGCCCGCAGCCATCGCCAGGTCGTTCTTGGAGAAAGTTGAGCCGTGCACGACTGCACGGTCCATCTGGTTGAAGATCTTGTCGAAGATGCTCTTGCGCGTCAGCACCGCGCCGACCGGCACGTGGCCGCCGGACAGCGACTTCGAGAGCAGCACCATGTCGGGCTCGACGTTCCAGTGCTCGACCGCGAGGAAGCGGCCGGTGCGGCCCATGCCGGTCTGGATCTCGTCGGCGACGAACAGCGTGCCGTATTTCTTGCAGAGCGCAGCCGCACCCGGCAGGAACTCGTCGGTGGGCATGTTGACGCCCTTGCCCTGGATTGGCTCGACGACGAAGGCCGCCACCTCGCGCGAGGCCAGCGCCTTTTCGAGCGCGGCGAGATCGTTGAACGGGATCGAGGTGCAGCCCGGCAGCAACGGCTCGAAGCCGGTGCGGAAGTTCGAATCACCGGTCAGCGACAGCGCGCCATAGGTCAGGCCGTGATAGCCGTGGGCACAATAGACGATCCCCGGACGGCCGGTGGCGCCGCGGGCGAACTTGATCGCGGCTTCGACGCATTCGGCGCCGGAATTGGCGAAGAAGGCCTTGTCGAGATAGGGGACGTACTTCAAAAGCCGCTCAGCGAGCACGCCGGCAAGCACCGAGACGTCGAATTGGACGAGGTTCGGCAGGTCGGCATCGAGCACGCTCTTGAGCGCCTCACGCATGACAGGATGATTGCGCCCGATCGCAAACACGCCAAAACCGGACAAGAGGTCGAGATAGCGCGCCCCGTCGCGGTCGTAGAGGTACTGCCCCTGCCCCTTCTGGAAGCCGACATCGTAGCCGATGGTCTTCAGAACCCGAACGAACTGCTCGTTCAGATGCCGATTATGCAGGGCGCTGCGCTGGGCCTGGCGGTCCGCGAACAGCTGAGACATGTCTGGATTTGGGCTGTGCATCCGCTACATACTTCGGTTGAGGGCCGTCTCGTCAACTGAAAACGGAACGTCGCTGAAAACGGTCTGTGCGGCCTTTTGCCCTTTTTCGGACCATCTTCGCAAGCAGAGCTTTAGACCATGTTGCACTGCCAAGGAACTATCATGCGTTTAGCCCTTTACACCGGACTAATACTGGCTGGCGGTTACACCTGCCTGGCCCCGGCGCTCGCCGCCGATCCGACCGGCGACTGGCGGGTTGCCGACGGCGTTGCCAACATTCGTGTCGCCCAATGCAATGGCAGCATGTGGGGCGCGGTTTCCTGGGAAAAACAGCCCGGCGGCCGCGACGAGAACAATCCGGACGCGTCGAAAAAGACCCGGCCCACGCTAGGCATGGCGACCCTGATCGACATGAAGAAAAAGCCCGGCGCCGAGCAGTGGGAAGGTCAGGTCTACAACGCCAAGGACGGCCAGCTCTACAGCGCGACCATCACGCCGGTTGGCACCGACCAGCTCGAGATCAAGGGCTGCGTGATGGGGTTCCTGTGCGGTGGCGAGACCTGGACCCGGGTCAGCCCCCCGATTCCCTTGAGCTCCGCCAACGCCATGGCCAAGGGCGCGCCGAAGCCCGCCGGCGCGGCACCGAAAGCCCCGGGAACGACAGGTACTACAGCGGCGCAGCCTGCGCCCGCAGCCCCGAAGGCCGCCGGCAGTGCCAAACCCGGTCAGAAGGGCGCCGCCGACCAGGTCGGCGACATCTGCCTACTCCCTGAGATTGCGGGGTTTGCCCATTAGGGCGGGCTGAAACAGCAGCACGGCGGCGAGCGTCGTCACCAGCGACAGCGCGAGCAGCTTGCCCATGCTGGACGTGCCGGGATGGCTCGACAGCCAAAGGCTGCCGAACGCGGTCGCCGTTGTCAGCGCGCTGAAAAATATCGCGCGCGTCAGGCTGGTCTGGAGCAGGTTTGTCCTGCCCGAGCGCCAGGCCACGACATAGTAGATCTTGAAGGCCACGCCGACGCCGAGCAGCAGCGGAAACGCGACGATATTGGCGAAGTTGAGCGGCAAGCCGATCAGCACGCAGATCTCGAGCGTCACCGCGCCGGCCACCAGCAGCGGCACCAGCGTCATCAACACGTCGACGAACCGGCGCAGCGTGATCCACAGCAGCAGGCCGATCACCAGCAGCGCGTAGATTCCCGCATGGATGAACGCCTTCACCACGGTGTCGCCGGATTTCAGGATCGAGACCGGACCGCCGATCGCGGTCGGCTCGGCAACGAGCACCGCCGCCGCAAATTTGCGCAGCGTGTCGTTGTCGTTGGGATCGCCCTTCGGCAGCGCCTCGACCCGGATGATGCCGTCCTTGCTCTTCCAGGCGCTGACGAGATCTGCCGGCAATGACTTCAGGGTAACCGGCTCGGCTTGCATCGCGTTCCGGAGCTGGTCGAACACGATCTTCATCGGCGCGACGAACACGTCCTGCGCCTTGTTCCGCGTGGCTTCATCGCCATTGGCGAGCTTTTCCAGCGCGTCAGCGAGCCGACGCGAGGCGACCGCACCCGGGCCCTTCGCATCGCCTGCGGTCCGGCGCAGATTGTCGACCGAGGATTTCAGCGCATCGACGTTTTCCTTGTCCGTGGGCGCGGCGTCGATCTGGTCGGGATTGAGCGCGGGGTTCAGCACCTTGGCGCCCTGCGCGATCAGCTTCAGCTTCGGCGCCTGGTCTTCGGGAACGAAGCTGTTGAGCGACATCACGCGCAACACCTCCGGCACCTTCTCCAGCTTCGCCTCCACCTGCCTCGCCTGCTCTTCCGACGTGGTCATCACGTTGATGGCATTGGCGCCAGTGTTGGGATCCTTGCGCAAATCGAGGAAGGTCGCGATCGACTCTGCCTTCGGGTTGCGCAGGTTCATCGGGTTGAAGTCGAACTTCATGTAATAGAGCAGCGGCAGGCCGGCGACCGCCAGAAACATCGTACCGCCGACGACCAGCACCCGGTGCTTCTCCAGGAAGTGATCGAGCGGCGCCAGGAAGGCGTAGCCGACCGGCTCCTTCTCGCCGGGCGGGTTCAACAGCTTCAGCATCGCCGGCAGCACGGTGATGCTGGTGACGAACGCGACCAGCATGCCGACGCCGGCGATCTGCCCGAGTTCGGCAATACCCTTGTAGTCGGTGGGGATGAAGCAGAGAAAGCCGGCCGCGGTCGCCATTGCCGCCAGCGACAACGGAATTGCCGAGCGCTTGGCAGCCAGGATCAGCGCGCCCGAAAGGTCGTTGTGCTTGTAGCGCTCGGAGCGATAGCGGACGCTGTACTGAATGCCGAAATCGACGCCGAGACCGACGAACAGCACGGCGAACGCGATCGACAGCAAATTGAGCGAACCCACCATCATCAGGCCGGCGGCGGTTGTCAGCGCAAGACCGACGAAGAGATTGACGAACACGGCGAAGATGATCTTCGCCGAATGCAGCGCCAGCCAGAGGATGAGCAGCACGACGAGAACCGTGCCGATGCCGTTGACGACGGCGCCTTCCTGGACGGTTGCGTATTCCTCGTTGGCGATCGGGACCGGCCCGGTCAGCCGGACCCGCGCCTGGTATTTGGTGGCAAAGTCCAGATCGGCTGCGGCCTTGCGGATCGCGTCGGTTGCGCCCTTACCGGGCTCCAGCGCGTTGTAGTCGAGGATCGGTTTGAACTCGATGAAGGCGCGCTTGTCCGAATCCGTCAGCGGCTCGTCACTGACGAGCTCACGCCAGGAGAAGGTCGCATTGCCCTTGTTGAGCACGGTCTCGACCGTTTGCGCGATCTGGTTGAAGGGCCGCTCGGTGTTGTCGAGCTTGACCTGCCCGCGCTTGACGCCGGCAAGTCCCGTTTCCAGCGCCCCGGTCAGGCCGCGGATCGAGGGATCGCCTGCCATGATCTCGATCAGAGGCGCGGCGGATTCGAACTGGCTGGTGACCTTTGCGACTTCCTCTGTCGGCAGGAATAACAGGCCATTCTTCTCGAAGAACTCGCCGGTGCCGAGCTGCTGCACCGACTGGAAGTCTGTCTTGTTGTCCTTCAGCTTGGCATAGAGCGCGTCCGAGGCCGCGGTCGCCATCTCCGGCGTTTTGGCTTCGACCACCGCCGTAATCGTCGCATCGCGGTCGAAGGCGCGATCGAACTGCTGGTCGCGTTGGCGCCAGTCCAGATTTTGGGCAATCAGCGAATTGATATCGGTGTTGATGGCGAAATGCCGGGACGTGTAATAGCCCGCCCCCACCGCCAGCAGGAGCCCGAGAATGACGACGAGGGAGGCAAACCGGGTGCAGGCCCTGACGATGGCAACGACGACGCTTTGCAGCACTACTTTTCTTTCTGCGGTTAACAGCTTGCCGGAAACGCCCGCTGTTTAACGGAGTTCCCGGCCGAAACCTATTGCTGTTTTGAGTGGTTATCGCCGTCAGAAGGTTCGAGGTAAACGGCGGAAGACCATGGCGAAATCATGCGGGGCGGTCGGTATAGCCGGGGAGTTGAGGCGGGAAAGTGACGAAGGCGCAAACACCGATATCACCGCTTTTCTGACCAAACATCCCTCTACTATAATACCGTAAAAGTGATCCCAGAGGAACCAAAGTTCATTCCACCTTTCCTTGCTGCCGATTTTTTGACACAAAGTATTGCGCCTCCATGCACGGGGCCCCGACAGGGGTGGGCGGCTACCGCGTGAGCGAAACCGGTGGTGCGGATATTGCAACTCATTGGTTCGTATCGGGGTGTCCCCTGAACTTGAGAGCGGATTGGTGCAACTTGCGTGATGGGCGTCCAATGGAAGTTTATCTGGCGCAACCGCGCGGCTTTTGCGCGGGGGTGGTACGTGCGATCGAGATCGTGGAACGGGCGCTGGAGAAGTACGGCCCGCCCGTCTACGTGCGCCATGAGATCGTGCACAACAAGTACGTCGTCGAGAGCCTGAAGAACAAGGGCGCGATCTTCGTCGAGGAACTGTCGGAGGTGCCGCCGAAGGCTGTGACGGTCTTCAGCGCTCATGGCGTCGCCCGCAGCGTGGAGGAAGAAGCGGCCGCGCGCGACCTTCCGGTGCTCAATGCCACCTGCCCCCTGGTCACGAAAGTTCACAATCAGGGGAAGCGCTACATCGCCAGGGGCCGCACCCTGATCCTGATCGGCCATGCCGGCCACCCCGAGGTCGAAGGTACGATGGGCCAGGTTCCCGCCCCCGTACTGTTGGTCCAAAGCGTTGAAGAGGTTAAGGCCCTTGAGCTGCCGGCGGATACGCCAGTGGCCTACATCACCCAGACCACCCTGTCTGTGGATGACACAAAGGACATCATTTCAGCCCTGCAGGCCCGCTTTACAGATATTCAAGGCCCGGATATCCGGGATATCTGCTATGCGACACAGAACCGCCAATCTGCGGTAAGGGACTTGAGCAAGCTGGTCGACGTGATCTTGGTGATGGGCGCTGCCAATAGCTCGAATTCGAACCGGCTCCGCGAAATCGGCACTGAGGCCGGTGTCGCGAGTTATCTGATTGCCGACGGCAGCGCGCTCAATCCGGAGTGGTTGAAAGATGCCAGAACCGTCGGTGTCACGGCCGGCGCTTCGGCGCCCGAGGTACTCGTGGATGACGTGATCGAAGCGATGCGGCGGATCGGACCGGTCAAGGTCTCGGTGCTTCCGGGCCGCGAGGAAAACATCGAATTCCGGCTTCCGGCCCAACTGGCTGCGAGCTGACCCACCCGAATTTCAAGCCCAGAAAGAAACTTGTAATGGCTATCCCCTTCTTCAAGGAAATGCGTATCGGCGGCTATTTGATCAAGCAGAAGCTGCTTGGCCGCAAGCGCTATCCGCTCGTGCTGATGCTGGAGCCGCTGTTCCGCTGCAACCTCGCCTGCGTCGGCTGCGGCAAGATCGACTATCCGGACGCGATCCTCAACCGCCGCATGACCGCACAGGAGTGCTGGGACGCGGCCGACGAGTGCGGCGCGCCGATGGTCGCCATTCCCGGCGGCGAGCCGCTGATCCACAAGGAGATCGGTGAGATCGTGCGCGGCCTCGTGGCGCGCAAGAAGTTCGTCTCGCTCTGCACCAACGCGTTGTTGCTCGAGAAGAAGCTCGATCTGTTCGAGCCCTCGCCCTACCTGTTCTTCTCCGTGCATCTCGACGGTCTGAAGGAGCACCACGACAAGGCGGTGTCGCAGAAGGGCGTGTTCGACCGCGCCGTCTCCGCGATCAAGGCGGCCAAGGCCCGCGGCTTCACCGTCAACGTCAACGCCACCATCTTCGACGGCCATCCGGCCGAGGAGATCGCCAAGTTCTTGGATCTCACCGTCGAGCTCGGCGTCGGCGTCTCGATGTCTCCGGGCTACGCCTATGAGCGGGCGCCCGACCAGGAGCACTTCCTCAACCGCACCAAGACCAAGAAGCTGTTCCGCGACGTCTTTGCGATGGGCAAGGGCAAGAAGTGGAATTTCATGCATTCCGGCCTGTTCCTGGACTTCCTCGCCGGCAACCAGGAATACGAGTGCACGCCCTGGGGCATGCCGGCGCGCAACATCTTCGGCTGGCAGAAGCCCTGCTATTTGCTCGGTGAAGGCTACGCAAAAACCTTCAAGGAGCTGATGGACACCACCGACTGGGAGACCTACGGCACCGGCAAGTACGAGAAGTGCGCCGACTGTATGGCCCATTGCGGCTACGAGCCGACGGCGGCGACCGCAGCCATCAACAACCCGCTGAAGGCGATGTGGGTGTCGCTGCGCGGGATCAGGACCACGGGTCCGATGGCCCCGGAGATCGACATGAGCAAGCAGCGCCCGGCGCAGTACATCTTCTCGGCGGAAGTGCAGAAGCGCCTGTCGGAGATCCGCAAGGACGAGGCCGCCGCCGCGCAGGAGAAGGCGGCGCGGAAGGCTTCCACCGCCGCGTAAGCGCGACGCCCTGTAGCCCGGATGGAGCGCAAGCGAAATCCGGGACGGCCCCTCGCTTTGAAGACGTCGGATTGCGCTCCGCTCCATCCGAGCTACGCACACCGAAATAGAAAAGGCCCGATCGCCAATGGCGACCGGGCCTTTTGTTTTTAGTGATCGCAGAAACCGCTCAGGCTGCCTCAGAGACCAGCGCCTCGCTCTCCACGAGCTCGGTACCAATCAAATAGTCGCGGCAACCGCGCAAGCTGCGCAGCGCGCGGTTGAAGTCGAGGCCGGTCGAGACCAGTCCATGCAGCGCGGTCGGATTGCGCACGATGCCGCGCAGCACGGCCAGCACGTCGATCTGGCCGTTCGGCTTGATGGCGGCGCGGGCGAGCGCCGGCAGCGCGCGATGGGCGGGATCGCTGATGACGCGGACCGCGGCGAACGGCAAGCCGGCTTCGGCGGCGTAGGCGGCCGCGATGTGGCTTTCCATGTCGACGGCGGCAGCTCCGGTCTCCGAATGCAGCGCCGCCTTGCAGGAGCGCCCCGTGACCACTTCCTCGGCACCGGCGAGGCTGCCGCGCACGACGCGGCGACGCCCCGACGTCAGGCGGTCGATCAGGTCGTCCCCGAGCGACAGGCCGGCGGCCCAGCGGGTGTCGCCCGCGAGCACCTCGGTCGCCAGCACGACGTCGCCGGAGCGCAGCGTCGGGTCGAGCCCGCCGGCCACGCCGAACGAGATCACACCGCGAATCGTCTCGGGATCCAGCACCGTCAACAGCGCCCGCAACTGGGTCGGGCTGCTCGACGAACAGATCACCGCCATTCCGGGCCCGGCCGCGATGCGGGCCTCCTGAACCAATCCAGTCACGATCAATATCAGCCTCGGATCAACGGTTTGACCCGCGGTAAGATAGTCCCCCGTCCCCAAAGTCACATTCCGACCCCTACCACCCTGCTGTTGGTGTTCCGCAAGTTCCGATACCGCGCCAACGCCCACAGCGGGAAGAACTTCGGGTAACCATGGTACCGTAGATAGAATACACGGGGAAAGCCTGTGGCGGTGTACCGCTGTTCGTCCCACAGTCCTTTTTCGTTCTGTGTTGCAATCAGGTACTCCACCCCGCGGGCGACGGCCGGGTGATCAACCTCGCCAGCAGCCATCAAGGCAAGCAAGGCCCATGCCGTTTGCGATGCGGTCGAGGGGGCGGCTTCCCAGCCTCGGTAGTCCAGCCGGTAGCTGACGGCATCCTCGCCCCAGCCGCCGTCCTGATTCTGGATCGAGGCCAGCCAGCCGGCGGCTTTCCGGATCATGGGGTCGTCATGGCGGACGCCGGCCATGTTGAGGGCGCACAGCACCGACCAGGTTCCATAGATGAAATTCATGCCCCAGCGGCCGTACCAGGACCCTTCCGGGTGCTGGGTCTTGCGGAGGTAGGCGACGCCCTCGGCGACATGCTTGCTGGTCTTCGCGGTCTCGCCGAGCTGGGCCAGCATCGAGATGCAGCGCGCGGTGACGTCCTCGGTCGGCGGGTCGAGCAGCGCGCCATGGTCGGAGAACGGGATGTTGTTCAGATAATATTCGAGGTTGTTGACGTCGAAGGCGGCCCAGCCGCCGTCGTCGCTCTGCATGCCCTCGATCCACTCCCGGGCACGCTCAATCGCGGCGTCATAGCCGGTCGCACCGTGCTCCCGGCGCATCCGGTCCATCGACATCACCACCACCGCGGTGTCGTCGAGATCGGGATAATGGGCGTTGTTGTACTGGAAGGCCCAGCCGCCCGGGCGCACGTCGGGCCGCTTCACCGCCCAGTCGCCCTTCACCTCGAGCTCCTGCTTCGGGATCAGCCAGTCGAGACCCTGCTTGGCCGCGGGCACCGCTCTGTCACCGCCGGCTTCGAGCAGCGCGTGGGCGGTCAGCGTCGTGTCCCACACCGGCGAGACGCAGGGCTGGCAATAGGCCTCGTCGTCCTTGATCACGAGCAGCTTGTCGATACCACGGCGCGTGATCGCGCGCGGCGGATAGGTCTCATCCTTGCCGAGCGCGTCGTACATCATGACGATGTTGGCCATCGGCGGATAGATCGCGCCCATGCCGTCCTCGCCGTTCAACCGCTCCTCGGTGAAGGCGAGCGCGGCATCGATCGCGCGCTTGCGCAGGCTCTTGGGAAACATCGGCTCGACCACGCGCAAAATGCCGTCGAGCGCGCGGAACAGCACGAACCAGGCCATGCTCTGGTGCGGCGCCTTGGCCGTCATGCCAATCGAGCGCGGATCCTGCAGGAACAGCTCGTCGATGCCGACACCCTTGGGATTCTTCGCCCGTGGCTTCAGCGCGGCGATGACCATCAGCGGCACCATGGTGGTGCGTGCCCAGTAGGAGATCTTGTTGATGTGGAACGGCGACCAGAACGGCAGCAGCACGATCTCGATCGGCAGCACCGGTACCGCGCGCCAGGTCACGACGCCAAACATCGCAAGCATGAAGCGCGTGAAGACGTTGCTGTGAATGGCGCCGCCGCGGGAATGGATCGCCTCGCGCGCACGCACCATGTGCGGCGCGTCGATGGAATCCCCGATCATCTTCAACGCGAAATACGCCTTCACGCTGGCGCTCATGTCGAACTCGCCATCATGCACCAGCGGCCAGCCGCCATGGACGCCCTGAACGCGGCGAAGATAATTGGCGATCTTGGCTTCGAGCACGGCATCGACCGGCTCGGCGAGATAATGGCGCAGCAGCACGTATTCGGCCGGAATCGTGCAATCGGCCTCGAGCTCGAACACCCAATGCCCGTCGGATTGCTGGAAGCCGAGGACGCCTTCGGTGGCCGACGCAATGCTCGATTCCAAGTTCCCGAATTCTTGGGCTTCGCGGCTGGTCGCGTTCACGGAATCCATCTCGCTCGATTGCTCCGATAGTCGATTGAATTGGCCGAAATTGACCGGGACAAATACCCGTCAGGGCCGCCTGTCACTATCCCTTGGCGGCCAGAACCAGATCGGCGGCGCGATCACCGGATCGGACCGATCCCTCGATGGTTGCAGGCAATCCCGTAGCAGTCCAATCGCCTGCAAGAAACAGGTTTTTCAGCGCAGTGACCGGCCCTGGACGCAGGGCATTCTGCGCCGGCGTCGCCGCGAATGTGGCACGGCGCTCGCGCACGATCTGCCAAGGGGGCAGCTCGCCGGACACACCGCCCGCCTTGCACACGTCGTTCCAGATCGCCTGCGCGAGTTCCTCGCGCGGCATCTCGACCAGACGGTCGCCGTTGCTGATGGTGACGGACAGCCGGTTCGGGAACGCAAACAGCCATTCCACGACGCCGCCGATCACGCCGAGGATCGGAGCCGATCCCGCTGGCGGCTCAACGCGGAAATGCGCATTCACGATGGCGCGGAATTCGGTCGGCGTCTTCAGGCCCGGCAGCAGGTTGGAGGCAGCGCGCGGCGGTACCGCCATCACGACGACGTCGCCCTCGCCGATCTGGATCACATCCTCGCCGCCGAAATTCAGCGCGCCGACCTTGCCGTCATGGGTCGCAAACGAGCGCAGCTCATGGCCGAGCTGAACGCTGTGCCCGCGCTCCTGCAGGAACGTCACGGCAGGCTCGATCAGCACCGCGCTGAGCCCGTCGCGCGCGATCAGGGGACGGCAGGCCTGCCCGCCGGCGAGCAGCGTCTCGCGCACGATCGCGCCGGCAAGCCCAGCTGAGCCTTCGGGTGGATCGACGTTGAGCGCCGCCAGCAGCAGCGGCTGCACCAGGCGCTGATAGAGCACGCCCTCGCAGGGAATGGACTTGCCGACCAGCGTCTCTTCCGATGCCCAGATCAGCGGCGCCAGCTTCAGGTAATCGGTCAACCCGGTGTCGGGGACGCGGCGGCTCTCGTCGAGCACCCAGGTCGGGAGCCGGCCGTCGCCGAGGTCAATCTGCCAGCGCTGCCCGGTCGTGAGGTCGACAAAGGGAAACTGCGCGCGCTCCGGACCGACGAGGCCCGCTTCAGTGCCGATCGAGCGCGCGTAGGCGCGCGCATGGCTGTTGCCGGACAGCAGCAGATGGTTGCCGTTGTCGATAGTGAGATTGGTGGCGCCGTCGAAATAAGAACGGCAGCGGCCGCCGGCCTGCTGGGTCGCCTCGTGCACGGCGACCTTGAAGCCGGCATTGGCAAGCCGCACGGCGGCGGAGAGGCCGGAAATTCCAGCGCCAATGATGTGAGCTGTTTTTTGCATCAGATGAGAGCGTATCGGAGCAGGATGGCGATGCGTGTGATCTTCGACACACGCACCGGCTCACGCGGCGCGTTGAACCCGCGCGCGATCAGAAGATCCAGAATGGCATGATAGTATTTCGACATCATCCGGGGCGCGCGCACCGCGCGGCGCCGATTGCGGTTCATGATCTCGTCCGACTTCTCGAAATACACCTTTGCGCGCTGCGCCAGCGGCAGGCAGACCTTCGGCAGCGCGCGCTCGACGATCACGCGGTCCGGATCGCTGGAAGTGATGCCGGCATGCAGCAGCGCTTCGCGCGGCAGATAGAGCCGGCCGAGGCCCGCGTCCTCGTCGATGTCGCGCAGGATGTTGGTGAGCTGGAGCGCGCGGCCGAGATGATGGGCGAGCTCGATGCCGTCTTCTTCCGGCAGGCCGAAGACGCGGACCGACAGCCGCCCCACGGCACTCGCGACGCGATCGCAGTAGAGATCCAGCGTCGCCATGTCGGGCGCGCGGATGTCCTGCGGCACGTCCATCTCCATGCCGTCGACGATCGCGAGGAAATCCTCGCGCTTGAGGCCGAAGGTCTTCACCGAGGCGACGTAGTCCTTCAGCCGTGGCGGCGGATTGCCCTGGTAGAGCGCATCGATGTCGTTGCGCCACGCCTGAAGGGCGGCGAGCCGCTCGTCGCGCGGTCCGTCGGAATCGGCGATGTCGTCGACCTGGCGGCAGAAGCTGTAGATCTGGAACATCGCTTCGCGCTGGTCGTGCGGCAGGATGCGCATCGCGGCGTAGAACGAACTGCCGGATGCGGTCGAGCCATAATTGGCGCCGGGCGAGGTCGCCTCAAGCGTCATGTGCAGTCCCCGGTCTGGAAATGGCCTTGCGTCCGACCGCGCGGCGGCCGACTTCGCCGATCATGCCGGCGAGGCTGAAGGTGAGGAGCTCGAGCTTGTTCAGGTGCACGCGCTCGCGCAGAGGATCGCGCACCTTCAACAGGCGCACAATGCGGTCGGCATAAGCCTGGATCACCGAGACCTCGATGCCGAGGCGGAAATCCCTGATCTCCGCAGCTAGCGACCTGCCCTCGTCGAGCAGCGCTTCGTTGCGCACGGCGAGAGCCTGAAGGCAGGCCAGCATCGCCGGTGGCGATTGCGCCTCTCCGAGCTGCTCGACCGAGGCGCCACTCGCAGCCAGCGCATCGCGCGGCAGATAGACGCGGTTGAGCTCGCGGAAATCCTTGCCGCAATCCTGAAGATGGTTGTTGATCTGCAGCGCTGCGCAGAGCGCATCCGACGCGGCCCAGGTCGAGGTGCTCTCACCATGGACGTCGAGCATGAAGCGGCCGACCGGCATCGCCGAGTAGCGGCAATAATGGATGACCTCGTCCCAATTCTCGTAGCGCAACTTGGTCACGTCCATGCGGAACGCGATGAGCACGTCGAGCGCGTGGCGCGGCGCCATGCCGCGTTCGGCCAGTGCGTGCCGCAAGCTGACGGCCTCGGCCTGGGTGTCGCCCCTGCCGAGCAATTCCGCCTCGAGCAGGTCGAGATAAGCGAGCTTCTCGTCCGGCGGCAGCGTGGCGTGGTCGGCGATGTCGTCGGCGGTGCGGACGAAATTGTAATACGCCAGGATCAGCGCGCGATGACGCGGATGAATGATCCAGGACGCGACGGGAAAATTCTCGTCGCGCTCACCCTTGCCGGATCGCAATTCGCTCGCAGAGGTCATCGAGGGCTGGTCTACAATCGTTTGGACAGGAAGGGCTTTTTCGCTCGCGCTAGCCCGTGCGGGCGATGCCGCCGCGGCCCCCATATAGGGGAATACGGCCGCAAAACCAATCCTGTCTCTCGATGGCTGCCCCTTGCGGATCAGGCCCGAAAAGGCGGCCCCGGAGGCCGCCTTTTGTGGGCCAGTGGCCGAGCTTACTGGTTGTGGTTCTTCAGGACCTGGTCACAGGCCTGCGAAATCTTGGCCCGGTTCTCCTTGAGGCAGGCCAGGATGGTGAAATCGCCCTGGTCGATGACCGGACGGCAGAGCTTCTGCACATCGCGCGAGCAGGCCTTCTGCTCGGCGTCCGTGCCGCGCCCTTGCTGGGCGAACGCTGCGGTCGAGAGGGAGGCCGACAGCAAGGTGAGAGCGACGAGAAGCTTACGCATTGTATTCCTTCATTCTGACGGCAGAATCGCACCAATCCCGGACAGCACAGGGCGACGACCGGAGCGGATTGTTCTGATGGGCAAGTCGCCGCGGGAGTAGCGGCCTCGGAGAAGGCACAAGCACTGGCAAATGCGGCCAAATTGGCGCCACGTCCACCAAATGAGGTCTTCCCTGCGCCTTCTGTGACAAATGTAAGAGACTGATACTATGTCATAATTCAGGTGCGTCGCGTTTTGCTGCGCACCTGTTGCAGAGCTGCATCTCTACATCCCGCCATGGGCCCCAGAAACATGCCGAAACGCAGAGAATCCGGAGGCCGATCATGGCAAGTGCGCTTCGCGATGCCGACATGTGGGCGGCCGGCCATTGAACCTGACACAGGCTCGGAACACTAAACCTTCGATGTGGCGAGACGTCCTTGGTGACAAGCGGACGTCGTTCCAAAACGGGATATTTTGAAGATGATTTTTTTTGGGCGATCTGAACTGGCAATCAAGGCGGCCGGCATCGGCGCTGTGCTGCTCTTCTCGGTTTCGACAAGTCAGGCTCAGTCGTCCGGACCGTTTGCAGGTTTCGAGGGCGCATGGACCGGCACGGGTACGGTGTCGCTGTCCGACGGCTCCACCGAGCGCATCCGTTGCAAGGCCGATTACAAAGTTGCCGGCACCGGTCTCAGCCTCAAGCAGGCGTTGCACTGCGCGTCCGACAGCTACAAGTTCGACCTCACCAGCGACGTGACCAGCCAGGGCGAGCGGATCTCCGGCAATTGGAGCGAGACCAACCGCAACATCTTCGGCAATCTGCAAGGCACCGCCGGTGGCGGCCAGATCGAGGTGTTCGTCGAGGCCAACGGCTTTGCCGCCAATTTGTCGCTGCGCACCAACGGCACCAAGCAAACGGTGCAGATCTCATCCAAGGGCGAGATTCGCGGCGTCAACATCACGATGACGAAGGGCTGACGGCTCTTACCGCTTCGAAAGCAACAAGCCCCGGTTCTCGCGAACCGGGGCTTTGTTGTTTTCGGGAGACGCGGCGCAATCGCCCGGACCGCGCCGATTCGAGTGTCTGATGAACGAAGCCGTTCAGATCGCCGGCTTGTCGCCCTGAAGCTTGGCGTGCAGATTGATCAACCACATCGCCGTCGGCCGCAGGATGAAGAGGTCGGCGACGAGCGCCATCACCATCGAGAAGGCGCTGAGCCAGCCGAACAGCCGTAGCGACGGCAGGTCGGAGAACACCGTGACGACGAGACCGCAGGCCAGCACCAGCGTGGTCAGGATCAAGGCCGGGCCGACCAGCACGGTGGCGCGCTCCACCGCGAGCGCCGAGCCGACGCCCGGCTTGCTCTCGAGCCTGAGGCGGTTGAGGAAATGGATGGTGGCGCTTAAGCCGAGGCCGAACGAAACGGTCAGAGCCACGACGCTGGCGAATTGCAGTCCCTCACCCATCGCCCACAGCACCGTTCCCGACATCACAACGGGGAAGATGCCCGGCAGGATGCAGGCGAACATCACCACCCAGGAGCGGAAGGCCAGGCCGATGAAGATCGCGACCAGCGCGAATTCGACGGTCAGCCCGCGGTTGAGCTTCTCGATCATGCCGGCCGAGTTGCGCGCGGCAATCGCGGCAAGACCCGTGACCGCCACTTCATAGCCGGGATGCTTCTTGCGAACGGCGTCGAGCTCGGTATCGAGCTTGTCGACGATCGGAAGGAGCTGGCTGGAATCCTTGTCCGGCACGCGACCTGCGACCACGACGGCGTCCTGCTCGGCATCGATGAACCGGCGTACCAGATGCTCCGGAATGACGCTGACATATTCCTTCAGGGTCGCGACGTCGGCGCTGCCGGCCTTGTCCGCGAGCCAGCGGCGCAGGGTCTCGACCGACCAGACATTGCCGACACCGGCTGCCTTCTCCACCGTCGCGTGCACATCCGCGATGGTCTGCAGCGTCTCCGGCGAATAGAGCGATTCACCCTTGGGGAACTGGATCAGAACGTTGACCGGGTTGGCGCCGGTGAGCTTGGCGTCGAGCCGGTCGCTGGCGGCGACCGCCTGGCGCTTGTCCGGCACCTGGTCGGCGAGCCGGTAGCGCGGCTCCAGATTTGCGTAGATGACGCCGAGGCCCGCCACGAACACCACCGCGATCAGGCTGAACAGGCCAGGACGGCCCACCATGCGCACCGCGATCCAGTAGCAGAAATTACGCAGCGCCTGCACGCCGGCATCCGCGCTCTGGAACTTGGTCGCAAAGACCTTCTCGTTGCGCACCAGCAGCACGCCGAACACCGGCACCAGCGACAACACCGCGACCAGCGCGATGATGGTGGCGGCGAGACCCGCCTCGCCAAACTTGCGGATCAGATCGGAGTCGGAGAACTGGAGCGCGATGAAGGAAATGCCGGCGGTGCCGTGCGTCAGCACGCAGGCCGGTCCCACCACCAGCACCGCGTTCTTGAACGCGGTGAACTTGTCCTGGCCCGCGATCAGCCGGTCGCGCGCGGCGAAGGTGAGCTGCATCGAGTCCGAGAAGCTGATGACCATGATGAGCGGCGTCATCACGTTCAGGAACATGTTGAGGTTGAAATTGGCCCAGCCGAGCGCGCCGAGCGCCAGCAGGATCGCAATCATCGGCGGGAACGCCGCCGCCACCATGAACGAGATCTTGCGGAAGAAGATGATGGCGATGACACAGCCGGCGAGAATGCCGAGGATGTTGTAGGTGAGCCCGTCGCGCTCGACCGCGTTGCGGATCTCGAGCTGCATCACCGGCACGCCGGAAAGCTGCACGTTGAGGCCGGTGTCGCCGAGGTCTTCCTTCATCAGCGCGCGGATGTCGGCGACGGTCTTGGTCAGCTTGTTGGAGGCGACCACCTCCGGATCGAGCGAAAGCACGATCAGCGCCAGCGTGCCGTCCTCGGACAACAGCTTGCCGCGGATGATCTCGTTGGCTTTGACGCCCTCGATGAACTTGTCATAGGCCGCGCCCTCGGGCAGCTCGGGCGGGAACAGCGCGGCGGGAAGCTTGCCCGGCGCCGGCGCCTGACGCGCGGAGAACAGCGAGACCAGTCCGCGCGTACCCTCCACCAGCTGCATGTCGGTGACGAAGTCGCGCAGCTTCTCGAGGTTGTTCCGCGCCAGCAGGGTCTTGCCCTCGACTACGACGAGGACGTCGAATTCTTCGGCCGGGAACTTCTTGGTCACCGCTTCGTACTGGCGGAATTCCGGCGTGTTGGACCGGAACAGCTGCGACAGCGAATCGTCGATCTTGATCCGGTGGATGCCGAACACGGCGCCGACGATCAGGACGAGCAGGACGATGCAGGAGACGATGGGCGCCCGGACGGCGAACAGCCCGATGCGCTCCAGCCCGAAGGCGATCGAGGACGCAGGTCCCTGCTCGACCTTGTCGACATGAACCTCACTCTCGCTGTGCTTTTCGAGCATGCCTTGTCCAGTTCCTAAATCGGCTCGGGTCTGTGAGCTTGTCGCGCCCCGCGAACGGCTTGAAAATGCCATACCAATGGGAGGCTTGCCCTTTGAAAATGCGCAGAAAATCGCCGCGAGGGGTTTAGCAGGTCAATCGCCCTTCTCGCAAGCAGGCGGAGTGTGGCCGAATCGATCAAGATGTGGCGATTTTGCCTTAATGCCCTTCATCCGGGCAAAGCCGTGCCAATTCGACGCGGCGCGCGGTCTGCGCTGTCGTCCTTCAGCGCCACACCGGTCACTTCCCGCGCGAGCCCCTCGCGGACCAGCCAGGCGATCTTGAAAGCAGCCTCGTCATAGCTCAACCCGGCCTTGTGGATGTTCGACACGCAATTGCGCTCGGCATCGGTGCGGCCCGGCTTCGGGGCGAAAGTCAGATAGGCGCCGAGACTGTCGGGCGCCGACAGGCCCGGCCGCTCGCCGATCAGCGTCGCGACCATGCGCGCGCCGAGAATGGCGCCGATCTCGTCGCCGAGCGCGACACGCGCGCCTGAGGCGACCACGACATGGCCGATCGCGACACCATCGCCGGCTGCGAGCAACGGCAGCAGGCGAATCACCAGCGCGGCCGCATGGGCGTGGACCGCCGCAGCCGACAGCCCATCGCCAATCACGACCGCGAGTTGGCACGGCTCCGAGGCGCTCCGCGCCAGAGCCTCGACTGATCCGGCATCCAGCCGTCTGCCCAGATCGGGCCGCCGCAAATAGTCCCTGCGGTCGACCGCCCGGCTGTTCGCCTCGGTGACGACGAGGCCGAGCGCGCGGAGATCCGCGACCAGCCGCGGCGCATCGAACACGGCATGCACGGCATCGCGGGCGCGGGCATGGTCCAGCGTGAAATCGAGCAGTGCCCGCGTCGGCAGGCTCGCGCCGCTGCGCCCGAGCGCGACGCGCGCAGGCGTGAGCGACCGCAGATCGAGGGTCGGACGACGCGGGATGGCCGGATCAGACATGTTGTGTCATTCGGCGGGGACGGAGGCCTCGCGTAGCCGGATCGAATAGTTCGAGGCGTTCTGCTGGCCGGTCGAGGCCGCCCGCGCAAAGGTAATGAGATGGTGCGCGATCAGAGTGCAGCCGATCAGGCCTTCGAGATCGCCGCGCTTGATGCGGCCCAGCGCGAACTTCCAGAACACGCGCTTGTAGTCGCCGAGCACGCCGACCTTCCAGAAGATGTTTCGCAGCATGACGAGGCCGCGCCTGATGTTGGGCCAGGTCTTCATCTCGTCCGGCGTCGGCATCTTCAGGCGATGCACGTAAACGTGGTCGCATTGATACTGGAAGCGCGCGTAGACCTTCTCGGGCTCGTAGGCGACGGCCATGGCGTGTTTCCAGGATGCGACGACGTCGTCGTAGGGCAACAGGAAGTTGACATTGGAATCGCGGCCGTCGTCCTCGACCAGGCGTCCCTCGCGCTCCAGACGGTCCCATAGCGGCGTCTTCGGCAGCGCCTGAAGCAGGTTGATCGTGAGCAGCGGAATCCGGGAGTCCTCGACGAAGGCGAGCAGCGCCTCCGAAGTGTTAGGCTTGTCGGTGTCGAGCCCCATGATGATGCCGGACACGACCTCCATGCCGTAGGAGTTGATGGTTTGCACGCCCTCGAGGATCGGGACCATCATGTTGTGGTCCTTGTGCATCGCCTTCAGCGCATCGGGATCGGGCGTCTCGATGCCGCAGAAGATGGTGACGAAATAGGCCTCGCGCATCTTCTCGAGGATTTCCGGCCGCTTGGCGATGTTGAGCGTCGCCTCGCAGGCGAGCCGCACCATATAGCCGGTCCTCTTCTGCCATTCGATCAGATGCGGCAAGAGGTCCAGCGCCGCCTTGCGGTTGCCGATGAAATTGTCGTCGACGAAATAGACCGTGTCGGTCATGCCGCATTCGCGCAGGCGGTCGAGTTCGGCGATGATCTGCTCCGGCGATTTGATGCGCGGATTGCGGCCGTACAGCCCTGGGATGTCGCAGAACTCGCACTGATACGGACAGCCGCTGGAATACTGGATGCTGCCGAGGAAGTATTTCTTCACGTCGGCGAGCTCGTAGGCCGGGATCGGAAACTCCGTCATCGGCACGCGGTCTTTGGTGGTCAGAACCACCTGGGTCTCGGGACGCGAGATGTCGCGCGACAGTATTTCGAGCAGCTGATTGGTGGCGTCGCCGAGCTCACCGACATGGAGATAGTCGAACGACGGATAGTAATCCGGGCAGGCGCTGACGGAGGGACCGCCAAGCGCGACCGGCAGGTCGAACTCATGGGCGCGGCGGCAGATGTCGTTCATCTGCTGGCGCTGGATGTGCATGCCGCTGACGAAGACCGCCTCCGCCCATTCGAACTCCTCCTTCGTCGTACGGCGCAGGTTCTCGTCGACGAATTTGACCTGCCATTCCCTGGGCAGATAGGCGGCGAGCAGCAAAAGTCCCTGCGGCGGCATGAAGGCGCGGACGCCATCGGTCAGGGGGTAGGAATGCTCGAACGTCCCGAACGACGATGTGTATCGCGGAAACACGCAGAGAATCCGCCGGGACGTCCCGTTACTTTCAGCTCGCATCAAAGCTCCCCCGCCACGCTCGACTTAGCTGCGGAAATTGCCAGACAGCCACATAGCGTAATGCTGCCGCCGGAATTTCTCAATATTGTGGCATGAGCATAATTCCTTAGGGCACCAATGGTTTCCTCGGGCCGCCGGGTGCTTCCGCCGCGTCACGCGATCAGCCGGGAGGCAAAATCGGGCAGCAGGCCTGCATCGCCGGCAAGACGGAAATCGGCGCCCGCAATGCCGGACCGCACCAGCCAATCGTCGAATTCCGGCGCGCGGCGCAGTCCGAAGACGTCGCGGACATAGAGCGCGTCGTGAAAAGACGTGGACTGGTAGTTCAGCATCACGTCATCGGCGCCGGGGACACCCATGATGAAGGTGACGCCGGCGGCCGCGAGCAGCGTCAGCAGATTGTCCATGTCGTCCTGGTCCGCCTCGGCGTGGTTGGTGTAGCAGATGTCGATCCCAAGCGGCAGGCCGAGCAGCTTGCCGCAAAAGTGATCCTCCAGCCCGGCCCGGATGATTTCCTTGCCGTCGTAGAGATATTCCGGGCCGATGAAGCCGACCACGCTGTTGACCAGGAGGGGCGCAAAGGCGCGGGCGACCGCATAGGCGCGCGCCTCGCAGGTCTGCTGGTCGACGCCGTGATGGGCGTTGGCCGACAGCGCCGAGCCCTGCCCGGTCTCGAAATACATCACGTTCTGCCCAACCGTACCGCGCCTCTGCGACAACCCGGCCTCTTGCGCCTCCTTGAGAAGCGCGAGGTCGATACCAAAACTGCGGTTGGCAGCCTCAGTGCCGGCGACCGACTGGAACACGAGGTCGACCGGCGCCCCCTGCCCGATCAGCGACAGCGTCGTGGTGACATGGGTCAGCACGCAGCCCTGTGTCGGAATCTTCAGCCGCGCGATGACCTCGTCGAGCAGCCGCAGCAATTGGCCGATCACGGCCGGGTCGTCGCTCGCCGGGTTGATGCCGATGCAGGCATCGCCGGCGCCGAGCAGGATGCCATCGAGGATGGAGGCGGTGATGCCCCTGGCGTCGTCGAAGGGATGGTTGGGCTGCAGCCGGGTGCTCATCCGGCCCTTCAGGCCGATGGTGTTGCGGAAAGCGGTGGTGATCTCGCATTTCCGCGCCGCCAGGATCAGATCCTGGTTGCGCATCAGCTTCGAGACCGCGGCGGCCATCTCCGGGGTGATGCCGCCGGCCAGCTTGCGCAAGATTTCGGGCGTCGCGGCATCCGACAGCAGCCAGTCGCGAAAGGCGCCGACCGTCAGAGAAGCCACCAGCGCGAAGGCCTTGGCGTCGTGGCTGTCAATGACGAGGCGGGTGACCTCGTCAGTCTCATAGGGGATGACGGTTTCCTGCAAGAACTGCCCGAGCGGGACGTCGGCCAGCGCCATCCGCGCCGCGATCATCTGTTCGGCACTGGCGGCGGCGATCCCGGCCAGGCGGTCGCCGGAGCGCGGCGGCGTCGCCTTGGCGAGCAGGTCGCGCAAATCCGGGAATGTGTAGGTCGTGGCGTCGATGGTGTGGCGGTAGACCAAGGGTCTCTCCGGGGTTCGTCGGCCAGTGACCGAGTCCAGCACGATCCCAAGACTATACCTTCAGATCAAGACGCTGAAATATCTACCTTTCCTTCGACCGAGGGCGAAGGGCGCCAAACCCGGCGTTAACGCTGCGTCCATCTTCATTCTGCATAGTTTTGCAATAACTTGCACGACCGCGCTCTCCGGCCGCTCCCGGCCATTCGGGCCCCTGAAAACCATGACAACTGACCGACCTGGGAATGCCACCGGCCTCGCCGGCCGCTTCACGCTTGCCAACAAGCTCTACGCCATCTTCGCGCTGTTCGCGCTTCTCACGGCGGCGATCGCGATGCTGTCCGACTACAACAGCCGCCGCGGCGCCGAGCTGACCACCGCGATCGA
The DNA here is from genome assembly GCF_055811035.1 of Bradyrhizobium sp. MI1.10. NCBI lineage: Bacteria > Pseudomonadati > Pseudomonadota > Alphaproteobacteria > Hyphomicrobiales > Nitrobacteraceae > Bradyrhizobium > Bradyrhizobium sp. MI1.10. The sequence goes on from NZ_JBVVPN010000018.1 coordinate 92,295, forward strand.
GACCGCGAACGCCGCCGCGCTGAACGTCGAGCGGGTCAACTCGCTGGTCTATGCGGTCGTGATGGAATCGCGCGGCGTCTACATGTCGACTGAACCGGCCGTGGTGAAGAAGTACGGCGAGGGCCTGCTCAAGTTCAACGCCCAGATCCTTGACGTCGTGAAGCGCTGGGAGACCATCGTCAAGGCTGACGATGCCGAGCAGTTCGCCACGTTCAAGAAGCGCATCGAGCAGTTCGTCGAGTTTCGCAAGGAGCTGGTGCGCCGCGGCGTCGAGATCAATGCGGCCGCGGGCCGTGAATGGGGCGACAACGACGCCAACCGCGCCGTGCGCTCGGCGCTGAACAAGGATCTCGAGGCGCTGTCCAAGGTCTATGCCGAGCGTGCAAGGCAAATCGCGCACGAGACCGAGACCAATCGCACCCTGTCCTTGGTCCTGACTTGCCTCGCCGGCGTGGCGCTCGCCCTCGTCGTGATCGGCATCGTCATCATCGCCCGTTCGATCGCACGCCCCCTCTCCGCCATCACCGCGACCATCAAGCAGGTCGCTGACGGCGCCGAGAACGTCGTGGTGCCCCACTCTGACCGGGCCGACGAGATCGGCGCACTGGCACGCGCGATCCAGATCTTCCAGGACGCGATGGAGCGCAACCGCAATCTCGCCTCGCAGGTCTCGCAGGACTCCGCCGCGCGCGAGGAGCGCGCCCGCCACATCGAACAATCCGTCGACGCGTTTCGCGAGGCGATCGGCGCGATCATGCGCGGCCTCAGCGACAACGCCTCGGTCATGCGCGAGACGGCGCAGACCATCACCCGCGTCACCGCGGACGCGAGCAGCCGCGCCGGCACGGCGGCGAACGCCACCGAACAGGCTTCGCACAACGTCACGGCGGTGGCAGGCGCGGCCGAGGAGCTGTCTGCATCGGTGGTGGAGATCGGCCGGCAGGTGCGGCAATCCGCCGGCGCGGTCGAGCAGACCGGCCAGCGCACCGAGAAATCGATCGCCGAGATCGAGAGCCTGGCGGCCGCCACGCAACGCATCGACGGCGTGCTCAGCCTGATCCAGGCGATCGCCGAGCAGACCAATCTGCTCGCGCTCAATGCCACCATCGAGGCCGCGCGCGCGGGCGATGCCGGCCGCGGCTTTGCCGTCGTCGCGCATGAAGTCAAGGCGCTCGCGGGGCAGACCGCGAAGGCGACGGCCGACATCAGCGAAAACGTCTCGATGATCCAGTCCTCCACCCGCAACGCGGTCGACGCCGTCCGCGAGATCGGCGGCGCAGTGCGCGAGATCAACGACGTCACCTCGGCGATCGCCGGCGCCATCGGCCAGCAGGACGCCGCCACGCGCGAGATCTCGTCCAACGCGCAATCGGCGGCCCAAGGCAACGAGACCCTCGTCGCCAACATCAGCTCGCTCCGCGACGCCATCGGCGAGACCGACACTGCGGCCTCCTCGGTGCTGACGGCTGCGAGCAGCGTGACCGAGACGGCGGAGACGCTGTCGCGCGAGGTGGAGAAGTTCTTCCAGAACCTGCGCTCGGGCGCAGCGGACGGCCGCGTCGCCAAGGCGGGCTAGCAGCACGTCCATCGCCAGCAGAGTCGGCGGTGGGGTCTCTCCAGCAAAAAACGCGAAAACAACCCCATGCACAGTAGCCGGGGACAGCGATATCAATGGCTTGGCTCTAGTCCAAATATATTCGTATTTTACGAAATGACATTTGACTCGTCGGGCAAAACACCGGCATGATGTCATCATGGCGAAGGCGCGCCGCCCGAGACCTTGGTCGTCCTGCCGAGGGAATGTACGCGCGAATTTTCCCGCCAACGAAGCGTCGTGTCTCCACGCGTCAGGCACGCTTCCCGCCGATCGAGACAAACGCGATGAAGCCATCGAGGCGCTCGACTGTTCTGGACGGGCGTGTTGCTCGACGTTCTGATGCGACGGTTCAGCCAACCGGTCCGGGTGTCCAATCGCCGCCGGCAAGCGGCCGGACTTTTACGTCAGGAATGACCCCGCGCTCCAGGCTCGGATCGAAATGGCGCATCGTCCGCTCATTGAAGTCGATGATGCGGCCCGGCCTTAGCGGTCCCACGTCATTTATCCTGACGATGACCTTCTTGCCGACGGCCTCGACGAGGGCATATTTCGGCTTCGCGCCAAATTGGACCCCTCCGAATTTCTTACGCAAGCTCGTCTTGATGGCGGCCGACCAGACCCAGGGATCATAGCGCTCGCCGGAAGCCGTCTTCGGGCCGCCCTCCTCTTTGCCGGGCTTGAACGGATTGTACATGGATGCCGCGCCAACGATCGCTTCCCCGGAAGCGGCATTGTCGGCGGCGCTTGAGTGAACCCCACCAGCTTCACATCGCGCAATAGAAACGGAAACGGCAAGCGCAACCACGGCGCCGCAAATTGCGGCGCTCGATCGAAACACCATTATATCTCCTGTGATTTTCGATTGTTCGGTTCCGATGCCGCAAATCGTTTTGCGGGTCGAGCCAACCCCTGGCTCCGGAACCGTTTGTAGGAACCCCAACGGTTCCAGCACGGCGTTTTAGTTGTCGCCGTCTAAGACAGACATTGCGTCAACAGCATGACGACGAGAGCCCCGACGAATAGCTGCGAACTGACAGTGCCGGCCCCTAACAAATCGGCAGAGGGCCGGCAAAGGACTATGCAGCCGAAATATTCCTCACGGTCGTCTCGGCCTGCTCGGCGAGCCAATTCACGAATAACTCGACGCTGCGATCGCCGATCAAATCGGCTGGCCACTGGGCAACCTGAATTTTCGTGCACTCGACTGCGGGGTAATCGGCGAGTGCGGACACGAGGCGTCCAGACGAAACCGCATCTGCCACAAGAAGTGAGCGCCCAAGTGTCACCCCGGCTCCTTCGGCCGCAGCCGACATGCACATTCCCATGTCGTCCAGCGTCAGGCTGCCAGCGGCAGCGCCCGATTTCGGCAATCCCAGGCGTCTAAACCAGGAGGGCCAACCCCAGTCGCCGGTCGCGTTGTCGCCTTTGTGGATGAGCGGCAGGGCCAGTAAGCCGTCGGGGTCCGTCAAGGGACGCCGCCGGGGCAACAGGTGCGGCGCACAGACGGGAAAAATCCGCTCCCAAAACAGCGGCAATTGAGTAGACGTCCGCCGTGCGTCTTCGCCGGCGTTCCAGACAATTCGCACGTCGAGCGGCCGCTTTGAACTGTCACCCGTCTCCAGTGGTTTGAGATCAACGTTGATCGACGGATATCGCGCCGTAAAGTCTGGTAGGCGGCGGACGAGCCACCAGGTTGCCAACGCCGAGCCGGCGCCCACGCGCAACGTCGTTCGGTTCGAGCGCCGCCGCACCTGAGCATCTAGCGCACCAAGCGCGTCGAGTGCTGCGGCAAGCTCTTGCCTAAGCTGCGCGCCGGCAGGTGTTATCCCGACCCCTGGATTCTGCCGCTGCAACAATGCAACCCCGAAATGGTCCTCCAGTTTTCGGATCTGATGGCTGACCGCACTCTGCGTGACGCCCAACTCCGCCGCGGCGCGCGTGAACGAGCCATGGCGGGTGACCGCGTCGAACGCGACAAGGGGCGCGAAGGGTGGCAAGCGGCGTGGCATCTCGATCTCCTCACGCCATGATACAGATTCATGAGGTTTTGAGGAACCATCATTCGACCAAAGCCCGTTGCCCGGCCATCCATGCTCCATGGAGGCCGAAACAGCCATGCTCGACAAACCTCAGCACAACGATGATGAAATGCCGAGCGCCAGTTGGCTTGCCGATGACGGCCATCGCGGCAATCGCATGTCCCTGGAAACGGCGACGCTGCTTGCAGCGTGCTTGAGCGGCGCTCTGTTTCAAGTCGACCTGACGGCTCTAGCCGCTGCCTTACCCGACATTGGCCACGACCTTGGTGCCGCCTCCGCACGAGCGGCCTGGGTCATCGACGTCTACAGCCTTGCTTTGATCTTCTGTTTGCCGATTGCAGGTAGCCTTGCTGACAGATACGGACGCGTTCAAATGTTCACTTGGGGTGCAGGGCTGTTTGGCCTGGCCTCTCTGCTGTGTGCGTGCGCCAACACGCTCGACGTTTTGCTGACATTCCGCACGTTGCAAGGTATCGCCGGTGCCTGCATCACCAGCACCTCGTCTGCCCTCCTTGCTGGTGCCTACGAGGGGCCCCGGCGCGCGCGGGCGTTTGGACTTTGGGGCACGATCGTCGGTGCCTCGATGGTCGCTGGCCCGCCGCTCGGATCGCTCCTGGCTGATACGATCGGGTGGCGCTGGATTTTCTGGATCAACTTGCCGCTTTGCGCCGTTTTGGTCTTCCTGGTGCTGTACAGAATTGGCAATGAGCTCGACCAGCAGCGTTCGAGCGCCAAGGTGGATTGGCTCGGTGCTGGCCTTCTTGCGACAATTTCGGCGGCGCTGGCGTTTATGTTGCTGGAAGCAGCCGCGCTTGGTGGCGTCGCCTCGGCGACGTTCCTGATGGGACTCGCCGCTTCGGGGATTGCGCTCCTCCTTTTCGTTTGGGTGGAACGCCGACATCCCAACCCGGCGTTCGATCTCAAGCTGTTCGGATCTCGGCAGTTCGTCGCGATGTGCCTCGTCCCGATGGCGGGATCGACCGGCTTCTGGTCGCTTCTCGTCTACGTGCCGCAATTGGCGCGCGGTCCGTTGGGTCTCAGTCCGTTTGAGGCGGGCTGGCTCCTGGTCGCGCTCACATTGCCGATGATGGTGTTGCCGCACTATGGAGCGGTTTTGACGACCCGCATCCCATCACGCTCGTTCTTCTGTGGTGGTCTCGCGCTTATCGGGGTGGCTGACCTGGCCCTTGGTGCAATCTCCGGCGGAAACGTGGGGCCGGACACGCTGGTAGTGACAGTCATTGCGTTGCTCGTCAGCGGGTCAGGCTGTGCCGTGATCAACGCGCAGATCACTGCCGCCGCCGTGTCGGCGGTTCCAAGCGATCGTGCGGCGACCGCATCTGCCATTTGCGTCACGATGCGCCAAATCGGTTTCAGCTTCGGGATCGCACTTTTGGGCGCGGCCCTGCAGTTCAGTTCGAATGGCGACTATCTCGCCCCGTTTATCGTTGCAGGCGCATCGACCCTTGCTCTGACAGCCATCGTCTATTGGCTTATGGATGAGAAACCGGCTGCATAGCGGCGGGTGATCGACGGCAGTTCAGGAGCAAAAATCAAAGTGTCGGCGTTGCCGCAATCTGCTTCACCCCCATGAGCGGGCATCCGCCGTCTATGACTGCACGCCCTTGCTAAGAGCAACCACCTACCCCTCCATCACCCCGCCCCGCTTGATCAGCTCCTTCCCCACCGCAGCCAGATGCACCTGATCCGGCCCGTCGCCGATGCGGATGAAGCGGGCGTAGACATAGGCGCGGGCGAGGAACGTGTCCTGCGAGACGCCGGCGGCGCCGTGGATCTGGATGGCGCGGTCGATAACGCGGGCGGCCATGCTGGGCACCACGATCTTGGCGGCCGCAATCAGGTCGCGCGCCATCTTGTTGCCCTCGCGGTCCATCCTGTCGGCGGCTTGCAGCGTCAAGAGCCGCGCCTGCGCGATCTCGCAGAATGAATGTGCGATGTCCTCGCGCACCGAGCCCTGCTCTGCGAGCGGCTTGCCGAACGCCGTGCGGGAGACCGCGCGCTGGCACATCAATTCGAGCGCACGCTGGGCGCAGCCGATCAGCCGCATACAATGATGGATACGGCCGGGGCCGAGCCGGCCTTGCGCGATCTCGAAGCCGCGGCCCTCGCCGAGCAGGATGTTCTCTGCGGGCACGCGAACGTTCTCGTAGACGATCTCGGGATGGCCGACCGGCGCGTCGTCATAGCCGTAGGTCAGCATGTCGCGCACGATGCGCACGCCGGGCGTCGCTTTCGGCACCAGGATCATGGATTGCTGACGGTGGCGGTCGGGATCGTCAGGCGCGGTCTTGCCCATCACGATCAGGATCTCGCAATCCTCGTTCATCGCGCCGGAGGTGAACCATTTGCGGCCGTTGATGACGTAGTCGCCGCCGTCGCGCCTGATCTCGCACTGGATGTTGGTGGCATCGCTGGAGGCGACCTGCGGCTCCGTCATCGAGAAGCCGGAGCGGATGCGCCCCTCCAAAAGCGGCTTCAGCCAGCGCTCCTGCTGTGCCGGCGTGCCGTAATTGGCCAGCACCTCCATGTTGCCGACATCGGGCGCCGAGCAATTGAAGACCTCGGGCGCCCAAAGGATGCGGCCCATGATCTCCTTCACGGGCGCATATTCGAGATTGGTCAAGCCAGTGTTGTTAAGGTCTTGGCCGTGCTCGCCGGAGAGGAACAGGTTCCAGAGCCCCTGCTCGCGCGCCAGCCGCTTCAGGTCCTGAAGGACCTGCGGCGTCTTGTAGCGTGTCGCTTCCGGCTTCACCTGCTCGTAATAGAGCTCCTCGACCGGCTCGACATGCGTCCGCATGAACCGGCGGACGCGCTCTTGCAATTCCATCGAGCGGGCGGAGTGTTGAAAATCCATTCTTGATCCTCCCGTTCGCCGAGCTTCGCGCCAGTATCGTAGGGTGGGCAAAGCGAAGCGTGCCCACCGCTTCTCTCGAAGCATTGATAGGTGGTGGGCACGGCGCAAGTGCGCCTTTGCCCACCCTACGATTCCGAACTCGCGGAGAGAGCTCCCTCAACCCGTTCGTCGACCTCGCGCAGTCCCCTCACGTGCCGCGCAATAGCTCGCTCGCGACGATCCAGTCATTGCCGTTGAACTGGAGCATATAGCCGTCCTTGATCGGGCGGAAATCCTGCGGCGTGGTGTTGAGCGTGATGCCGGGCATCAGCAGCGACAGCGGCACGTTCTTCAAATTGGCCGCCTGCGCCATGATGTTCTCGCGCGTCAGATTGTCCTTGCACTGCTTCAGCAAGACCACCAATGCCTCGGCAACGGTGTAGCCGTAGAGACCCGCGACGTTGTTGACGTCGGCATTGGGCAGGCGCTTCTTCATGAAGTCGATATAGGCCGTCATCGCCGGATCGTCCTTCGGCACCTCGACGAACGGCTTGAGCGAGCCGAGCGAGAGCACGCCCTTGCCGGCATCGAGGCCGGCCGGAACCATCACGGTGGCCTTGTTGGCGCAGCCCGAGGCGAGGAAGCGCGTCGCCTGCCAGCCGACCTCATGCGCTTTCCGGATCGCCTGGGCGCAGGCACGCGGCGTCACCGAATAGATCATGAACACGTCGGCCTTGGTGTTGGCGAGCGTCAGCACCTGGGAATCGACGGTGGGGTCGGCGACCTCGAAGCTCGACGCCATCGCGATCGCCTTGTCGGCGTCGGCACCAAGCGCTTCCTTGACGCCGCGCAGATATTCCTTGCCGGCATCGTCATTCTGATAGAGCACCGCGAAGCGCGCGTTCGGGTTCTTGGCACGGGCATAGGCGACGTCGATGGCGGCCTCGCTGGTGTAGTTCGGTGCCCATGGCAGCGCCATCGACCAGGGCATGTTGGCGGGGTCGTTCCACTTCGAGGCCGAGCTGATCAGAAACAGCTGCGGCACCTTGTTGCTGTTGAGATATTTCGCGATCGCCGAGCTCGGCGCGGTGCCCATGGTCGCGAAGATGAAGGCGACGCCGTCGCCTTCGACCAGCCGCCGCGCCGCTTCCATGGTCTTCGGCGGCGAGAAGGCGTCGTCGAGCGACAGGAGATTGAGCTTGCGGCCGTTGATCCCGCCCTTCTCGTTGACCTCGTCGAAATAGGCCGAGATCACCCTGCCGGTGATGCCGAGCGGCGATGCGGGGCCGCTATAGGGCATGGTGTTGCCGATCTTGATCTCGGTGTCGCTGATGCCGGGACCGTAAGATTTCTGCGCGGAGACAGGCGTGGACAAGCAGGCAGCCAAGGCTGCAGCCAGGACCAAAGCGGCTTTCATGGTTTCTCCCCGGTGATGATCGCCGCGCTGGTCGGAAGGCGCGGCGTGCTGCTTTTTGCCAGCACGCCAGATCAGCGGAGTTCCGTGAGAGGGTCTTGCGTCGAGTTGCTGATCAGTGGCGCCGCTTCAGGCTGAAGCCCAGGCTCACCCACCCCGCGCCCGCCATGATCAGGTCGATGCCGAGAAACAGGCCGAGGATGTAGACGCTGTTCACCGGCCAACGTGCCAGGATCAACAGCCCCAGCAGCAGCGTGATGGCGCCCGAGAGCGCCACCCAGACCCATGGACTTTCACGCTTCATGCTGAAGGCGAGAAAGAGCCGGACGGCGCCGGAGGCGAGCAGCGATGCGCCCAGGAACAGAGTCAGCAACACTGCAGCAAACAGCGGGTTCTCGAAGGTGAGAAAGCCCGCGATAACATAGAGTACGCCGAGCAAGGCCCAGATCACAAACTTGCCCCAGCTTTTCATCTGGAACGCGCCGATGATTTCGGCCGCGCCCGCGACGATCATCATGGCGCCAACCACGATGACGCTCGCCACCGTCGCCATTACCACGCTGCCAAGTGCGACGAAGCCGGCGACGAGGTAGACGACTCCCAAGGCTACGATCCAGCCCCATTTGGCATGCAGGGCCGAGATCCCGGAGCCCAGGCCGGAAGGATGGGAGGTATCCGAGGCACTTGTCATGACGGTGACTCCTGCATGGAAGCCCGCGAGCACAGGCCAGTATAGCGCGCGCCGCACCGGGACAACAGCCAGCACAGCAGCCCTCGCGGCCAGCAACATTGACGCAAATCAAGACCGGATGCGCGCCTCAGCCGCGTGTTCGCTCCATCTCCAGCTCGGCCTTGAGATTGTCGAGATCCCTATAAATTGAAGCAACCGCGAGGACGCGGCCGCCCTTGCGATACTTCAGCAGGCAGTCCTTGCCGGAAATGCTGCCGTCGATCGCGATGTCGTCGAAGCTCTCGGCATGGCCGACATAGTTGATCGGTACGTCATAGTGCTGAGACCAGAAGAACGGCACGGCTTCGAAGCGCTCGCGCTTGCCGAGCATGTTGCGTGCCACGGTCTGGCCCTGCCGCTCCGCCACGACCCAGTGCTCGACCCGGATGGTTTGCCGCGAATGCGGATCGGGCCAGCGCGCGATGTCGCCGGCCGCGAAGATACCGGCTATGCTGGTCTCCAGATATTCGCTGACGCTGACGCCCCGGTCGGCCGCAAGTCCCGCTTGCTCGGCGAGCGCGAGGCGCGGCTTGACGCCGATGCCGACCACGACCAGGTCGGCCTCGATCACGCCGCCGCTATTCAACGTGGCGCGCGTGCCGTCCAGCTTCTCCACCGTCTCCTTGAGATGGAAGATGACGCCGTTCTCCTCATGCAGCGCGCGCACGAAGTCGCCCATCTCGGGACCGAGCACCTTCTGCATCGGCCGTTCGTCCGGCGCGACCACGTGCACCTCGATCTTGCGTGCCCGCAAGGAGGCCGCAACTTCGAGGCCGATGAAGCTGGCGCCGATTACCAGCGCGCGCTTGGCGCTGGCGGCCGCCTTGATGATGGCGCGGCTGTCGGCGACGGAGCGCACCGTGTAGACATGAGGCTGGTCGGCACCCGGAATCTGCAATCTGACCGGCTCGGCGCCGGTCGCGAGCAGCAGCCGATCGAACGGCAGCCTGTCGCCGTTGCCCAGCGTCACGCTGCGCGTCTTCGCCTCGATCGCGGCGACATTCGTGTTGAGCCTGAGATCGATGCCGGCGTCCCGATAGTAGTCCTCGCCCCGCAGCGGCAGCCAATCCTCCGGCGCGTTGCCCGCGAGGTAATCCTTGGAGAGATTGGGCCGGTCCACCGGCATCGCGCTGTCATTGCTAAGCATGGTGATGGCGCCGGCAAAGCCCTCGCGACGGAGCGTCTCCGCCGCCGCGAAACCCGCCGCGCCGCCGCCGATGATAACGAATTTTTCCGGCGTTGGCGCTGTCCGATGAGGCGCCGGAGGCTTCGGCATCTCGCGCTTGCGCTCAACGATGATCTTGTCCTGATCGCGCGAGACCTCCCACACCGCCAGCGCATTCAGCGCCGGCGGACGGGTCGCCTCGCCTGACCGCAAGGAGAAGCAGGCGTGGTGCCAGGGACAGCGGATGGTGTCGCCAACCACCAGTCCTTCGGCGAGCGGGCCGTGATAGTGGCTGCAGGCCGGCTCGATCGCAAAGATCTCGCTGCCGGCCTGCACCAGCAGGACGTCTTCCTCGCCGACATGGCCGAGCAATTTGCCGCCCTTGAACGCGGCGAGCGTCACGCCCCTGCTCAGGTCGGGCCCGCTTGGCTTCTTGTCCTCAGTCATGGCGTTGCCTCCTTGGGTCGCCGCGGATCAATCGTCCGAATTGGCCAGCCCCAGCAGCTCCTGGCGTGTCAACGCATTGTCGCGGAACACGCCGAGCATGCGGCTGGTGACGAGATCGGTCCCGGGCTTGTGCGCGCCGCGCGTGGTCATGCAGTGATGCGTTGCCTTGATGATGACCCCGACGCCTTCGGGCCTCAGCACATCGTTGATGGTGTTGGCGATCTGTGCGGTCATCTTCTCCTGGATCTGAAGCCGCTTGGCGTAGATGTCGACGAGACGCGCGAGCTTGGAGATGCCGACGACGCGCCCTTGCGGGATATAAGCGACCCAGGCGCGGCCGACGATCGGTGCCATGTGGTGCTCGCAATGGCTTTCGAAGCGAACACCGCGCAGAACGATCATCTCGTCATAGCCTTCGATCTCCTCAAACGTCTTTTGCAGGATTTCGGTCGGATCCTGCGCATAGCCGGAGAAATACTCCTCGAAGGCGCGGGCGACCCGGCCCGGCGTATCGCGCAGACCGTCGCGCGCGGGATCATCGCCGGCCCAGCGGATCATGGTCCGGATCGCCTGCTCGACCTCCGCCCTCTCAGGCCGCTCGCTCGGCGCCTGCGCGACCGCGACACGTTCCAGCCTGCGCGTTTGCGTCTTCATCGAAAACCTCCCCTGCAACGAACCGCATACAGAAGGCGACCCCACAGCTTGGACGGCTGCGATTGGAAAAGGTTCCCGGGATCAGGAAAAATCGGAAGCTGCGAGAGCGGCAAGACAGTGGGGACGAGAAACCCGGCTCTATGAGGCCGCTTTCCGCACATCGAGCACGGCCTGCGCCCATTCGGCCGGCCGCTCCTGCGGCAAATTGTGGCCAGCCCCTGCAAAGACGCGCCGCTCGAAAAAGCCCTCGAATTTGCCTGCATGGTGCGCCGTGCCGGAATTGACGCCGTCGCTGTCGCCATCGATCGCGATGGTCGGCACCCGGACCGGCGGCTGGGCGGCGAGCTTCGCCTCGATCGCGGCATAGGCGGGATCGCCCGCGACCAGCGCGTAACGATGTCGATAGGAGTGGATCACGACATCGACGAAATCAGGATTGTCGAACGACATTGCGCTGGTCTCGAACGTCGCATCGTCGAAGGCCCATGTCGGCGACCACATCGACCAGAGCTGGCGCGCGAAACCACGCCGGTTGCGCTCCAGCGCGCGGCGGCCGCGCTCATTGTGGAAGAGATATTGATACCAGAGCGCCGCCTCCTCCGGTGGCGAAGCCGGCTCCATCGAACGCGCGATGTTCTGGATGTTGTAGGAATTGCCCGAGACGAGCGCGATCACGCGCTCCGGATGCAGCACCGAGACCACGCAGGCCGCGCGCCCGCCCCAGTCGTAACCGCCGACCACCGCGCGCGAGATTCCAAGCGCATCCATGAAGGCCAGCAGATCGGCGCCAAGCGCCGCCTGCTCGCCGGAGCGCAACGTCGCAGCGGAGCGGAATCGCGTCGGCCCGTAGCCGCGGAGCCAGGGCACCAGCACCCGCGCGCCCGCTTGCGCGATGATCGGCGCGGTCTCGGCATAGGCGTTCACGTCGTAGGGAAAGCCGTGACCCATGATGCAGGGCCAGCCGTCCGGCGCGCCGTATTCACGGTAGGCAATGTCGAGGATATCGGTGGCGATTGTTTTTTGTTGCATGATCGACTGACCGATTTGCAATGTCGTAGCCCGCATGCAGCGAAGCGGAATGCGGGGCGGTGCGTCCGCAGCGACAGGTTTCCCGGATTGCGCTTCGCTCCATCCGGGCTACGAGAGTCCGCCCTACTTCTGCGGCCCGGACAACGTGATGTCGCGTTCGGCGCGGAACACGTTGCTGTAGAGGTTGGCGATCCACTGCCGACCGATCTCGGTCTTGTTGAGGTAGCCGATCTCGGTCTGAATGTGCGGTGCGACGCTATTCCAATAGAACTGCGGATAGCGGTTCACGATATCGGCCGGCGAATCGTAACCGAGCTGGCGGTTCATGCCGACTTCTTCGAATTCGTAATAGAGCGCGTTGGCCTTGCGCAGATAGTTGGGGTCGCCGAGTTGCCCGATGAAATCGGCAGCGCGCAGGATCGAGGCGTCGTCGTCGTATTCCTGCCCTTCGCGGGCCGGGAAGCGGGTTCCCTCGATGGCGCGGGCGACGCGCTCGCTGTCCACGCCCCGAACTTGCGGCAGCCGCCGCCGTACAAAAAGCTTCGAGCGATCGACGTGATACATCATCAGGCTGGCATCCGAAGCGCCACGCGGCAGCGCCACCTTGGTGCCGGAATCATCGATGATGAAACCGTCTTCATCATCCTCCGGAAACAGACCGCGGACATAGCCGATGTCGTGCGCAAGGCATGCGATCAGAACGTTGATGTAGTCCTCAGCCGCAAGATGCGTGTGGAGATTACGTCCCATCAGGATCGCCTGAGCGGCCAGCGTCACCAACATCGTGTGCTCGATGTTGTGATAGAGTGCGTCGCTGTTGCCGATGCATTCCATCGCCGTCCGAGTCGAGCCTTCCAGCACTCTGGCGTAGGACTCGTCGTACCGACGACGCATGAACGATCCCAGCAACTTCTCCAGGGTCTCCGCCGCCAGTTTCGGTAACGTGATCATGGATGCAGCCCCGCTTGTCGGTGGTGTTCCACGCCAACTCCCGACGTCTCATTCATGTCCTCGACGCAAAGGCCAGCTTAGCCCAACTTGGGCCGACTGGCCAAACCCGGGAACGAAAATACGGAAATATGTTGCGGTTGTGCCCCGCGATATCGCGATTGCGGTGCCGGCCCGACACACCCGGGCTGGGCGTCGCGGGCACGGCAGGACCCGTAATCATTCCACCAGAAGCACGTCGACGGCGACGTCGAGCTTCTGCTTCGGCGAGCCGACGATGATGCCGTCGACCGGCGAAACGTCGGAAAAGTCGCGGCCGACCGCGAGCACGATATGATCGCCAGCAACCATAAGATCGTTGGTCGGATCGAAATCGACCCAGCCAAGCTCCTCCCCGCACCACAGCGACACCCAGGCATGGGTAGCGTCGGCGCCCTGCAGGCGCGGCTGGCCCGCCGGCGGAATGGTGCGCAGATATCCGCTGACATAGGCCGCGGGCAGGCCCAGCCCGCGCAAGCCCGCAATCATCACATGGGCAAAATCCTGACAGACGCCATGGCGCTTGACGAAGACCTCGTCAAGCGGCGTCGAGATCACCGTCGCTTTGGGGTCGTAGCGAAATTCGGTGCGGATGCGATGCATCAGATCGACCGCCCCGGCGAGGATGGCTGCGCCGGGCGCGAAGCTTTCCGCCGCATAGGCGCTGACCGGTCCCAGCACCGGGACCAGCGGGCTCGCAAAGACATAGCCGACCGGCGATGACGGCCCGAGGCTCGTCGCCTCGAAGGCGATGTCGCGAATGTTCTCCCAGGTCGGGCTGGCAGCGGCGCGCGCCGGCGGCTGGCGCGACACCTTCACGCGAGAGCGGGAATCGATACGCAAAGTGCGATGCGCGGCCTCGATCACGACGCTCTCGGTCAGGGTGCCGAAGAAATCGCGCCGGACGCTACGCTCCGCGGGGCGCGGACGAATCTCGACCTTATGCGAGATCAGCTCCTGGCCATGGCCGCTCCCCGGCTCCAACCGCAGCGTGCAGCGGGCGAAGCTGACCGGACTCTCGTATTCGTAGGTGGTGACGTGGCGGATATCGTAGATCACGCCAGCCCCGTCAGTTTTTCCGGGCGGCTGGCATTGGGGCCGTGCGGGAAATAGTGCTGCCCGACTGCCTCGGCGAGGCTGAGCAGATCCTGCTCCAGGGCGAACAGCGTCTTGACCTCGAGCTTCTCGGCCTCCGCGGTCGCGAGCATCGCCTGCATCGCGACCGCAAGCCGCTGCGGCTTCTCGATCAGGCCATGCTCCTTCAGGCTCGGCAGTGCGGCGATGTGCTCGTTCAGCGCCGTCACCTGGAACGCCACCGAACGCGGATTGTAGCTGTCGAGCACGGCGAGGTCCCGCACCGGCGCCAGGATCGGCGCCAGCAGATAGCGCGAGCGGTAGGTGATCTGGCAATCCACCAGCGTGAGCAGGATATCGAGATCCTCGTCGCCGGCTTCGTCATAGGCAAACTGCCGGGCAAAACGCGTGGTGTTGATGGCGCGCTCGGTGCGGCGGCCGATATCGAGGAAGCGCCAGCCGGCGGCGCGGTTCATGTTCTCATGCGCAAGGCCGGCAAAGCTCGCGAGCTCCTGCAGGGTCAGCTCGGCCGCGCTCAGCACGCTGTCGTCATCCTCGACCTCGAAGGCTAACCGCTCGGTCATCTCGGTGATGACCTGCCAGGCATCGGGCGACAGCCGCTCGCGCAAGGAGGTCGCCGTGCGCTGGGCCGCGCGGCCCAGCGACAGTGCCGAGCCGAAACGCTCCGGGCTCTGCAGCGCCTCGGCGACGATGCGGCCGGGCGCCGCGCGCGAGGTCTGCGAGATCGCGCCCCAGGTCACCAGCAGGCGCTGGATACGCTCGGCCGATTGCAGCGACGCCGCGGTGCCCTTGTTGGGCCCGCTCGGCGAGCCCAGCGCCCGCACCAGCCGCAGCGTCGCCTCGGCGCGTTCGAGATAGCGGCCGAGCCAGAACAGATTGTCGGCGGCGCGACTCGGCAGCACGCCGGCGATCCGGCGGATGCGCACCTTGTCGACCGCAGGCAGCAGCGTCGCGGTCGAGACCTGCTTGTCCGAGACCACCCAGACGTCGGCGGAACGCGCGCCGTCGCCCATCGACACCGCGCGCGCATCCGGCTGCTCGGCGATCCGGCAGAAGCCGCCGGGCATGATGGCCCAGCCGTCCGGCGTCGCGGCTGCGAACACGCGCAGCACAAAGGGACGGGGCGTGATCTGCCCCTGCTCCCACACCGGCATGGTCGAGAGCCGCACCACCTCCTGGCCGACATAGTCCATGCCGCGCGCGCTGATTGCGTCGATCAGGCGCTGGCGTTCGGCCGCATCGAGCTCGCTCGCGAGCACGGGGCCATTGCTGTCGAAGCCGGGAACGCCGCGGCGATAGGCCCCCTCGATCGCGACCCGGTCGAGCCGCGACAACACCTCGTCGCGCGCCGAGCGCTGGCCGCACCACCAGGTCGCGATGTGCGGCATCTTCAGCTCCTCACCGAGCAGGCGGCGGCTGAGCGCCGGCAGGAAGCCGAGCATCGCGCGCGCCTCCAGGACGCCCGAGCCCGGCATGTTGGCGACGACGACGCCGTCCTTGCGCAGCACGTCGATCAGGCCGGGCACGCCGAGCCGCGAGGAGGCATCGAGTTCGAGCGGATCGAGCGAATTGGAATCGACGCGGCGCAGCAGCACGTCGAGGCGCTTGAGGCCCGCAACCGTGCGGATGTGGATATGGTTGTCGCTGACGGCGAGATCGTCGCCCTCGACCAGCAGGAAGCCGAGATAGCGCGCCAGCGTCGCGTGCTCGAAATAGGTCTCGCTGAAACTCCCCGGCGTCAGCACGCCGATCCGCGGCTCGTCGCGGTCGGCGCGCGCCCGAAGACTGTCGCGAAACGCCTCGAAGAACGGCGCGACGCGCGGCACGTTCATCGACTTGTAGAGATCCGAGAAGGCGCGCGAGAGCACCAGGCGATTCTCCAGCGCATAGCCCGCGCCGGAAGGTGCCTGCGTGCGGTCGCCGAGCACCCACCAGCGGCCGTCGGGCCCGCGGCCGACATCGGCGGCATAGAGCGAGAGATAGCGCCCGCCCGGCGGCGGCACGCCGCAGACCGGACGGAGATATTCGGGGCTGCCGGCGATCGCGGCCGCCGGCAGCGCGCCTTCGGCGACGAGGCGGCCCTCGCCATAGATGTCGCGCAGCACGAGCTCGAGCAACTCGGCGCGCTGGGTGATGCCGTCGGACAGCTGCTTCCAGTCGGCCTCGTCGATCAGCAGCGGCAGATGGCTGATCGACCAGGGCCGGTCGGCGCTCTCGCCGGGCGCGCGATAGGTGACGCCGGCCTCGCGGAGATGACGGTCGGCCATGCCAAACCGCCGCTCGACCTCGTCGGGCGCGAGCGCGCCGAAGGCATCGAAGAAGCGGCTCCACACCGCGCGAGGCTTGCCGTCCGGGCCGAGAAACTCGTCGGGGATGCCGGGCAGGCGCTTATAGTCGCGGACCCATTGCGCAAAACGGCGCTGGCCTTCACGTTGACCTTGCGCCTTACCCGCCTTGTCGTCCTCTTCGGCTGCGCCCTCGGCCATGCGCCTCTCCCTGCCCCCGCATCATACTCATTGCAGGAGCGGGGACCGCAAGTCGAGGGTCAGCGGAAACTCATTTGTGCGTTCCTCGGGCGGCGGCTGCATCGGGCCCGGCGTATGGCCGTGGTCCTGGAAGCGCGCCAGCCGCCGCGCCTCGGCCTCGTAGGTGTTGACCGGCTTGGTGTCGTAGCTGCGGCCGCCGGGATGGGCGACGTGATAGACGCAGCCGCCGAGCGAGCGGCCGTTCCAGGTGTCAATGAGGTCGAACGTCAGTGGCGCGTGAACGGGAATGGTCGGGTGCAGGCCTGAGGCCGGCTGCCAGGCCTTGAAGCGGACTCCGGCCACGGCTTCGCCGGAGCGGCCGGTGGCGGTCATCGGCAGGCGACGGCCGTTGCAGGTGACGATATGGCGGCCCTCGACGAAGCCTTCCGCCTTGACCTGAAGCCGCTCGACCGATGAGTCGACATAGCGCACGGTGCCGCCGGCCGAGCCCTCCTCGCCGAGCACGTGCCAGGGCTCCAGCGCCTGCCGCAGCTCCAGCGTCACGCCGCCATGATGGATGCGGCCGAAGGCGGGGAAGCGGAATTCGAGCTGGGCCAGATACCATTCGGGCTCGAACGGATAGCCGGACTGCTTCAACTCGGTCAGCACTTCGAGGAAATCTTCCCAGATGAAGTGCGGCAGCATGAAGCGGTCGTGCAGCGCGGTGCCCCAGCGCACGAACTTGCCTTGTTGCGGCTCGCGCCAGAATTTTGCGATCAGCGCGCGGATCAGCAGCTGCTGCGCCAGCGACATGCGCGGATCCGGCGGCATTTCGAGCGCGCGGAATTCGACCAGGCCGAGGCGGCCGGTCGTGCCGTCCGGTGAATAGAGCTTGTCGATGCAGATCTCGGCGCGATGGGTGTTGCCGGTGATGTCGACAAGGAGATGCCGGAACAAGCGATCCACCAGCCACAGCGGCGCCTGAGTGCCCGGCGGCGGCACGTGCGTGAGCGCCACCTCGAGCTCGTAAATGCTGTCGTGGCGGGCTTCGTCGATGCGCGGTGCCTGGCTGGTCGGGCCGATGAACAGGCCGGAGAAGAAATAGGACAGCGACGGATGACGCTGCCAGTGCAGCACCAGGCTCTTCAACAGATCAGGCCGGCGCAGGAACGGCGAGTCCTGCGGGCTCGAGCCGCCGACCACGACGTGATTGCCGCCGCCGGTGCCGGTGTGGCGGCCGTCGACCAGGAAGCGATTGGCGCCGAGGCGCGTCTTGCCGGCATCTTCATAGAGCCCGGCGGTGATGTCGACCGCCTCGCGCCAGTTTTTTGCCGGCTGGACGTTGACCTCGATCACGCCGGGATCGGGCGTCACCTTGATGACGTCGACGCGCGGATCGAATGGCGGCGGATAACCCTCGACGTGGACCTGGAGCTGCATCTCCTCGGCCGTGGCTTCGAGCGCCGCGATCATCTCGAGATAATCCTCGATCTGCTCGACCGGCGGCATGAAGGCACAGAGCACGCCATCGCGAACCTCGACCGACATCGCGGTGCGGACCGGGACGGAGGTGTTGAGCTCTTCCGGCTCAAGCCGCTCCGGCGAGTCGGGACGCGCCGGAAGGCTGAACACCGGCAGCTTGCCGCGGGCCTCCATCGGGTCCCGCTCGACGATGTAGGGATATTGATCGGGCGGGACATAGCCGAGCGAGTCCAGCGGCAGGCGCAGGCCGAGCGGCGAATCGCCCGGCATCAGGAACAGATGACTGCGCCGGAGCTGCCAGCGCTCGCTGCGCCAGCGTGGTGCCGCGTTCCAGCGCTGCACCGGCAGCACGAAGCCGCGAGGATTGTTGAGCCCCTGCTCGAACACCCGCGCCATCCGCGCGCGGGCCTCCGGATCGGACAATTTGGAATCGGAGGGATCGACGTTGACGGGAAGCTCGGATTCCTTCTGCAGCCAGTACGCGGTGTCCTCATAGGCCGGCATGATGTAACCGGGATCGAGGCCAAGCCGTAACGCCGCGCCTTCCACGAACGCCTGGACGTCCTTGGCCTGTGCCGGCCGCGGATTTTCAATGCTGGCAATGAGGTCGGCATTCTTCCAGATCGGCACGCCGTCCTTGCGCCAGTACAGGCCGAACGCCCAACGCGGCAGGCTTTCGCCGGGATACCATTTGCCCTGCCCGAAGTGCAGCAGGCCCCCGGGTCCGAAACGCGCGCGCAGGCGGCGGATCAGATCGTCGGCGAGCCCGCGCTTGGTCGGACCGACGGCATCCGTGTTCCACTCGGCGCCTTCGAGATCATCGACGGAGACGAAGGTCGGCTCGCCGCCCATGGTCAGACGCACGTCCTGCGCCGCAAGATCGCCGTCGACCTGCTCGCCGAGATCGTTGAGCCGTATCCAGGATTCGTCCGAGAACGGTTTTGTGATGCGCGGCGCCTCGCGAATGCGCTTGACGCTCATGTCGAAGGCGAATTCGACCTCGGCAAAGCCGGCCCCGCCGGAGATCGGCGCGGCCGAGCGGTAGTGCGGCGTCGCCGCGACCGGGATGTGGCCCTCGCCCGCGAGCATGCCCGAGGTCGCGTCGAAGCCGATCCAGCCGGCGCCCGGCAGGTAGACCTCGGCCCAGGCGTGGAGATCGGTGAAATCGTTCTCGACCTCCGGCGGCCCCTCGATCGGATCGATGTCGGGACGGACCTGGATCAGATAGCCGGAGACGAAACGGGCGGCGAGACCGAGATGACGGAAGGTCTGGATCAGAAGCCAAGCGGAGTCACGGCATGAGCCGGCCGCGGAGGAGAGCGTCTCCTCCGGCGTCTGCACGCCCGCCTCCATGCGGATGACGTAGCCGATCTTTTTCTGCAGCTCCCTGTTCAGGTCGACCAGGAAGTTGACGGTGTTCGGGGCTTCGGGCGGGATCGTGTCGAGATATTTCGCGAACAGCCGATCGGGCTTGACGGTCTCGAGATAAGGCGCGAGTTCGGTCTTGAGATCTTGCGTATATTCGAACGGAAAGCTGTCGGCATAGGGCTCGACGAAGAAGTCGAACGGATTGACCGTGGTCATCTGCGCCGTGAAATCGACCTCGATCTTGAGCTCGGTCGTCTTCTCCGGGAAGACATAACGCGCGATCCAATTGCCCAGCGGATCCTGCTGCCAGTTCACGAAATGATTGGCCGGCGTGACCTTGAGCGAATAACTCAGGATCGGCGTGCGCGTATGCGGCGCCGGCCGCAGACGGATGGTCTGCGGGCCGAGATCGATCGGGCGGTCGTATTTGTAGTGCGTGACGTGGTGTAATGCGACGTAGATCGACACGGGGTGCGGTACTCCAGCAGCTTTTTTGAGCAGAACACCGCTGGTGACCTCGATCAAGCACTAACAACGGGCAAAGGGTGCCTACGCAAGGTGCGGGCGGTCGCTTTCTTCCTTCTCCCCTTGTGGGAGAAGGTGGCGCGAAGCGCCGGATGAGGGGTACGTCTCCGCGAATTCCGGCGTGAGAGGTGCGCGCGGAGAGAGACCCCTCGCCCGTCTCGCTGCTGAGCGGCGAGCCACCCTCTCCCACAAGGGGAGAGGGTTAGCAGAGTGTATCTGCATCGAAGGCCCTACGCCGCTGACGTCAGCCGTTGCAGGAATTGCGTCACCTCGCGCCGGAGCGTCTCGACCTCGCCATGGACGCGTTCGGAGGCGCTGTTGACGCGGCTCGCCACACGGCCCGTGTCGGCGGCGGCTTCGCTGATGCCGGTGACGTTGGAGGACATTTGCGAGGTACCGGCCGAGGCTTCCTGGACGTTGCGGGCGATCTCACGGGTGGCGAGACCCTGCTGCTCGATCGAGGTCGCGATCGAGGCGGTGATGCCGTTGATCTCGGTGATGGTCTGCGCGATCGCCTCGACGGCGGCGACCGAATTGGTGGTCGATTGCTGCATCTCGCCGACCTTGGCGCTGATCTCCTCGGTCGCCTTCGCGGTCTGGTTGGCGAGGCTCTTGACCTCGGATGCGACCACGGCGAAGCCGCGGCCGGCCTCGCCTGCCCGCGCGGCCTCGATGGTGGCGTTGAGCGCCAAGAGATTGGTCTGCTCGGCGATCTCGCTGATCAGCTTGACCACGTCGCCAATCCGCATCGCTGCATCCGCAAGCATGCGAATCTCGCTGCCGGCACGATTGGCTTCGTTCACCGCCCGCCCCGTGCTCGTGGTCGAACCGGCCACCTGCCGGCTGATCTCGGCGATCGATGATGCGAGCTGCTCTGCGGCGCTGGCGACGGTGGCGACGTTGCGCGAGGCCTGGTCGGACGCACTGAGCACGCCGGACGTCTGTCGGCTGGTCTTCTCGGCCGCCGCCGCCATCTGGCCGGCGTCGGATTCGAGATCGGTTGCCGCGCCCATCAGAGTGCCGGCGACCTGATCGAGATGGGTGCCGAACTGCTTTGCGAGGTCCGCGATCTCGACCACGCGACGGCCGAGGCTGTCGGTGCCGGAATTGATGACGGTGGCTGAACGGCGAAACGAGCCGGGTAATCCGCGCGCGAGGATCTTGCGGAAATATTTACCGCGGCTTGCATAGTCCATCGACGCCGAAGCTTCCCGCAAATAGGCATCGGTGATGTCGAGCATGTCGTTGACCGACTTCTGAATGGCGCCGATCCGTCCGGCCTGGCGGATGCTGAGGATGCGCGCCTCGAGGTCGCCACCTGCGGCCTTGCGGCACACGTCTGCCACCTCGTCGACGGCCACCGCCGTGCGGTGCTGGCACCAGACGGCATAGACGAGCAGCACGACCGTAACGCCAAGCAACGCCGCGCCGGAAACTCCGGTCGTACCGGCGAGCGAGAGCACGAACGCGACGACGGCAAGAACGGATGCGAGCGCGGTCGCTCCCTGCGCTTTAGAGAGAGAGCACAAATTCATCGTAACCGACACCCTGTTGCTTGAGCAGCCCGACCATCGCCTCGAAGCTCGCATGCATGCCGTCCTTGGCATTGGCATGCCGCGCCTCTTCCGCGCACAGCGTCTTGTAGATCGGCTTGATACGCTCGATCTGCGCAGGATCGGGCCTGCGACGGTTGGAGTGATAGCCGACGATATTGCCACGCTCGTCGAATGTCGGCGTGACGTGGGCGAACACCCAGTAATGGCTGCCGTCCTTCGCGAGGTTGACGACGTAGGCGAAGATCTCCTGCCTGGACTGGAGCGTGTCCCACAGCAGCTTGAAGACGGAGCGTGGCATCTCGGGGTGGCGGATCAGGCTGTGGGGGGCGCCCATCAGCTCCTTCCAGGAGTACTGCGCCATACGGATAAAGACATCGTTGGCGTAGGTGATGCGGCCCTTGAGGTCGGTCTTCGACACGATCAGCTCCTCCTCTCCGAGGAGATTTTCCACGCCGGTCGGCCGTATCGCACGCGTCATCGTTGACGAATCCTCACGAAGGGCGAACGCTCCAAATGAGTGGAGCTCGCATCCTCCCAGGGATTACGGCAGAAGATGTTAATCAGGTGTGACCGCGGGAACCCCCGTGATCACTTGACGGCTCCGTATCATTACTTAGGAGCATCGCTTGTAGTGTCGGGCTACCGCCGGCGCGCAACAACGAGGTTACATCGTCGCGCCCAGCACCCATGGCGCGAACTCGGCGCCGCCGAAATCAAAACTCTCGCTCTTGGTCGGCTGTCCGGACGCGGTCTTGAGGATGAGATCGAAAATGCGCTGGCCGCACTGCTGGACGCTCTCCTCGCCTTCGAGGATGGTGCCGCAATTGACGTCCATGTCCTCTTCCATGCGCTTATACATGGGCGTGTTGGTGGCGAGCTTGATCGAGGGCGCCGGCTTGCAGCCGAACACGCTGCCGCGGCCCGTGGTGAAGCAGACCAGATTGGCGCCGCCGGCGACCTGCCCGGTCGCGGCAACGGGATCGTAGCCGGGCGTGTCCATGAAGACGAAACCCTTCTTGGTAATGGGTTCGGCGTAGCGCAGCACTTCGACGAGGTTGGTGGTGCCGGCCTTCGCCATCGCGCCGAGCGACTTCTCCAAAATGGTGGTGAGACCGCCGGCCTTGTTGCCCGGGCTCGGATTGGCGTTCATCTCGGCGCCTTCGCGCGTCGTGTATTCGTCCCACCAGCGCATGAGATCGACCAGCTTCTCGCCGACCTCGCGGCTGACGGCGCGGCGCGTCAGCAGATGCTCGGCACCATAGGTCTCCGGCGTCTCCGACAGGATCACGGTGCCGCCGTGACGCACGATGAGATCGCTGGCCGCGCCCAGCGCCGGATTGGCGGAGACACCGGAATAGCCATCCGATCCGCCGCATTGCAGCGCCACGGTCAATTCGCTCACCGGTACGGATTCGCGCTTGACCTTGTTGGACTCCGCGAGCGCCTCGCGCACGAACGCGATGCCCGCCTCCACCGTCTTGCGGGTGCCGCCGACCTCCTGGATGTCCATCGCGCGCAGACGGCCGGCGAGCTTCTGCTCTTCCATCAGGCCGCCGATCTGGTTCACCTCACAGCCGAGGCCGAGCACGATGACGTGGGAGAAGTTCACGTGCCGCGCATAGCCGCCGAGCGTACGGCGGAGCAGCGCTAGCGGCTCGTTCTGCGTCATGCCGCAGCCGGTCTTGTGGGTCAGCGCGACCACGCCGTCGACATTCGGGAAGTCGGCCAGCGGATTGTCGCCGGTGAACGGATTTTTCTTGAACACGTCGGCGACGAGGCTTGCGACATGCGCGCTGCAATTCACCGATGTGAGGATGCCGATATAGTTGCGCGTGGCGACGCGGCCGTCCGGGCGGCGGATGCCTTCGAAGCTCGCCGGCAGATCGAAATTCGGCGTCGGCTTGACGTCGGCGCAATAGGCATAGTCCTTGGCAAAATCGCCCATGCCGCAATTCTGCACGTGCACGTGCTGGCCCGGCGCGATCGGCACCTTCGCAAACCCGATGATCTGGCCATACCGTATCACCGGCTCGCCGACTGCGATCGGCTTGATCGCGACCTTGTGGCCGGAAGGAATGCGCTCGACCGTGGTCACGCCGTCGGCCACCGATGTTCCCGGCGGCAGGCTTGCGCGCGCGATCAGCACGCCATCATCGGGATGCAGGCGAATGACGGGGCTGATGGTCATGGGATGTCTCCTGTATCGAAACTATCATGCCCCGGACGCAGCGCAGCGTGAAACGGTGCGCTGCTGAGCCGGGGCCCCAGTTGTTTACGTAATGTGCTTCACCGGCTCCTGGGTCCCGGCTCTGCGGAGCGGCGCTACGCGCCGCACCGCGTCCGGGACACAGAGAGAGATCAGGCCTTGCCGCCGGAATCCTTCCGGGTGGCGTTGACCTGCATCTTGGCGTAGGTCGTCATCAGACCGACCTCGTTCGACAGCGTCACCAGCTTGAAGCCCATGTTGATGGCGCGCGCGGCACCTTCGGCGCCGCTGCAATGGATGCCGGGGTTGAGGCCGCGCTTGCCGCACTCCTTGACGATCTTCTCGTAGATCGCGAGGATTTCGGGCTCGGTGCGATCGAGCTTCGGTTCGAGGCCGTAGGAGAAGCCGAGGTCGGACGGGCCGATATAGACGCCGTCGATGCCTTCGACGTCGAAGATCGCTTCCATGTTCTCGACCGCGGTCCTGGTCTCCATCATCGGCAGCAGCACGATGTCGTCGTTGGCCGTCTTCTGGTAGGAGCCCGCGGTGCCGTACATGCCGGCGCGAATCGGTCCGTTGGAGCGCACGCCCTTCGGCGGGTACTTGGAATAGGAGACGAGGTTCCTGGCTTCCTGCGGCGTGTTGACCATCGGGCAGATCACGCCATAGGCGCCGCCATCGAGCACCTTGCCGATGATGCCGGGCTCGTTCCAGGGCACGCGGACCATCGGCGTGATCGGGTGCTTGTCCATCGCCTGGAAGCACTGCACCATCGACAGATAATCCTGCACGCCGTGCTGCATGTCGACGGTGACGCTGTCGAAGCCGCATTGCGCGATCATCTCGGCCGAGAAGCCGGAGGGAATCGCGAGCCACGCGTTGACCACGGCCTTGCCCGACTTCCAGATTTCCTTGACCTTGTTCGCCACGTTGCCTTCCTTCTTTGTTTTGGACCTTCGTCACCATGACGAGCGCCGCGACAGCACGATGCCGTTATTAGCGCGATCCCGACCGCCGCGCTACGCTCGCGATGACGCAAGGTGTCACTGGCAAAGGCGGCGCAATCCGTTCCGGCGCGCCGATTTTGCAGCGATCGGCTTGAGCGGCACTTGAGCGAAAAAATGCGGCGATGTCCATGATTGTTGCCGCGCGCTCGCGCATATCTGCTTTCACTCCTCGGCACTTGCCTCCTCGCTTGCGCCGAGCCCTGCGAGACTCTGTTCGAGTTCGCCGAGCATCTCCTGCAACTCGACGAGCTTGCTTGCGCCGAAGCGTCGCGTGATCTCCGCATAGATCGCTTCGGAGGACGGCGCCACCGAGGCCATCAGCTTCACGCCTTTTTCCGAGATCGAAACCATGCTGCGGCGCTGGTCCGCCTTGGCGGTCTTGCGCTCGATCAGGCTGCGCGCCTCCAGATCGCGCAGGATGCGCGACAGGCTCGGTCCGAGCAGGAACGCCGTGCGCGCGAGTTCTGTGACCTCGACCGTGTCGATTGCCGCGAGCGCGCGCAGAATGCGCCATTGCTGCTCGGTCAGGCCATGCTCACGCAACGAGGGACGGAATTGCCGCATCACCGCTTCGCGTGCCCGCAGCAACGACATCGGCAGCGAGCGCGAGAAGTCGCGCATCGGCACCTGCCGCACGGCGGGCTCGCTTCCGTTCGCGGGATCAGCCGGTCTCTTCGTCATGACGCCCTTTCAAGCCGCGAAACGTTTGCAGTGCAGCAAGCCAAATTGTGTTTGACGCATTCACTTAACATGTTAAGTATCTTCCGGCACCACGATCTGTAAGATTACACATGGCGCTTTCAAACGACGATATCCGAGCTTGCGCGAACCGTCTGCACCAGGCGGAGAAGACCCGTACGCAGATCCGGCAGCTCTCGCAGGACTTCCCCGACATCAGCATCGCTGACGCCTACGCGATTCAGAAGGCTTGGGTCGATATCAAGATCGCCGAGAGGCGCATCGTCAGGGGACACAAGATCGGCCTGACCTCGAAGGCGATGCAGAGCGCGCTTGGGATCAACGAGCCGGATTCCGGCGTGTTGCTCGACGACATGTTCTTTGCCGATGGTGGCCTCGTCCCGACGGAGCGCTTCATCGCGACGCGCGTGGAAGCCGAGCTCGCCTTCGTCATGAGCAAGCGCCTCGCGGGCCCCGACTGCACGCTATTCGACGTGCTCAACGCCACCGACTTCGTGGTGCCGGCGCTGGAGATTCTGGACACGCGGATCGAGCGCGTCGATCCTCAGACCAAGGCGACGCGGAAGATCTTCGACACCATCGCCGACAACGCGGCGAACGCCGGCATCGTGCTCGGCGGACGGCCGATCCGCCCGCTGGATGCTGATCTGCGCTGGATCGGCGCGCTCTGTTTCAAGAATGGTCAGCTCGAAGAGACTGGCCTTGCCGCCGGCGTGCTCAATCATCCCGCAACGGCCGTTGCCTGGCTCGCCAACAAGATCGCACCGCTCGGCCTTGCGCTCGAGCCCGGACAAATCGTGCTCGCGGGCTCCTTCATCCGCCCGATCGAGACCCGCAAGGGCGACACAATTCAGGCCGATTATGGCGCCTACGGCTCGGTGAGCTGCTACTTCGCCTGACGAACAAGTAAAGACAGGGAGTGAAACCGCGATGCCGCATTTCACGATCGAATATTCGGCCAATCTCGACGACCGCCTCGACATCGGCGCGGCGTGCGAGGTGGTGCGCAAGGCGGCGGTCGAGACCGGCATCTTCCCGCTCGGGGGCATCCGCGTCCGCGCCGTCAGATGCGAGCATTATGCGATTGCGGACGCGCGGCAGGACTACGGCTTTCTCGACATGGTGCTGCGCATCGGCGAAGGCCGTGACCTCAAGACCCGCAAGGAGGCCGGCGAACAAATCTTCCAGGCGCTCTCCCGCCATCTCGATTCCGTCTTCGCAAGCTCGAAATTCGCGCTCTCGTTCGACATGCAGATCAACGACAAGGACACGAGCTGGAAGCGCAACAACATCCACGACGCCCTGAAAGCGGAGGCCGCCCATGGATAAGACCACGCCGAAAGCCGATGTATTCCAGGCCAACCGCGACCGGGTCGCGCCGCTGCTGAAGTCTCTGCGTGCCGACGGTATCGGCCACATGATCGACGGCAAGATCGTGCCGTCGATCTCGGGCGAGACCTTCGAGACGAAATCGCCGGTCGACGGCGCCACGCTCGCGAGCGTCGCCCGCGGCAATGCCGAGGACGTCGATCGCGCCGCCACCGCTGCCGCCCTCGCCTTCAAATCCTGGCGCGACATGGGCCCAGCGATGCGGAAGAAGCTGCTGCATCGCGTCGCCGACGCCATCGAGGACAATGCCGAGGACATCGCGGTGCTCGAATGCATCGACACCGGCCAGGCCTATCGCTTCATGGCCAAGGCTGCGATCCGCGCCGCCGAGAACTTCCGCTTCTTTGCCGATCGATGCGGCGAGGCGCGCGACGGCCAGAACACGCCGAGCGACGAGCATTGGAACGTCTCGACCCGCGTGCCGATTGGGCCGGTCGGCGTCATCACGCCGTGGAATACGCCGTTCATGCTCTCGACCTGGAAGATCGCGCCTGCCCTCGCGGCGGGATGCACCGTCGTGCACAAGCCGGCGGAGTGGTCGCCGATCACGGCGGCTATTCTCGCGAAGCTCGTCAAGGAAGCCGGCGTGCCCGACGGCGTGCTCAACACCGTCCACGGTTTTGGCGAAGAGGCCGGCAAGGCGCTGACCGAGCATCCTGCCATCAAGGCGATCGGCTTCGTCGGCGAAAGCTCGACGGGATCCGCGATCATGATTCAGGGCGCGCCGACCTTGAAGCGCGTGCATTTCGAGCTCGGCGGCAAGAACCCCGTGATCGTGTTCGACGACGCCGACCTCGACCGCGCGCTCGATGCCGTCGTGTTCATGATCTACTCGCTCAACGGCGAGCGCTGCACGTCGTCGAGCCGCCTGCTGGTCCAGGCCGGCATCGCCGAAAAGTTCATCGAGAAGCTGACCGCGCGGGTAAGAGCCCTGAAGGTCGGCCATCCCCTCGATCCCGCCACCGAGATCGGCCCGCTGATTCATGAGCGGCATCTGGCGAAGGTCTGCTCCTATTTCGACGTCGCACGCCAGGACGGCGCGACGATTGCCGTGGGCGGCAAGGCCTATGATGGCCCGGGCGGCGGACACTATGTCGAGCCGACCTTGGTGACCGGCGCGCATGGCAAGATGCGCGTGGCACAGGAAGAGGTGTTCGGCCCCTTCCTCACCGTGCTGCCCTTCAAGGACGAAGCAGACGCGATCGAGATCGCCAACGACATTCGCTACGGCCTGACCGGCTATGTCTGGACCAACGATGTCGGCCGCGCGTTGCGTGTCGCGGATGCGCTGGAGGCCGGCATGATCTGGCTGAACTCGGAAAACGTCCGCCATTTGCCGACGCCGTTCGGCGGCATGAAGGCTTCAGGCATCGGCCGCGACGGCGGCGACTATTCGTTCGACTTCTACATGGAAACCAAGCACGTCTCGCTGGCGCGGGGCACGCACAAGATTCAGAAGCTGGGAATTTAACTGCCATTCCGGGGCGGCTCGAAGAGCCGAACCCGGAATCCATCGCGCAGCAGAGTTAGTGGAAGAATGGATTCCGGGCTCGCGCTCCGCGCCCCGGAATGACAAGGGCCGAGAGGGGAAACGCAATGCCCGTACCGCAACATATCTTCGAGCCGCCGTTCAACATCATCCGCTCCAGCCACGCCGTGCTGGACGTGACAGATCTGAAGCTCAGCCGCGAGTTCTATGAAAGCGTTGTCGGCCTGCATGTCGAGGACGCCGACGACAAGGTCGTTTACTTGCGCGCCGCCGAGGAGCATCAGCATCACTCGCTGGTGTTGCGCAAGGCGGCGACGCCTGCCTGCAACCGTCTCGGCTTCAAAGTCGGCAATGACGGGGATCTGGACAAGGCCGCGAAGTTCCTGTCCGAGAACGGCCTGGGCTACGCCTTCGTCGATCAGCCCTTCCAGGGCCGGACGCTGCAGTTCACCGATCCCTTCGGCTTCCAGATCGAGCTGTATGCGTCGATGGACCGGCGGCCGCATCTGCTGCGCCGCTACGACCTCTACAGGGGCTGCCATCCGCAGCGGCTCGACCATTTCAACGTTTTCGCCGCCGAAGTGCAGGACACCGTTGAATTCTATGCCCGGCTCGGCTTTCGCCTCACCGAATACGCCGAGGAGGACGGACCGAACGGGCGCATCGCCGCGGCCTGGATGCATCGCAAGGGCAATGTCCACGATTTTGCGATCACCAACGGCAAGGGCCCGCGGCTGCACCACTTCGCGTACTGGACGCCGACGGCGATGAACATCATCCATCTCTGCGACGTCATGGCCTCGCAGGGCTTCGTGAAGAACATCGAGCGTGGTCCCGGCCGCCATGGCATCTCGAATGCGTTCTTCCTCTACGTCCGTGATCCCGATGGGCACCGTCTGGAGCTCTACACCAGCGATTACTTCACCGGCGATCACGACCACGAGCCGCTGCGCTGGTCGCTGCGCGATCCGCGCCGCCAGACGTTGTGGGGTGCGCCCGCCCCGCGCTCCTGGTTCGAGCAGGGCTCGCCGTTCTCCGGGCAAGCCCTGCGTGAGCCGAAGTTCGTGGCCGACGTGCTGGTGGCGGATTAAGCAATGACCCTCCCTCACCTCTCCACCTATTCCGTCAGGGGTGCAATCCGCTACGGCGCCGTCGTCGACGGCGGCATCGTCGATCTCTCGGCGCGCCACGGCAAAGACTATCCCACGCTGCGCGAGGTGATCGCCGCAGGAAAGCTCGCGAGCCTCGCCGAGGAGGCCGCCGGCCGCACCCCCGATCACGCGCTCGGTGACATCATCTGGCTGCCGCCGGTGCCCGCGCCGGAAAAGATCATCTGCATCGGCGTCAACTATCCCGATCGCAATGCCGAGTACAAGGACGGCCAGGACGCGCCGAAATATCCGAGCATGTTCATGCGCTCGCCGCGCTCCTTCGTCGGCCATGACACGCCGCTGGTGCGCCCGCGCGCCTCCGCGCAGCTCGACTATGAGGGCGAGATCGTGCTGGTGATCGGCAAAGCCGGCCGGCACATTCCGGAAAGTTCTGCGCTCGATCACATCGCCGCGCTCACGCTCTGCAACGAAGGCTCGGTGCGCGACTGGCTGCGCCATGCCAAGTTCAATGTCACGCAGGGCAAGAACTTCGATTCCAGCGGCAGCCTCGGCCCGTGGCTGGTGCCCTACACGCAGGAATCGCAGATCGCCGACATCCGCCTCACCACGCATGTCAACGGCGAGCTGCGGCAGGACGACCGCACCAGCAGGCTGATGTTTCCGTTCCGCTATCTCATCAGCTATATCTCGACCTTCGCAACGCTCGTTCCCGGCGACATCATCGTCACGGGCACGCCGACCGGCGCCGGCGCACGGTTCGATCCGCCGCGTTATCTAAAGCCTGGTGACGTTATCGAAGTCGCGGCCGAGGGCATCGGAACCTTACGCAACGGCGTCGTCGACGAAGCCTGAACATTGATTGAAATGGAATAGTGGCATGACCACCCTCACCGGCGGCGAAGCGATCGTAAGCGGCCTTGTCGCCCACGGCGTCGACACCGTGTTCGGACTGCCCGGCGCGCAGGTCTACGGCCTGTTCGACGCCTTCCACCGGGCGCAGCTCAAGGTGATTGGCGCGCGGCACGAGCAGGCCTGCGGCTACATGGCATTCGGCTATGCACGCTCCAGCGGCAGGCCCGGCGTGTTCAGCGTGGTGCCGGGTCCCGGCGTGCTCAACGCCAGCGCCGCGCTGCTCACCGCCTTCGGCTGCAACGAGCCGGTGCTATGCGTCACCGGCCAGGTGCCGACGCAATTTCTCGGCAAGGGCCGCGGCCATCTGCACGAGATGCCGGACCAGCTCGCGACCTTGCGCACCTATGTGAAATGGGCGGACCGCATAGAATATCCCGGCAACGCGCCGACCACGGTGGCGCGCGCGTTCCAGGAGATGACGTCCGGACGGCGCGGCCCCGCCTCGGTCGAGATGCCCTGGGACGTCTTCACCCAGCGCGCGGACACGGCCGCCGCACAGGTGCTGGAGCCCTTGCCCGCGCCGCGGCCCGATCCTGATATGATCAAGCAGGCGGCCGCGCTGATCAGGAACAGCAAGGCGCCGATGATCTTCGTCGGCAGCGGCGCGATCGAAGCGCGCGAGGAGATTCTCGAACTCGCCGAGATGATCGACGCGCCCGTCGTCGCCTTCCGCAGCGGCCGCGGCATCGTCTCCAATGCGCATGAGCTTGGACTCACAATGGCGGCAGCCTACAAGCTGTGGCCGACAACCGATGTGATGATCGCAATCGGTACGCGCGCCGAGCTGCCGGCATCGGGCTTTCGTTGGCCGTATCAGCCGAAGGGGCTGAAATCCATTCGTGTCGATATCGATCCGGCCGAGATGCGCCGGCTCGCCTCCGATGTCGCTATCGTCGCCGACGCCAAGGCCGGCACGGCCGATCTCGTCGCAGCCGTGAAGAAGGCCGGCTATGCCAGGACCAGCGGCCGGCGGGGAGAGATCCGCGAGGCGACCGCGACGGCGCAAGCCGAGATCCAGCGCATCCAGCCGCAGATGGCCTATCTCAACATCCTGCGCGAGGTGCTGCCGGCGAACGCGATCGTGACTGATGAATTGTCGCAGTTCGGTTTCGCCTCCTGGTACGGTTTTCCGATCTACGAGCCGCGCACCTTCATCACGTCAGGCTATCAGGGCACGCTCGGCTCGGGCTTCCCGACCGCGCTCGGCGCCAAGGTCGCCAATCCCGACAAGCCGGTGGTGGCGATCACCGGCGACGGCGGCTTCATGTTCGGCGTGCAGGAGCTTGCCACCGCCGTGCAGTTCAACATCGGCGTGGTGACGCTGGTGTTCAACAACAACGCCTACGGCAATGTCCGCCGCGACCAGCGCGAACGTTTTGACGGCCGCGTGGTGGCGTCCGATCTGGTCAACCCAGATTTCGTCAAGCTCGCGGAGTCCTTTGGCGTCGCGGCTGCACGCGTCACCGCGCCGGACCAGTTCAAGGCGGCGATGGAGACGGCGCTGGCCCATGGCGGGCCGTATCTGATCTCGGTGGAAGTGACGCGGGATTCGGAAGTCAG
Source organism: Bradyrhizobium sp. MI1.10 (assembly GCF_055811035.1). NCBI lineage: Bacteria > Pseudomonadati > Pseudomonadota > Alphaproteobacteria > Hyphomicrobiales > Nitrobacteraceae > Bradyrhizobium > Bradyrhizobium sp. MI1.10. The sequence continues at coordinate 124,076 of NZ_JBVVPN010000018.1, forward strand.
CCCGTGGGCGTTCATTCACCCGCCGAAGCCGTGATGACGATCCTCATGGTGAGGAGGCGCGTGAGCGCCGTCTCGAACCATGAAGGCCCCGCTGCTGCAGCTCGGCCTTCATCCTTCGAGACGCGCGCCAACAGGCGCGCTCCTCAGGATGAGGAGATCGACTAGCGCGTCCTGCGAAAGGTCAAATTGACCCGCGTCCGCCCGAGCAGCGCATGCTCGCCATCGGCGAGCGGCGCTACGCCGTGATAGGCAAGCCGTGACGGTCCGCCCCAGACTACGACATCGCCATGGACGAGCCGGAAGCGACGCGGCTTGTCGTTGCGTGCCATGCCGCCGAACAGGAACGTCGCGGGCAGGCCGAGCGAGACCGAGACGATCGGCGCCGAATAATCCAGCTCGTCCTTGTCCTGATGCAATGACAGCCGCGTGCCGGGCTCGTAGCGGTTGACGAGGCAGGCATCGGGCGCGAAGTCTTTGAAACTGCCCTGCTCGGCCGCACGGCCGGCGAGATCACGCAGCACGGACGGCATGGCGGGCCATGGCGCACCGGTTTTCGGGTCGATCGGATCATAGCGGTAACCGGTATGATCGGTGATCCAGCCGCGCTCGCCGCAATTGGTCATGGCGACCGACATCAAATGACCGCCGGGCGTGGTCATGCGGCGGAACGGCGACTGCGCCACGATGGCGCGCACGGCTTCGATCAACTCGCTTTCGATCGGCTTGACGAAGCCGCGCAACAGCACGGCGCCGTCGGCGATCTCCTCGCGCGACGGCTGCGCTTCGGCGACGCTATCGAACAAATCCGCCATCAGCGGCAGCGCTTATTTGGCATCGTGAAAGATCACACCCAGCGTGTGGCGCTGGCCAGAGCGAATCCGGCTGACGCCATGGCGGAGATTAACGCGGTAGGTGCCGCGTGTCCCCTGCACCGGACGGTGATGCACAGCGAAGGCGACCGCGTCGCCCTGCGCGAGCGGAACCACCTCGGCACGGGACTGCATGCGCGGGCGCTGCTCGGTCAGCACGAACTCGCCGCCGGCAAAATCGCGGCCGGGCTCGGACAAGAGGATCGCGACCTGCAGCGGGAACACGTGCTCGCCATAGAGATCCTGATGCAGGCAGTTGAAATCGCCGGCTTCATATTGCAGCAGCAGCGGCGTCGGCCGCGCCTGCCCTGCCTGGTGGCAGCGCTTCAGGAACGCTGCGTGTTCGGCGGGGTAGCGGATGTCGATTCCCATCGCCTCGTTCCAGCGATTGGCGACGCCCTGGAGATGCGCGTAGAGCGCCGGGCGCAATTGCGCGATCAGGTCGGGCAGCGGGTAGGAGAAATATTTGTACTCGCCGCGGCCAAAGCCGTGGCGGCCCATGACGATGCGGCTGCGGAAGTTGGCGTCGTCGGGATAGAGCGCGGCGACGGCGCGGCATTGGTCCGGCGTGAGCAGGCCCTTCAGGACAGCGCAGCCGTGCGTGTCGAGTTCGGCGGTGATCTGGGGCCAGTCGAGGGTATCGACATGGGCGGCGGGGTCGGCTGCCGCAGATTGACGCGATTTGCGTGCTGTAGCTGTCATGGCTCTGATCTTCGCAGGACCGCCCCGTCCTCTACCACCCGATTTCCGACTCTCGCCCCCGTCATTGCGAGCGCAGCGAAGCAATCCAGAATCCCTCCGCGGAACCAGTCTGGATTGCTTCGTCGCAAGAGCTCCTCGCAATGACAGTGCGGAGAGACCTTAGCCCCTCACCGGCAGCGTCACCACGTCGTAGCCGTGCTTGATCGTCCGCCTCAGCACGGGATCTTCCAGCTCGAAATCGAAACGGTCGGCGGGGCGGATACCGCCTTTCGCCGCAAACGTACCGCCGAACATGGCGCACCCGTCGGGGAATTTTCCACCCTCGAAACCGCGCGCGATCAGGTCGACGACCGGCAGCATCGCGTCCAGCGTGCCCTCCTGGTAGAGCACGCGCTCGCCCTTGATGGTGGCCCAGGAGCGCAGGATCATCCTGTCCCAATGGCCGATGACGTCCTCGAGCTCCCACAGCGTTGAGGAGATCGGCTTGTCGCACATCTGCTTGGACACCGTGACGTTGTAGGCCTCGACCTTGCGGTCGGTGTGGTCGGAGCCGCAGCCGACGAAAATGCGACCCTGCCAGCCGATCAGCACGAACTCGACCTCGCCGCTGGAATCGCCGCCAGTGCACTCGATGCTGTCTTCCATTGTCAGGCGCCGCGCCGAGGCGCGATAGTAGATCGGCGTCGAGGCTGGCGGGGCGATACCCATCTCCTGCAGCTCGGCAATGTGCTTGTCGCGCGCGACCGGATCGCGGCCGGTCCAGCCGGCGATGACCATCTGGTCGATCGCCAGCGTCAGCGGCGTGGTGGTGTCCTGGGCGTCGACGGTGAAAGTCAGGTCAAACACGAATTACGGCCTCCATGCCGGCAGCAAGCTCGAAGATACGGCGGTCCGATCCGCCCGCGCCCGCCAGCATCAGGCCGACCGGAATCTCGCCCTCGCGATGCGCAGGCAGCGAGATGGCGCAGCCGTCGATCATGTTGATCAGGGTGCAATTGCGGAGCGCCCGCAGGTTTTCCCTGGTGAACGCCTTGTCGTCGGCAAGATCCGCAATTTTCGGCGGCGTGTTGGCGGTGGTCGGCAGCACCAGCGCGTCATAGGGAGCGATGCGCGCATTGACGCGGGCGATCAGCGAGCGGCGCTCGTTGAGAAGATCGATGTAGTCCGCCGCGCTCTGCGCCTCGCCGCGCATGATGCGCACGGAGACTCTGGGATCGTAGACGTCGCCCTTGGACGTGAGGAGGTAGCGATGCCAGGCATAGCTTTCGGAAGCCGCAAAGCCGCCCTTGGCGTTCATCGGTCCGATGTCGTGGAATTCGGCCATCTCGATGCGCTCGATGATCGCACCGTGATCGGCAAGGGTCTTGAGCGCCCGCTCAAATGTCCCGGCCACTGCCGCATCGAGGTCGTCGAGCGCGATCGTGGTCGGCACCGCCAGCCGCATGCCCTTGACCGGGCGAGGCTTCAGCGGCGCGATCGGCTCGTTGGCGAGCACGGCGTCGAGAATGGCACAGCAACTGACCGATCGTGCCAGCGGCCCGATGCTATCGAGCGAGAACGACAGCGGCACAGCCCCGTCGAGCGGCACGCGCCGCTGCGTCGGCTTGTAGCCGACGATGCCGTTATAGGCTGCCGGAATCCGGCAGGAGCCGCCGGTGTCGGTGCCGAGCGCGCCATGCGCCATGCCGTCGAGCACGGAGACCGCGGCACCCGAAGACGAACCGCCGGGCACGTGGCCCTCGGCCCGGTTCCAGGCGCCCTTCGGCGTGCCGTAATGCGGATTGATGCCGATGCCGGAATAGGCGAACTCGGTCATGTTGGTGCGCCCGATCACGACGAAGCCGGCCTTGCGCAGCCGCGCCACCGTGGGGGCATCCTGTTCGGCCGGCGAGGAATCGTCCAGAGCGCGGGAGCCGGCGCGCGTCACCTGGCCCTTGATGTCGAAGAGATCCTTGATCGAGACCGGGATACCGGCGTAGCGCGACGGCGCCGCCTTCACCTTGCGCAAACCGTCCATCGCATCCGCCGCCACAAGCGCGGCGTCCTTGTCGACATGGATGAAGGCACGCTGCCCCTCGCCGGCCGGATCGGCGATTTTGGCGATGCAAGCCTCGACCAGCTTGCGGGAGGTGGTGCGGCCGCTTTCGAGGTCTTCGGCGAGCTTCTTCAGTGTCGAAAAATCGGGCATGTCTGTCTCACGGAATATTTGCGCGCAATGTATAGCGCTGCCTCACTTCGACACAAGCATTGTGCGCATGATGGCATGCACGCGCATTGCTGGACCGTTGACGCGCCATGGTCGATTGTCGCATCAAGATCGCAACAGCCGGGCGTCGCTTGGCCTTGGGAGGACCTGCCGAGATGGCCGAACCGCAGCGCGCGCGACCGAAACCGACGCCGGAGGCCCAGCATTTCTGGGACGGCACCAAGGCGGGCGAGTTGCGCCTGCAGCGCTGCGACGCCTGCGCGCATGTCTATTTCCCGCCTCGCCCGTTCTGCCCGTCCTGCGCCTCGCGCAAGGTCAGCATCTTCAAGGCGAGCGGCAAGGGCTTTCTCTACAGCTACGTGATCAATCACCGTCCCGCCGCGCCCGGCTTCACGCCGCCTTACGCCATCGCCGTGGTCGAGCTCGACGAGGGGCCGCGGATGATGAGCAACATCATCGACTGCCCGCAGACGCCGGAGGCGCTCGAGCTCGACATGAAGCTCGAGGTCGCCTTCGAGGCGCTCGACGACAAGGTCACCCTCCCCGTATTCCGTCCGGCGAAGGGATAGACCATGCGCAGCAACCAGGTTGCCGTCGTCGGCGCGGCCGAGACCACCGAACTCGGTGTCATCCCCAACGCCTCGCAGCTCCAGCTTCACGCGGATGCGGCGCTCAATGCCATCGCCGATGCCGGGCTGAAGCTGTCCGACATCGACGGTTTCGCCACCGCGGTCGAAACGCCGCAGCAGGTCTGTCACTATCTCGGCATCAAGCCGACCTGGGTGGACGGCACCTCAGTCGGCGGCTGCTCGTTCATGCTGCATGTCCGCCATGCCGCCGCGGCGATCGAGGCCGGCCTCTGCAAGACGGTGCTGATCACCCATGCCGAGAGCGGCAAGTCGATGATCGGCAAGGCACCGCGTTCGATCCCCGCCGACAGCCTGCAAGGCCAGTTCGAGGCGCCGTTCGGCGTCTATGGCCCCCCCAGCATGTTCCCGATCCCCGTGCTGCGCTTCATGAAGACCTACGGCATCACGCACGAGCAACTCGCCTCGGTCGCGGTGGTGCAGCGGGAATGGGCGGCGAAGAATCCGCGCGCGATGATGAAGGATCCGATCACGGTCGCGGACGTCCTCAACTCGCGCATGATCGCCTATCCGTTCCGCCTGCTGCAGTGCTGCCTCGTCACCGACGGCGGCGGCGCGTTGATCCTGACCTCGGCCGACCGCGCCAGGGATTTTCCGCGCAAGCCCGTCTACATCATGGGCACCGGCGAGAGCGTGGAGACGCCGATGGTCAGCCAGATGGAGACGTTCAACTCCTCGCGCGCGTTCAAGACCGCGGGGCCCCTAGCGTTCAGGGAGGCCGGCATCGCGCATAAGGACGTCGACCATCTCATGATCTACGACGCGTTTGCGCATCTGCCGCTGTTCGGCCTCGGCGATCTCGGCTTCATGCCGCACGAGGAGACCGGCAAGTTCATCGCCGACGGCAACACGCGGCCAGGCGGCAAGCTGCCGCTCAACACCAATGGCGGCGGCTTGAGCTACATGCATTCGGGCATGTACGGCATGTATGCGCTTCAGGAGAGCGTGCGGCAGATGCGCGGTATTGCGCCAGCGCAGGTCGCGAATGCGAAGATTTCGGTGTGTCACGGCGTCGGCGGCATGTTCGCCGCGTCGGGCACGATCGTGTTTACGAACGAGAGGTAATGAGCTGCTCGCCTCTCCCTCTCCCCGTTCTTACGGGGAGAGGGTTGGGGTGAGGGGCTGCTTCCACACACTCGGACTCGCGGAGAGTCCCCCCTCCCCCGGGTGGCCTGGTGGGTGGGGTCCGCCCGCGCCCCGCCAGCGGGGGGGGGGGCGCCCCCCCCCCCCCCCGGCCCCCGCGGCCCCCCCCCCGCCCCGCGCACGCATTGTGCGCCCCCCCCCCACCTCTCCCCGCAAGCGGGGCGAGGTAAGACAACAGGAGAACCCAAATGACGAAATCACTGCAAGACAAGGTCATCATCGTCACCGGCGCAGGCCGCGGCATCGGGCGGGAGATCGCGCTGCTCTGCGCTGGCGAGGGTGCCAAGGTCGTCGTCAACGATCCCGGCGTCGCCGCTGACGGCGCCGGCACGAGCGCCGCGCCCGCCGAGGAAGTGGTCGAGGAGATCAAGAAGCGCGGCGGCACCGCGGTTGCCAATTTCGAGTCGGTGGCCGAGGCCATCCCCGCGAGCAAGATCGTGAAGACCGCGACCGATCATTTCGGGCGGCTCGACGGCGTGGTCAACAATGCGGGCATTTTGCGCGACATGATCTTCCACAAGATGAGCGTGGAAGCGTTCGAGGCCGTCATCAAGGTGCATTTGATGGGCTCGTTCTACGTTTCGCACGCGGCAGCGCGAATTTTCCGCGAGCAGGAGAGCGGATCGTTCGTGCATTTCACCTCGACCTCCGGCCTGATCGGCAATTTCGGCCAGGCCAACTACGCCGCCGCCAAGCTCGGCATCGTCGGCCTGTCGAAGTCGATTGCGCTCGACATGGGCCGCTTCAACGTCCGTTCCAACTGCGTCTCGCCGTTCGCCTGGACCCGCATGATCGGCACCATCCCGACCGAGACCGAAGCCGAGAAGGCGCGCGTCGAGAAGATCAAGCAGATGGGCCCGGAGAAGATCGCGCCGGTCTGCGCCTATCTGCTCTCCGATGCCGCCAAGGACGTCTCCGGGCAGATCTTTGGGGCACGCATGAACGAGCTGTTCCTGTTCAGCCAGAACCGTCCGCTGCGCTCGGTGCACAGGAGCGAAGGCTGGACGCCGCAGTCGATCGCGGAACATGGCATGCCGGCGCTGAAGGGATCGTTCTACAAGCTCGACCGCTCCGCCGACATCTTCCCTTGGGATCCCGTGTAAGGAATCCCGTCGGACCGCATTTGCGGCATCTCTGCCCTGCGATCTCCGGTTATCTTACTCCGGAGATCGCTCCGCTTTACGCCCGATTGCTGGCGGATCATTTCCTCCCAACACAATTTTGGGAGGAAACCATGACAAGAATACTGACCAACTCCGACGACACGACTGCAAGCAGCGGCCTCGCCCGCCGCACGCTGCTCAAGGGCGCCGCGACTGTCGCCGCGTCTGCCCTGCTCGCCTCGAACGCGGACGCCCGCGACTTCGGCGCCAATGCCGAGCCGCAGCGCTATCCCGATCCTGACATCATTGCCATCGATCCCAAGCGCTTCAAGGCCAAGGTCGGCAACACCGCGATCAAGCGGCTCTATACCGGCTGCCTGTGGGCGGAAGGGCCAGCGTGGAATGCGCAGGGGCAATATCTCGTCTGGAGCGACATCCCCGCCAACCGGCAGCTGCGCTACCTCGACGACGACGGCCATATCTCCGAGCAATTCCACAAGCCGTCGAACGAGGCCAACGGCAACTCCTTCGACACCGAGGGGCGCCAACTCAGTGCCGAGCGCACCCGCCTCGTCCGTTACGAGCACGACGGTGCGGTGACGACGCTGGCCGAGCAAGCCGGTGGCAAGCCGCTCAACGGCCCGAACGACATGGTGGTGCATCCCAACGACAAGGCGATCTGGTTCACCGATCCCGGCTATGGCGCGATCAGCATCTATGAGGGCAAGCTTGCCAACACCGGTTCGCTGCAGCCGTATCAGAAGGAAGCGGTTTATCGCATTGATCCGCAGAGCGGCCAGGTCGCGAAGGTGGCCGACGAGCCGTTCAAGCCGAACGGCATCGCTTTCAGTCACGACTACAAGAAGCTCTATGTCTGCGACACCGGCATCACGCATTATCCGCAAGCCGAGAACGTGGTGTGGTCCTACGACATCGACGGGGCGAAGCTGTCGAACCCGAAGAAGCTGATCGACATGAAGCTCGACGGCAAATCAGGCTTTCCCGATGGGTTGCGGGTCGACACTGAGGGCAATATCTGGGTCGGCGCCGGCTGGGTTGGCCCCGGCTATGACGGCGTGCAGGTGTTCGCGCCGAACGACGGCGCGCGCATCGGGCAGATCCTGTTGCCCGAGACCTGCGCCAACGTTTGCTTCGGCGGCAAGAAGCGCAACCGCCTGTTCATGACCGCGAGCCAGTCGCTCTATGCGGTCTATGTGGAGACGCAGGGCGCGCATTTCTGTTGAACGACCCGCCGTCATTCCGGGGCGGCTCGCAGAGCCGAACCCGGAATCTCGAGGTTCCGGGTTCGATGCTTCGCATCGCCCCGGAACGACGGGCCTGAATTACCCCGTATTCCGTAACCCCGCCGAGATCCCGTTGATCGTCAGCTGAATCCCGCGCAGCACCTGCTCGTCCGGATTCTGCGCGCGGTGCTCTTTCAGCAGCTCGACCTGCACATGGTTGAGCGGGTCGAGATAGGGGAAGCGGTGGCGCACCGAGCGCTCCAGCAGTGGATTGCCTTGCAGCAGACGGTCCTGGCCCATGATGTCCAGCAACGTCTCGATGCAGGAATGCCATTCGCGGCGGATGCGGCCGAAGATTTTTTCGCGGAGCGCCTCGTCGGGCACGAGCTCGGCATAGCGCGACGCGATGGCGATCGAGCTTTTCGCCAGCACCATGTCCATGTTCGACAGCAGCATGCGGAAGAACGGCCATTCCTTGTAGAGCTCTTTGAGGAACGGCATGCCCTTGTCGGGATGCTCCGCGATCCATTGCTCGACGGCACTGCCGAAGCCGTACCAACCGGGCAGCATCAGGCGGCATTGCGCCCAGGAGAACACCCAGGGGATGGCGCGAAGGTCCTCGATCGCCCGGGTCTTCTTGCGCGAGGCCGGGCGGCTGCCGATATTCAGCGTCGCGATCTCGTTGATGACGGTGGACGCCCAGAAATAATCGACGAAGCCGTCGGTCTCGTAGACGAGGCCGCGATAGGCCTTGAAGGCGAGACTTGAAAGCTCGTCCATCGCGGTCAGATATTCGCGCCGCGGCGCGCTCTGGCGCGGATGCAGCAGGCTCGCCTCCAGCGTCGCGGCGGCAAGGATCTCCAGATTGTTGCGGCCAACTTCGGCGTTGGAGTATTTCGACGAGATGATCTCACCCTGCTCGGTGATGCGGATCTGGCCGTTCACCGCACCGCCGGGCTGGGCGATGATGGCATCGTAGCTCGGGCCGCCGCCGCGGCCGACCGAACCGCCGCGGCCATGGAACAGACGCAGGCGCACGCCGTGGCGCTCGAACACATCGACGAGGCCGATCTCGGCCTTGTAGAGCTCCCAGCCCGAGGTGACGAAGCCGCCATCCTTGTTCGAGTCGGAATAGCCCAGCATGACCTCCTGCACGCTGCCGCGGCTGTCGACCAGCCGGCGGTAATCATGCAGCGAGAGCATGCGGTCCATGATGGTGGAAGACGCCTGCAAATCCTCGATGGTCTCGAACAGCGGCACGATGTTGATGGCGCTGCGCCCGGAGGGATGAACGAGGCCGACCTCCTTCAGGAGCACCGCGACCTCGAGCATGTCGGACATGCTCTTGCACATCGAGATAATGCATTGGGGGATGGCATCCGAGCCGAACTTCGCATGCGCCTCCGCGGCCGCATGGAAGACATTGAGCTCGCCCATGGTCTCGTCGCTGTATTTGACGAACGGCGACACCAGCGAGCGCGTCGAGCGCAACTCGTTGGTGAGCAGCGAGATGCGCGCGTCCTCGCCGAGCGCGAGATAGGACATGCCGGGGTTGGCGGCATCCATCAGCTCGGCAATGGTGCGCTCGTGCACCGCCGAGTTCTGCCGGATGTCTAGCCGCGCCAGATGGAAGCCAAAGCAGTCCACCGCACGGCGCAGCAGCCGCAGCCGGCCGCGGGCGATGACGCCGGCGTTGTTGGAGATCAGCGAGCGGTGCAGCACGTCGAGATCGGCCTTGAACTCCCCGACGCTGTCATAGGGCGCGCCCTTGCCGACCGGCCGGCGCGTGATCTCGACCTGAAGCATTTCGGCCGTGGCGGTGAGGCGCGCATAGATGCCCGAGACCGCAAGCCGATAAGGCTCGCCGCTCCGGTGCGGCGAGGTATCGGGCGAGCGCTCAGCGAGCGTGCGCAGCTCCTCGGAGACGTCGGCGAGATGCGCTGCGATCGACAGCTCGGAGCCGAGCACGTGCAGCTCATTGAGATAGAACTGCATCACCCGGCTCGACTGCAACCGCAGCGTGCCGCGCATCACGTCGGCGGTGACGAAGGGATTGCCGTCGCGGTCGCCGCCGATCCAGCTGCCCATGCGCAGGAACGAGGCGAGCTCGCCGGCCGCCTGCTCGCCGCCCTCCTCCAGCCGGTCCTCCAGCGTGTTGACCAGCCGCGGCACCTCGCGCAGAAACGTGTAATCGTAGAACGACAGGCCGTTGGCGACCTCATCGAGCACGGTGAGCTTGGTCCGGCGCAGCAGATTGGTCTGCCACAGCGTCAGCACCTCGCGGCGGAGCTGCTCGTCGCTTGCGGCGGCCTCCTCCGCCGTCAGCGCGACACGCTCGCGACGATCGAGCAGGGCGGCGACCTCCATCTCGCGGTCCATCGTGCTCTTGCGGCGGACCTCGGTCGGATGCGCGGTCAGGACCGGGCTGACCAGCGCGCTCTTGAAGAAGTTGCGCAGGGCATCGGCGCCGATGCCCGCAGCCCTGGCATGGGCAAGCGTCTCGGCCAGCACGCCGGAGCCGCCGCCCTTGTTGGCGCGCATCTGGCGAATGTTGTTCTGGTCTTCGGCGATGTTGGCGAGGTGGGAGAAATAGCTGAAGGCGCGGACGATCCGCACCGTCTCCGAGGTCGACATGCTGTCGAGGATCTGCTCGAGCTCGCGACGGGCGAGCCGGTCCTCATCGCGGTGGAATCGGATCGAGGTCTGCCGGATGCGCTCGACCAGGTCGAACAATTCGGCGCCCTCCTGGTCGCGCACGGTGTCGCCGAGGATGCGCCCGAGCAGGCGGATATCGTCCCGCAGGCGCGCATCCGCCTCCAACGCCTGGACATCCTCGGGGCGGTTGTTGCGTTGGTCGGCGGTGTCGGATGGTAATGTCTGGAGGGACATGGCTCGGCTCCCCTTGTAGAGCTCCCTATGGCTCCCCGGCCCGGTCGAGTGTGCGATATTCTTCTGCCGCAGTGCAAGGTGAACTTGGTGGCGGCGCACACCACCGGCGCCGTTCGTGTCCCGGGCACGAGAGATTTGCCTGCAACTCGTCACTGCACACATCCGCGGTCTCGCGGCGCGGGCGCCCGAGTTTTGCTGTCCGTTTCGCCCTCATCGCAAAGAAAGGGCGCAGGGAAGGCCGGGCGCCGGCTGGCACCCAGGGTCCGCACGCGAAAAACGCACGCGGGGGTGACCACAGGTGATGCCGGAACATCCGGCCTTCCCTGCGCAATGGTTTTACGGCTTATGGCGCGCTCTCCCCGGGGAGCGATGCACTATTGCCCCCGTCGCCTTGCGGATGATCGATGCGCGCACCCGGTCGGGCCGCACATCACCGCAAGCCTTGACGCACAGACCCCGGGCGTCAGGACCACACGCTTTTGCCGTCCGCGGACGTCCCTCCCCGGAGCTCCGGAAGCTTGCGCGTGCTCGCCACCGAAGCCGAAAAGAACCGCTGTGACCGCGCCGGGTCGTTCGCGCGGATCGCGATGGCTCACAGGCATAGCCCGCCCTGCCACCTCGTCACGCGCCGGCGCTGCCGCGTCCATCGCATCCCGGCTCACGTATCGTGACGATCGCGAAACGCCCTTTTTAGCGGGCCGGGATGGCTGCGGTTTACCCGAAGAGAAGAATTCGGTCAATCAGAATATTCGACGGCCCGGTGCTTGACCTGCACGTGGCGTGTTTTGCTTGTCGGGCAACGCGAGGAATGGTGTGCTCGGCGTCGACTGAGCGCCCCACCCACTGCCACGAGCGGACATGGCTATGGTGTGAGAGAGCCATCCGCTCTCCCTTGGGCCGCGTAGGATGGGTAGAGCGCTTGCGAAACCCATCATGCTTCGTCTGCGGCGGAGGGATTGATGGGTTTCGCTGCGCTCTACCCATCCTACGAGTGCTGAAGCGCTCGGCAGGTCGACCAACGTTATTTTTGCTTTCGAGGATCATCCTCGGCGTTCAAATAGTCGATGCCTGTCGGTCCAATCCCGGTAATCTCGAAGATCACCTCTTCGTCCCTGGTTTCCGCAAACTGCCACACCTTTGGCGGCACGTGCGAAAACGTACCGGGGGGAAAGCTCAGGAGCTTCGATGCATCGACCTTGTCGCCCAGCGCAGAATAGTACGTCCCCGAAATGATGACGCGAACGCGTTCATCGGGGTGAGAGTGCACAGGCATTTTGGAATTCGCCGGTACTTTGAGTCGAACGGTATAGAGGCCCGGCTTGCCCGGATTGCCGTGTAGCACCGCCGATTGCGTCCCCTTAGGCATCGAAAGCAGCGGGCTCCACTTCAGTTCGGTCGCCGTCACGCGCTTGTATTCAAGTGAACTATCTTCCGCGAGGGCCGCACAAAATCCACTCGTCGCAAGGACGGCCAACAAACCGATCCCAAACTTGAGAAAGGACATCTCGGGCTCCGTTGAAAATATCCGGCGCCGCTACTCTACTCCAAGTGGTCTTTCTCTGCCATGGGTCGTCAGCACGCGTAGGATGGGTTTGGCGCTCGCAAAACCAATCATGCTTCGTCATCGGCGGACGGTGATGGGTTTCGCTCACGCTCTATCCTTCCTACGAGCTGTACAGTGTGCTTATCGCCTTCGCGTCAAATCATACTCGCCATGCCGAGCGCGCGAAGAAGGTCGTTCTGAATCGGGGCGACGGCCTCGTTCAGACGCTGGACACCGAGATCCATGCCTTCGGGCATCACGACCGTCCGCAGAGGCCGCCGTTCCGTGGCCTCGACCAGCTGCGCGATCGCATTCGCGACGAGCTGGGGCTGCGGCGGATTCTGCGGGTCGTTTCCATCGTTGGAGTGCTGCTTGATCTGACCCGGGATCGCCGCAACACCGCCATAGGTTTTCAGCACGTCTTGGTCGGAGGGTTCAGGGCTGGATGGAAGAAGGTTGCTCGGGAACGGGCCTGGCTCGACGATGACCGAATCCACACCGAAGCTCGAAAGCTCGTAGCGGTAGGCTTCCGCGAGGGCTTCGAGCGCGAACTTGCTGGCGGAATAGACACCGAAGAACGGGAAGACCACCCGCCCCATGAGCGACGTGACATGGACGAGGACGCCGCTGCCGGCAGCCCGCATGTGCGGCAGAACGGCACGATCGGTACGAACGGCGCCGAAGAAGTTCACGGCGAACTGCGCTTCGATATCCTTGACCGTATAGGCTTCCGTGACGCCGACGGGCATCATTCCCGCGTTGTTGACCAGGGCATCGACCCGGCCGTGCTGCCGGACGACTTCCGCGATCGCGGCGTTGACGGATTGTTCGTCGGCGACGTCCATCTCGAGGACCTGGAGCGCACGCCCTTCAGCCTTTGCCGCTTCGACAAGCTCGTCGCGAACACGGCCATTTCTTCCTGCGACATCGCGCATGGCAGCAACCACCGTGTGACCCCGCTTTGCGAGCTCCAAGGCGGTGAGTTTCCCAAAACCACTGCTCGCACCCGTCACAACCACAACTTTTCCGCTCATCTCACGATCTTTCTCTGAAATCCAAGGAATAATGAATCTATAGACAGACCTGTATGTCTTTGCAATCCCTAGATTGACAGAATAGTCTGTCCAGCGACGCATACGGCTCGGTTAAGGACGATCGATGAGCACGCTGCTTGATTTCGTGGACGTGGATATTCAACCGCTCGATGCGCTCGCCCCGCGCGAGCGCATTTTGAAGACGGCGTCAGACCTGTTTTACCGGTTCAGCATCAACTCCGTCGGAATCGACCGGATCATCGCCGAAAGCGGCGTGGCCAAGATGACGTTCTACAAGCACTTTCCCTCGAAGGCCGACCTCATCGCCACTTATCTGCGCTACAAGAGCGCCGTCTGGTTTCAGATGCTTTCGACCTCCACCGAGCGAGCCGGTCTCACGCCAGTGGAGCGCGTTCTCGCTGTTTTCGACGCACTCGAACAACCGCTCCTTGCGCCTTCGTTCCGCGGCTGTCCGTTCGCCAAAGGAATGGCCGAATTCGGCCCGGAGGCAAACTCCCCGGGCGTAGAGGCGACCATCGCAGCGTATTTTACAAAGTTGCACGACTTCGTTGCGTCACTCGTTGAGCCCTTGTCATTGAGCAAACCCGAAAGGGCCGTGATCCAGATCCTGTCGCTGTTCGAAGGCTCGCTCGTGATCGCACAGTCAACGCGTGATCCCGCCATCGTCGAGGCTAACCGCGAGGCAGCCAGAGTGTTGTTGGAACAAGGGATCGCATCGTCGTCTTAATCTGGAGCCCTTGCGAAACTCTTCCTGGTTCGTCACTGGCGGACGGATCGATGGGGGCCGCTGGCGCTCTCCCCATCCTACGCGCTCAAGCTAAGCGCCGCCTGAATGCGCTTGGTACAGCCAGAATTTGCAATCTTGGTACTGGTTTCATGACCAGGCGCGACGCATCTAGCTGCTAGTACCGCGACCGAAGCGAACCCGATCGGCAGTCTCAGTACGAGCCGGTCAATGCAGACAGCGCAGATCGCGGGCACTTCCACACTGCCCGGCAGTTTGTGGATAGCCGTTGTGCTTACGCTGCCTGCAACAGTTGCATCAACAGACAATGACCGAGGAGATAATCCTATGAAGGCGATCGTTGTGAGGGAACGGGCCCCGGGAACGGCCGGGATGAAGCTGGTGGAGCGGCCCGAGCCGCAGGCATCGATAAACGATGTCGTTGTTCGGGTTCATGCGTCGGGATTTGTTCCGACCGAGCTGACGTGGCCCTCGACCTGGACCGATCGCCTCGAGCGTGACCGAACACCGTCGATCCCTGGGCACGAGTTGGCTGGAGTGGTCACCGCTCTCGGATATGGCACTACGGGGTTGTCGGTAGGACAGCGGGTGTTTGGCCTCGCGGACTGGTATCGCGACGGCACGCTCGCCGAGTATGTGGCGATCGAGGCACGCAATCTCGCGCCGCTCCCGGGCGACGTCGACTTCACAGTGGGCGCAAGCCTGCCGATCTCGGGCCTGACGGCATGGCAAGGGCTGTTCCAGCACGGCCGCTTTCAGGCGGGGCAAAGCGTCCTCGCACACGGCGCGGCCGGTGCAGTCGGGTCGATGGTGACGCAACTCGCACGAGAGGCCGGCGCCCACGTCATCGGCACCGGACGCGCCGCCGACCGTCAGACAGTGCTCGACTTCGGCGCGAAGGAGTTCGTTGACCTCGACAACGATGCCCTGGAAGACATCGGCAAAGTCGACTTGGTGTTCGATGTCATCGGCGGTGACATCCAGAAGCGGTCCGCAGCATTGATTCGAGCCGGAGGAACACTGGTCACCATCGTCGGGCCCGCAGAGGCGCGACCCTCCGACGGCCTGGCGGTCGACTTTGTCGTCGAGGCCGATCGTGCCCAACTGAGTGAGATCGTCCAGCGGGTGCGGGACGGACGATTGCGGACAAACATCGGCAACGTCTCGATGTTCGACGATGCCGTCGCCGCCTTAAATCCGACCAGGCGACGCAAGGGGAATACGATCATTCGCGTTCGTCCCTGAGGGCGCATGCGCATTGATGCACGCAGCGTGCAGGATGGGCCGAGCGCTTGCGAAACCCATCATGCTTCGTCATCGGCGGACGGTTTGATGGGTTTCGCTCACGCTCTACCGATCCTACGAGCTTGGTTGGTCCTCAAGCTCCCGGATGTGCTTCGCGGTCCGCATTAACATCGGTACCAACTCCGATCTCGGGACAATCGTGACGCTCACCAGTGGTGATGGTGCCGCCAGCCATAATGATGACCTCGGCCTCTGCCCCAACCGTAATGATGACCACGGCCACCGTGATGACCCCAGCCGTGGCCACCACCATGCCCGTGGCCGCCCTTGACCTCGATAGTGGCAGTCTGTGACGCGCCCAGTGCGTCCGGCTTGGCAGCGGGCATCGCCGAAGCAGAAGGTGAGGGTATTAAAGCAACGCCCCCCGCCACAAAGCCGATCAAACAAAGCCACTTCATGCAATCGCCTCCCGATAACAATGAGCCAAGGGCCAGCCGGCCGCGGCACATTGCGGCCGCGTTCGCTCCCGTTCTTCAACAATGAAGCCGGGAAAAAGTTGCAATGAATCTGACGCATTGCCGAGGGGCAGGATACCTATGCCCGGTCGAAAGCAGTCGTGCTCCACTTCGAATCAGCGCGTAGGATGGGTTGAGCCCTTGCGAAACCCATCATGCTTCATCATCGGCGGACGGATTGATGGGTTTCGCTGGCGCTCTACCCGTCTTACGAGCTGAGCAAGCGCCTCGTCCTTCGAGACGACCGCTTCGCGGTCTCCTTAGGATGAGGCTGAGTTGCGTCGGGATTCGTTGCAGGTGGAGCCACGTGTTCCGCCCTCATCCTGAGGGCCCGCCAACGGCGGGCGTCTCGAAGGATGTGCCGCGGGGACGCTTACGAGTTCCCCTAAGCCGGCACGATCACCTTGCCGATCGGCCAGAGCGCGATGCCCGCGAGCTTGAGGTGGGCCCAGGCGAAGGGAATGCCGATGATGGTGATCGCGAGGGCCAGGGCGGTGAGGAGATGGCCGAGCGCCAGCCACCAGCCAGCCAGCACGAACCAGATGATGTTGCCGATCACCCCGAGCGGACCGGTGCCGACATCCTCGACACCGGTGACCTCATAGCGGCTGACCGCCCGCGAGCCGAACGGCATCAGCGTGTAGACCGCGATGTTGAACGCTGCCCGCGCCCACGGGAGGCCAATGATGGTGATCGCCATGATGACCGCGGCGATCAGCCAGCCGAGCGCCATCCAGGCGCCGCCGATGAGGATCCAGAGCAGGTTGAGCAGGATGGAAACGGGAGCCATGGGATGATCCGCGAGACGGTGATCCCGTGAGTATAGCACGATGAGCGAGGTTGCGGTCGACGAAGCCGCTCACGAATTCACGGGCGTGTGTAGCCCGGATGAGCGAAGCGACATCCGGGGCTTATTATCCCGGGTATCGCTTCGCTCACCGGGGCTACGCACTACGCACCGTCAGATCTTCCGCCCCGCCTGCTCCCAATAGGGATCGCGCAGGCGGCGCTTGAAGATCTTGCCGGAATCTTCGCGCGGCAGCCCGGCGCGGATCTCGATGTGTTTTGGCACCTTGTAGTCGGCGAGCGAGGCCTTCAGCCGGGCGCGGATTTCGGCGGCGTCGAGCGTAACGTCGGCTTGCGGCTCGACCACGGCCATCAGCGCCTCACCGAACTCGGCATCGGGGATGCCGAACACCGCGCAATCATGCACGCCGGGCACGGCGTGCAGTACGGATTCAATCTCGGCCGGGTAGATGTTGACGCCGCCCGAGATCACCATGTCGCGCTTGCGGTCGCAGATGAAGACGTAGCCCTCTTCGTCGATATAGCCGACGTCGCCCGAGGTGATGAAGCCGTCGCGGTCGATCTCGGCGCGCTTCTCCGGCTTGTTGTGATAGGTGAAATCGGCCATCCCGGCCATGCGGGAATAGATCTCGCCGATCTCGCCTACGCCCAGCAGGCGTCCGTCATCGCCGATGAAGCGCAGCTCGGCGCCGGGCGAAATCCTGCCGACGGTGCCGGGTTTCCTTAGCGCATCCTCGGAGGTCGCGAAGGTGACGGCGCTGGATTCGGTCGAGCCGTAGAATTCGTAGATCACCGGCCCCCACCACTCGATCATGGCGCGCTTGACGTCCGCCGGACAGGGTGCTGCGGCGTGAATGATGTGGCGCAGCGAGGAGACGTCGTATTTCCTGCGCACCTCCTCCGGCAGCTTCATCAGGCGGATGAACATCGTCGGGACCATGAAGATCGTGTCGATCTTGTACCGGGCGATCAGCCCGAGAAATTCCTCGGGCTCGAAGCGCGGCATCAGCACCAGTGCACCGCCGAGTTTTCCCGCGCGGATGGCGAACGAGTTCGGCGCGGAGTGATAGAGCGGGCCCGGCAGGATCGTGCGCGCCCCGGGCTTCAGCCCGTAGATCATCGCGCGCATGCGCTCGCCGGCGGCCGCCTGTTCCGGCGTCGGTGCATTGCGCCGTACGCCCTTGGGATGGCCTGTCGTGCCCGAGGTGTAGATCATGTTCATGGGCTGCGGCACGATCGGGCCGTCATAGGGCTGGTGCTGTGCGAGCCAAGGTTCGAAATCGATCGCGAAGTCCGGCGTCTTCAGATGATCGGGATCGATCTTGTAGTTGGACAGGATCTCCGGCGGCGTCGGCACGCTGAGCACGGTGACGCCTTTCGGGATCGCATCGCGCAAGGCATGCAGCATGTCGGCATGGCCGATCAGCACGGAGGTGCCGGTGTCGTTCAGGATGTAGGTGATCTCCTCCGGCTTGAAGTGCCAGTTGATCGGCACGCCGTAGGCGCCCAGCCGCATCGCGGCATAGGCAGCTTCCAGAAAGGCAATGTCGTTGCGCATCAACATGCAGACGCAATCGCCCTGCCTGACGCCGATTTGGCTGAGGCCCGCGGCGATGCGATCGGCACGATCAGCGACCTCGGCATGGGAGCGGCTGCGCTCACCGGAGACGATGCCGAGGAAATTTGACGTTTCGCTCATTGTTGGTTTTTCATTGTTGTTGAAGTTGCCCCTCATGGTGAGGAGGCGCAAGGCGCCGTCTCGAACCATGAGAGCCCGAGGCCCATCCCTCGAGACGCCGCTTCGCGGCTTCTCGGGATGAGGTCTGCGCTAATCCGCAAACTTCGCCGCGCGCTTCTCCAGATTGGCTCGCACCGCCTCGGTCTGGTTCGCACTGCCGATCAGCTTCTGCTGCTCGACGGACTCGGCGAGCAGTGCGGGGCCCGGATCGACCGAGAGATTGTTGAGCATGCGTTTGGCGGCGCGGATCGCATCGGGGCTTTTTCCCGCGATCTCGCGCGCGACGTCGAGGGCGCTCGCGCGCGGGTCGTCGCAGATGCGCGTGGCGAGACCGTAAGCCATCGCCTCCTGCGCGGAGAAGATGCGGCCGGTGTAGGTGAGATCGCGCAAGATATCGTCGCGCACGAGTGAAGCCAGGATCGGCGTGCCCGCCATGTCGGGCACCAGGCCCCATTTGATTTCCATCACCGACATCCGCGCATCGGAGGTCAGGAAGCGCATGTCGGCGCCGAGCGCGAGCTGGAAGCCGCCGCCGAAGGCGACGCCCTGGATCGCCGCGATCACCGGGACCGGAAGCTGGCGCCAGCCCCACACCGCCTGTTGCGCAAAGTTCGCCTGGCCGTGCGTGCGTTTGGTGAGATCGCGATTTTCGCCACCCGGAATTCCGTTGCCGCCCTTCTCCTTCATGGCGGCAAAACGCCCCATGTCGAGACCGGCGCAGAAGGCGCGGCCCTCGCCCGACAGCACCGCGACGCGTACGCTCTTGTCCTTTGAAAGCCGGTCGGTTGCGGCGACAAGGGCCTCGAACATGGCCTGATCCAGCGCATTCATCTTGTCCGCGCGCACCAGCCGAACATCGGCGACGCCTTCCGAGATCGAGATCGAGACGCGCTCTTCCATGAATGAATTCTCCCCTGGTTCCCTGCTGTTCTTGTTCGTTGCCGCTTTACAGGACGACGGCGGCCGGATTTAGTCAATCGATCAATTAATCGACAATCGCAACGGGGAAAACAGCCATGTTCAAGGAAAATCTTCTGGCGGGACGGCGCATCCTCGTGACCGGCGGCGGCACCGGGCTCGGCAAGTCGATGGCGGCGCGCTTCCTCCAGCTCGGCGCCGAGGTGCACATCTGCGGCCGGCGCAAGATCGTTTGCGACGAGACCGCGACCGAGCTGATGGCCGAGTATGGCGGCCGCGTGAGCAGCCACGGCGTCGACATCCGCAACGCGCTCGCGGTCGAGGAGATGATCGAGACCATCTTTCGCGACGGCCCCCTCACCGATCTCATCAACAACGCCGCCGGCAATTTCATCTCGCGCAGCGAGGAACTGTCGCCGCGCGGCTTCGACGCCGTCGCCAACATCGTCATGCACGGCACGTTCTATGTGACGCAAGCGGTCGGCAAGCGCTGGATCGCGTTGAAGCAGCCCGGCAACGTGGTCTCGATCACCACGACCTGGGTGCGCAACGGCTCGCCCTATGTGGTGCCGTCGGCGATGAGCAAGTCGGCGATCCACGCCATGACGATGTCGCTCGCCACCGAATGGGGCCGCTACGGCATCCGGCTGAACACGATCGCACCGGGCGAGATCCCGACCGAGGGCATGAGCAAGCGCATCAAGCCCGGCGACGAAGCCGGCGCGCGCACCAAGGCGATGAACCCGATGGGCCGCGTCGGCACCATGGAGGAATTGCAGAACGTCGCCGTGTTCCTGATCTCGGGCGGCTGCGACTGGATCTCCGGCGAGACCATCGCCATGGACGGCGCGCAGGCGCTCGCGATGGGCGGCAATTTCTACCAGCTCCGCGACTGGACCGACGACGACTGGAAAACCGCGCGCGAGAGCATCATGGCGCAGAACGAAAAGGATCGTGCGAAGCGGGGGTGACGTAGTCGTCCTGGCGAAAGCCAGGACCCATTACCACCGAATGCTTTTTGGCGAAGATTGGTCATGGCCGGTCTTCGCCAAATTGCGTGCGTACCTCCCCCGTCTTGTCTTCCCCTGCGGATGACGCCACACTCCGCAGCATAAGAACAAGACGGTATGGGAGAAACATGACCACACAGCCATTGGCCAATCTCGCCGACGTGGTGCGCGAGCGCGCCAAGAGCCGCGGCAACGCGATCGCCTTCGAGTTCGAAGGCCGCGTCACCAGCTTTGCCGAATTCGACGTCAAGACGAATAAAGTGGCCAACGCGCTGATTGCCATGGGTGTGAGACGCGGCGAGCGCATCGCCTATCTCGGCAAGAACAGCGACATCTATTTCGAGCTGCTGATGGGCGCCATGAAGGCCGGCGTGGTGATGGCGCCCGTGAACTGGCGGCTCGCGGGCCCCGAGGTCGCCTTCATCGTGAGCGACTGCAAAGCGCCGGTGCTGTTCGTGGGACCTGAGTTCATCGCCCTGGTCCGCCAGATCAAGGGCCAGTTGCCGGGCGTGCGCAGCGTCATCACCACCGAAGGTGGCGCGCCGGAATGGCAGGATTTTACAGCTTGGCGCGATGCACAGAGTGGCGATGATCCCAAGGTGCCGATCGACGCGAAGGACATCGCGATTCAGCTCTATACGTCGGGTACGACGGGCAAGCCGAAGGGCGCGATGCTGTCGCATGCGAACTTCCTCAACCTCGTGCAAACCGGCAATGCCGAGGACAAGCCGGAGTGGAACCGGTGGTCGACCGACGACGTGTCGCTGGTCGCGATGCCGATCTTCCATATCGGCGGTTCCGGCTGGGGCGTGATGGGGCTCTATCACGGCGCCCGCGGCGTGATCGCGCGCGAGTTCGATCCGACAAAAGTGCTGGATTTTTTCGAACAGTCCGGCATCACAAAGCTGTTCATGGTGCCCGCCGCGATGCAGTTCGTGGTGCGGCAGCCGCGCGCGAGGACTGTCGATTTCTCGCGGTTGAAATACATGCTGTACGGCGCCTCCCCGATCCCGGCGGCGCTGCTGAAGGAATGCATCGAGATCTTCAAATGCGGCTTCGTGCAGATGTACGGCATGACCGAGACCACCGGCACCATCGTCGCGCTGCCGCCGGAGGATCATATCGAGGGGCTGGAGCGGATGCGCTCGGCCGGCAAGGCGCTGCCGGGCGTCGAGATCGCGATCCTCGATGTCGATGGCAAGCCGCTGCCGCCGCGCGAGGTCGGCGAGATCGCGACACGCTCGGGCTCCAACATGGCAGGCTACTGGAACCTGCCGGAAGCGACCGCCGCGACACTACGCGGCGACGGCTGGCTTCGCACCGGTGACGCCGGCTACATGGACGAAGACGGCTATCTCTACATCCACGACCGCATCAAGGACATGATCATCTCCGGCGGCGAAAACATCTACCCGGCCGAAGTCGAGAGCGCGCTGTGCGATCATCCCGACGTCGCGGAAGCCGCAGTGATCGGCATACCCGACGACAAATGGGGCGAGGCGGTGAAGGCCGTCGTGGTGATGAAGCCGGGCAAGCAGGCGACCGCCACCGACATCATCAACTTCACCCGCGAGCGCATCGCCGGGTTCAAGACGCCGAAGAGCGTGGAGTTCCTGCCGGCGCTGCCGCGCAATCCGTCAGGCAAGATTTTGCGGCGGCAATTGCGCGAGCCATATTGGGCGGGGAAGGATAGAAGGGTGAATTAGGCCGACTGCGAGAAGCGATGGTGCAATCGGGAGCTCCGCCCATGGCGACATCTCTGGATTGCTTCGCTTCGCTCGCAATGACGGTGTGGAGGCGGATGCGCGCCTCTCTCCTCCGTCATTGCGAGGAGCCCTTGCGACGAAGCAATCCAGACTGTCTCTCTGGAAAGACTTTGGATCGCTTCGCTCGCGATAACAGCTAATGCTTCCCCGGCCCCATATAGCCGAACAAAAATCCCGCCACCTTGCGGATCTGGATCTCCTCGCTGCCTTCGGTGATGCGGTAGCGGCGGTGGTGGCGGTAGATGTGCTCGAACGGCTTGTGGCGTGAATAGCCCATGCCGCCGTGGACCTGCATGGCGCGGTCGGCGGATTCGCAGCAGAGGCGGTTTGCCCAATAGTTGCACATCGAGACGCGGTCGGAGAGCGTGCGCTCGATCTGCTCCTCAGTGAGCTTGTCCATCTCCCAGGCGGTCTTGCGGATCAGCAGCCGCAGCATCTCGGCCTGGGTCGCAAGCTCGACCAGCGGGAACTGGATCGCCTGGTTCTCGGCCAGCGCCTTGCCGAACGGTTTTCGCTCGCGCGCATATTTCACGCTCTCGTTGATACAGTAGACCGCTGCCCCCAACGAACTCGCCGCCTGCCGGATACGGTTCTGATGGACAAAACATTGTGCCAGCGACAGGCCGCGCCCGACCTCGCCGAACAGCGCATCCTCCGGCACGAACACGTCCGTGAAGCTGACGCGAGGATGATCGGTCGGCATGTTGAAGGTCCACATGTACTCTTCGATCTTCACGCCCTGGCTCTTGGCCGGCACCAGGAAACAGGTGATACCGCGGGCATCGCCGTCATTGCCGCTGGTGCGCGCGAACAGCGCGCAATGCGTGGCGACGTGCATGCCGGTCGTCCACATCTTCTCGCCGTTGATGATCCAACCCTTGACGTTGTCGCGGGTCGCGGGCACCGCGCGCGTTTCCATGTGGGTGGCGTCGGAGCCATGATTTGGCTCGGTCAGGCCGAAGGTGATGCGGTACTTGCCCTTGATCGAGCCATCGATCATCGCCTTCTGGTCGTCGCGTCCGTAGCGATCGAGCATGGTAGCGACGGGGAAGTTGCCGACGATGGAATGCTCGTTCTGAAGATCGTTGTGCAGGCCGAGCCCCTTGGCGGCAAAGTGCTCGCGGATCACGGCCATCCAGAGATTGGAGCCATCCTTTCCGCCATATTGCTTCGGCACCGGAAATCGCAAATGACCGGCCGCGTCCGCGAGATCCTTGGCCTTGCGCAGCAGCGCTTCCCATTCGTGGCGCGGCAGGCCGCCATTCTCGAAATCGGTGCGGGCCCATTCGCGACGATGATCGAAGAAGCGGATATTATCATCGGCCTCTTCCAGCGGCTTGATCTCGCGTTCGATGAAACGGTCGAGCTCTGCGAGATAGGCGACGAGATCGGCAGGCAATGAGAAATCCACGGCTCTCTCCCGGGTGTTTTTTCGTTTTGCGTTAAGGCGCTGGGCGCAGCTTTGCTTCGCACGATTAAGGTAAGAAGAGCGTCGCCAAGTCAAGCAATGGGAGGCGTACCGGATGCGCAGGGCGCATTGCGCAATTCGATGGTGCTCTAGCGCGGTGGCGCGGTAGTATTCCGGCAATATTCCTTCACGAGAAACTGCGGGAGCGACCATGGAGCTGAAATTCTCAAAGGTGGAACGCAAGGGGCCGATCACGATCGTCACGCTGTCGCGGCCCGAGGTCTACAACGCGCTGCACACCGACGCGCATTTCGAGCTCAACAAGGTGTTCGACGATTTCTCCGCCGATCCCGAGCAGTGGATCGCGATCGTCACAGGCAGCGGCGACAAGGCGTTCTGCGCCGGCAACGATCTGAAGTGGCAGGCGGCCGGCGGCAAGCGCGGCTGGGACAAGGGCGGCTTTGCCGGCCTCACCGCGCGCTTCGACTGCGACAAGCCGATCATCGCCGCGGTCAATGGCGTGGCCATGGGCGGCGGTTTCGAGATCGCGCTAGCCTGCGACCTCATCATTGCCTCGGAGAACGCGACCTTCGCGCTGCCCGAGCCGCGCGTTGGCCTCGCCGCACTCGCCGGTGGCCTGCACCGGCTGCCGCGCCAGATCGGGCTGAAGCGCGCCATGGGCATGATCCTCACCGCGCGCCACGTCAGCGCCAAAGAGGGTCTCGAACTCGGCTTCGTCAATGAGGTGGTGCCGCAGGGCGAGGCGCTCACGGCCGCGCTGCGCTGGGCTGAGATGATCACCAAGAATTCGCCGATGTCGATCCGCGCGTCAAAGCAGGCGATCCAGAAGGGCCTCGGCGTGTCGCTGGAGCAGGCGATCGAGCAGCAGCGCGACTATCCGGCCGTGAAGGCGATGGCGGCCTCGCAGGACTACATCGAGGGACCGAAGGCATTTGCGGAGAAGCGGCCGCCGAAATGGATGGGGAAGTAGCTGTTTCCGTCATGCCCGGGCTTGTCCCGGCCATCCACGCCTCACCGCGCGGCACGAAGAACGTGGATGCCCGAGACGAGCCCGGGCATGACGATGCGAAGAGAGTAGCGCGCCTGCATCAACGCCGTCATTGCGAGCGTAGCGAAGCAATCCAGAATCTTTCCGCTGAGACGGTCTGGATTGCTTCGTCGCTACGCTCCTCGCAATGACGAGGAGAGGTCTACCCGCCGCGCGACAGTTCCCGCTTGTACGATGCATAATTCGGTTGGTCGACCGCAAGCTTGTCCATCGTGGTCGCCCACAGATGCTCGGCCAACCCCGGCGTCGCGAGATCGACCTCGCCGCTCGCAATACGCTCGGCGAGTACGCGGTTGAGGTCGGTGACCGCGCCGTCCATGCCGAGCAACGCGCGCAACCGGTCCACCTCCGCGGCATCGCTCCCCTCCTCCAGCGTCAACTGCCGTGTCACGAGATCGAGAATATTGATGGCGACGCGCAGCTTGAAAGCCTGGTGGCCGGAGATCAGCGGCGCGATATCGTTGCGGAGGAAATCGGCGACTGACTTGGTCAGCTCGATCGGGGTCGGCTCGTCCTGCATGGTCAACTCCCCCGCGGCACCAGCAGCCGCAACAGATCGATCTCGGTCTCGGAGGCACGGCGTCCGATCATGGCGCGTTCCATCGAATGGTCCGGACTTTCTCGAAATCGCTGCATCATGCCGCCGCACATGATGCCCCAGCGCAGCGTGCCCATCACTTCCCAGAATTTGACACGTGATGGATCGACCTTGCGGCCTGCGGCCTCATAGCCGGCGAACAGCTCCTCACGCGAGCCAAACCCGCCGACAGGCTTGTCGATCTCGCCAAAGCGCCAGGAGTTAACGCAGACCCAGCCGAGATCCTCCATGGGATCGCCGAGATGAGCGAGCTCCCAGTCAAGCACCGCGCGCACGCCGTCGGCGCCGATGATGAGATTGCCGTTGCGGAAATCGCCGTGCACCAGCGTCGTCTCGGCAGCAGGGCCCGGATCGTGGTCGCGCAGCCAGCGCAGCGCCAGCTCGAAGACGGGCTTGGGCCAATCCAGACTGCGATAATCGCGCTCGAACTCGGCGATCTCCTGGGTCGCGGACCGGCTGCGCAGCTCGGGCAATTTGTCCCGCGGCAGCCCGTGCAGCTTCGCAAGCACCTCGCCAATCTGCCGCGCGAGAAGCGGCCGCGTCGCCGCGAACTCGTCGTCGCGCAGGATCTTGCGCGCAATGGTCTCGCCCTCGACCCGCTGCATGATGAAGCCGGTGCCGAGATTGTCGTCCGGCACGAGCACATGCATCACGCGCGGCGACGGCACGCCGGCCTGATAGGCAAGCTGCATCAGCTGCGCTTCCGCACCGAGTCCTGCCGCGCGCGTCGGCGCCGCGCCATACCCCTTCGGCGAGCGGCGCAGGATCGCACCGATCGGCCCATCGGGATGCACGATGTCGAAGCGCCAGGTCTCCTGGCTGGCGCCGCCGGACAGTCTTGCCACGCCAGCGACACCAGTTGCGCCCGGGCACCAGCGCGCAACGCTGCGGGAGAGTTCGGCCTCGATCATTTGCCCTTGATCACCTGCCGTTGAATTTGGCCGGCCGCTTCTCCAAGAAGGCGCCGACGCCTTCGCGGAAATCATCCGTGTCGCCGGCGCGGAGCTGGCACTGGAATTCGAGATTGAGCTGATCCTCGAAGGAATTTTCCGGGCTGTCCCAGTAGAGCTTGCGGATCAGCGACAGCGCGACCGTCGGGCCGCTGGCGAGGTCATGCGCGAGCTTCATCGCCTCCTCCATCAGCACGCCGTCATCATAGACGCGGTTGACGAGGCCCCATTCCAGCGCCTTCTCGGCCGGGAGCCGCTCGCCCATCAGCGACAATTCGATCGAGCGTGCCTTGCCGATCAGCCGCGGCAAGAGCCAGGTCGAGCCGCAATCCGGCACCAGGCCGATACGGCGGAAGGCTTGAAGAAAGTAAGAGGACCGCGCGCATAAAATCATGTCGCCGAGCAGCGCGAAGCTCATGCCGGCGCCGGCCGCGGGGCCGTTGACCGCGGTCACGATCGGGCAATGCAGATTGCGGATGCGGCGCAGGAAGGGATGGAAGCCGGTCTCAAGCGTCAGGCCGGCCTTGGTCTTCTTCGACTGGTTGTTGCGGCCCTGGAGATTCGCGCCGGTGCAGAACGCCCGCCCCGCGCCGGTGAGCACGACGCAGCGCACCTCGTCCTTCTTCTCCTCGATCGTGTCGAGCGCTTCCGCGAGACCGCCCAGCATGTCGACGGAGACCGCGTTCATCACCTCCTGGTGGTCGAGCTTGAGGATCGCGACCGAGCCATCGAGATCGAGCGTGACGTGTTTGAACTGCATGGTTTCCTCGTGAGTTGCGGCCTGCGCCAGTTTCGCAGACCGGAATTACTTTTGCCGGGGCGCATATTTGATTTTTGGCACGGTCTTGTCCATGGTGATCAGAGCATAGCAAGCAATCTTGCGCGCAGCGGCTGATGCGCGCATGCCAAAAAAACAGGAAACGCGCCATGAACCTTTTCGACCTTTCGGGACGGGTCGCCGTGATCACCGGCGGCAATGGCGGCATCGGGCTAGGCATCGCGCAGGCGCTCGCCGGCCAGGGCTGCAACGTCTCGATCTGGGGTCGCAATCCTGACAAGAACAGCAGCGCTGCCGCTAGCCTGGCGGGGCTATCAGGTAAGGTCGACGCGCGGGTCTGCGACGTCACCGACCCGGCCTCGGTCAATGCCACGATGAAGGCCACGCTCGACATGTTCGGCCGGGTCGACGGCTGCTTCGCCAATGCCGGCATCGGCGGCGGCGGCCGGCGCTCCTTCATCGAACGCACCGAAGAGGAATGGCGTGGGATGTTTGCGACCAATCTCGACGGCGTGTTCCACGCGTTCCAGGCGGCCGCAAAACACATGACCGAGCGCGCCAATGCGGGCGATCCCTTCGGTCGGCTGGTGGCGACTTCGAGTCTCGCCTCGATCTTCGGTACCGCCCGCAACGAGCACTACGCGGCGACCAAGGCCGCGATCAACGCGCTGGTGCGCGCGCTCGGCGTTGAGCTGGCGCGCCACGGCGTCACCGCGAACGCGATCCTGCCCGGCTGGATCAAGAGCGACATGACCTCGGGCCTGATGGCCAACGAGAAATTCGTCGCAAACGTGATGCCGCGCATTCCGGTGCGCCGCTTTGGCGAAGCCAGCGATTTCGGCGGCATCGCGGTGTATCTGATGAGCAAGGCGTCGTCGTACCACACCGCGGATACGTTCGTGATCGACGGCGGCTATACGGCGTTTTGATTCTCGTAGCCCGGATGGAGCGCAGCGCAATCCGGGACGGCCAAAAGCAAACAAGACCCGGATTACGCTGCGCTCCATCCGGGCTACAAGATGAGGGAAATAGGGCAAAATGTTTTCACACGTGATGATCGGCACCAACGACCTCGACAAGGCCAAGGCCTTCTACGACAATTTGCTGTCCACGCTCGAGGTGCGGCCGGCGCGGGTCGACGGCCATCGCATCTTCTACATCACCAAGACCGGCGTGTTCTCGGTGACCAAGCCTATCAACGGCGAAGCGGCGACGCCTGCGAATGGCGGCACCATCGGCTTTGCCGCCAACTCGCCGGAGCAGGTCAATGCATGGCATACGGCCGGCATCGCTGCCGGCGGCGTTCCTTGCGAAGATCCGCCCGGCATCCGCCAAGGCCCGGGCGTCAACCTCTATATCGCGTATTTGCGCGACCTCGACGGCAATAAGATCTGCGCCATGCATCGGATGGCGAATTAGCCACAGCAAACACTGTCATTCCCCGCGAAGGCGGGGAATCCAGTACGCCGCGGCTTCTCGATTCAATCATGTCCGTCACGGAGTACTGGATCGCCCGCCTTCGCGGGCGATGACAGCAGCGCTCGCGGCAACCGTCCCATTCAAACAACATTTCAAACGCCCTGCGATATTCCATCGCATGGCATGGCTCGCTCTAGAAAATGCGCGCTCGCACTTTGGCGACGCTGCGACTATTCTCCGGGTCAACGCGATCTCAGCGACCCCGGGAGGAACAATGACAAAACACACCTATATTCCCCGCACCACCAACTACACCCTCAATCCCGGCGACGAGCTCAACGACCTCAGGATGTCGGACCAGGTCCGGCCGCTCTATGATCACGTCAGGAAGTTCATCCGCGACACCGTCGAACCGATGTCGATCGAATTCGCCAAGGCAGGCGAAGGGAAACAAGACCGCTGGAGCTTCACGCCGAAGCAGCTCGAGGTGCTGGAGAAGGCCAAGAACAAGGCCAAGCAGGAAGGCCTCTGGAATTTCTTCCTGCCCGACGACGAGACCGGCCAAGGCCTGAAGAATCTGGACTACGCCTATATCGCATCCGAGCTCGGCAAGAGCCCGCTGGCCTCGGAGAGCATGAACTGCTCGGCGCCTGATACCGGCAACATGGAGGTGCTGGAGCGCGTCGGCACCAAGGAGCAGAAGGAGAAGTGGCTGAAGCCGCTGATGAACGGCGAGATCCGCTCGGCCTATGTCATGACCGAGCCGAACGTCGCCTCCTCCGACGCCAAGAACATCTCGACCACAGCAAAGCTCGTCGGCGACGAATGGGTCATCAACGGCGAGAAGTATTACATCTCCGGCGTCGGCGATCCCCGCTGCAAGATCCTCATCGTGATGGTGAAGACCAATCCGGATGCGGCGCCGAGCAAGCAGCAGTCGCAAATCCTGGTGCCGCGCGACACGCCCGGCGTCGAGGTGCTCGGTCCCATGTACGTGTTCGGCCAGGACCACGCGCCGCGCGGCCACATGCACATGCGCTTCAACAACGTGCGCGTGCCCAAAGAGAACATTCTGCTCGGCGAAGGCCGCGGCTTCGAGATTTCGCAGCTTCGGCTGGGCCCGGGCCGCATCCATCACTGCATGCGCACCATCGGCAAGGCCGAGAAGGCGCTCGATTTGATGGTGCAGCGTGGCCTCACCCGTGAAGCCTTCGGCAAGAAGATCGCCCATCTCGGCGGCAACATGCAGATCATCGCGCAGGCGCGCTGCGAGATCGAGGCGATGCGGCTCATGGTGCTGAAGGCCGCCAAGGCCATGGACGTGCTCGGCAACAAGGAGGCTCGTGTCTGGGTCTCCATGGTCAAGGCCATGGTGCCGGAGCGCGCCTGCAAGATCATCGACCAGTCGATCCAGATGCACGGCGCCACCGGCATCTCGCACTGGACCCCTCTCGCCGAGATGTATCAGGACGTCCGCCACCTGCGCTTCGCGGATGGTCCGGACGAGGTGCACTGGATGGTGGTGGGACGCCACGAGCTGAGCATGGCGTGAGGTCTCGCCAAGCGCGGCCCTGCCGTAGGGTGGGTTAGCGAAGCGTAACCCACCACTGTTCGTCTCCGGGGAAGCGAAAGAGGTGGGTTACGCTAGCGCTAACCCACCCTACAATACTGCGATGTTCAGCGATGCGCCTACGACGCGGCCACCTCGCCGACCTTGTCCTGCGTCCTGGTCTCGAAGTCGCTGGCGTCGTGACGCTCGTGGAGCTGGCTGGCGGGATCGCCGGAGACACGGTTGACCATGCGGCCGCGCTTGACGGCCGGACGCTTGGCGATCTGGTCGGTCCAGCGCTGCACGTGCTTGTAGTCCTGCACGGAGAGGAATTCGCCCGCGCCATAGACCAGCCCCTTGGCGAGCGCGCCGTACCAGGGCCACACCGCCATGTCGGCAATGGTGTATTCGCTGCCGGCGAGATATTCGTTGTCGGCGAGCCGGCGGTCGAGCACGTCGAGCTGGCGCTTGGTCTCCATCGCGAAACGGTCGATGGCGTATTCGATCTTGGTCGGCGCGTAGGCGTAGAAGTGGCCGAAGCCACCGCCGAGATAGGGCGCGCTGCCCATCTGCCAGAACAGCCACGACATCGCTTCAGTGCGGCTCTTGATGTCCTTCGGCAGGAAGGCGCCGAACTTTTCGGCGAGGTAGAACAGGATCGAGCCGGACTCGAACACCCGGATCGGCTCCGGGCCGGAGCGGTCCATCAGCGCCGGGATCTTGGAATTCGGATTGATGTCGACAAAGCCGCTGCCGAACTGGTCGCCGTTGCCTATTCTGATCAGCCAAGCGTCGTATTCCGCGCCCTTGTGGCCGAGCGCCAGAAGCTCCTCCAGCATCACGGTGACCTTGACCCCGTTCGGCGTCGCCAGCGAATAGAGCTGGAAGGGATGCTTGCCGACCGGCAGCTCCTTGTCGTGAGTGGGACCGGCGATGGGACGGTTGATGCTGGCGAACTGCCCGCCGTTCTCCTTGTTCCAGGTCCAGACTTTGGGCGGCACGTAGGCGGGGGTGTCGGTCATGAGGGGGCTCCGGCGAAAAGATGCGTCTGCATTAATTAGCCCACGGACGGCCGATGGCAAGCCCTGCCGGCCCTGCGTCCGGCGCGGGCCTCGAGGCCGCGTCATGCATCCGACGTTGCCGAGGACGACCTGCACCAGAGGCCGCATCTGTCGAGCCATGCGTGCGGCTTCGCGTAACACGGCGTGTGCACGCAAGATGCGCCGCCAAATCCGGATTGGCATAGCGCAAGACGATGGTCTAGCGTCGATGAGCCTTCGCTCAAGATTGCGACAACAGCAACGCGAAGGCCCGCCGGAGGGAACGATGAAATCGCCGATCTGCGACATGCTGGGCATCGATTTCCCCCTGCTCGCCTTCAGCCATTGCCGCGATGTCGTCGCCGCCGTCAGCCGGGCCGGAGGCTTTGGCGTGTTAGGTGCCACCGTGCACACGCCGGATACGCTGGAGCGCGAGCTCAAATGGATCGACGATCACGTCGACGGCAAGCCCTACGGCGTCGACGTGCTGATCCCCGAAAACATCTCGACGGCGGGCGAAAAGGACGTCACCTGGAAGAGCCTTGAAGCGCGCGTGCCTCAGGAGCACCGCGACTACACGCGCAATCTCCTGAAGAAATTCGACATCGAACTCACGACCACCGAGGTCGCCGACAACCAGCCGCAGCCGTTCGATGGCAGGACCGCGCTAGAGCTGCTGGAGGTCTCGTTCAAGCACCCGATCCGCCTGATCGCCAATGCCTTGGGCGTGCCGCCGAAGGCCATGATCGAGATGGGCAGGAAGCACGGCGTGCCGGTCGCAGCACTGGTCGGCGCCAAGGAGCACGCGCTGCGCCAGGTCGCGGCCGGCGTCGATATCCTCGTGGTCCAGGGCACCGAGGCCGGCGGCCATTGCGGCGAGGTCTCGACCATGGTGCTGGTGCCCGAGGTGATCAAGGCGATCAAGAAGATCCGCGACGTGCCGGTGCTGGCGGCCGGCGGCATCATGACGGGACGGCAGATGGCAGCCTGCATGGCGATGGGTGCCGCGGGCGCCTGGACCGGCTCGGTGTGGCTTGCCACCGTCGAGTCGGAGACCACGGAGATCTTTCGCGAGAAGATGATCGCGGCATCGTCGCGCGATGCGGTGCGCTCGAAGGGCCGCACCGGAAAGCCGGCACGGCAGCTTCGCTCGGTCTGGACCGATGCCTGGGACCGCGCACCCGAGAGCCCCGGCGCATTGCCGATGCCGCTGCAAAGCATCGTCAGCCGCGACGCCTTCAACGCGATCGACCGCGCGGCGGCGGGCGGCAATGCCAAGGCGCGCGATCTCGTGAGTTACTTCGTCGGCCAGGGCGTCGGGCTGATCGACAGCGTGAAGTCGGCCGGCGCGGTGGTGCAGGAGTTCAAGGAAGAGTTCGCCGAAGCCGTCGAGCATATGAATTCGCTGGTGGCGGAGTGATTGCCACACACCGTCATTGCGAGCGCAGCGAAGCAATCCAGACTACCATCGCGGAAAGACCCTGGATTGCTTCGCTACGCTCGCAATGACGAAACAACTGACATCGTGAATTGAAGCATGACAGACCAGAAGAATACCCCCGAAGACCGCATCCCCGTCATCGTCGGCATCGGCGAGATCGTCGACCGCCCCAAGGAGATCACCGAGGGCCTCGAGCCGCTGGACCTGCTCGAACAGGCCTTGCTGCGCGCGGAAGCAGACGCCGGCGCAAAGCTGCTCGGGAAGGTGCAATCGCTCGACGTCGTCAACTTCCTGAGCTGGCGCTATCGCGATCCGGAGCAGTTGCTGGCGCAACGACTCGGCATCTCGCCCGCGCATTGCTATTACGGCCCCGTCGGCGGCGAGAGCCCGATCCGCTATATCCACGAGGCAGCAAAGCGCATTGCGCGCGGTGAATGCAGTGTTGCCGCTGTCTGCGGCGCGGAGGCACAGTCGACGGCGACCAAGGCGGAGCGCGCCGGCGCGAAGCTGCCATGGACGCCGTTCGCCCATGACGTCGAGGAGCCGAAACGCGGCGCAGCGTATCAGAAGCCGCTGGCGCAGAAGCTCGGGGTGTTCCGGCCCGTCACGGTGTATCCATTCTACGAGGCCGCCTCCTCGGCGTATTGGGACCAGACGCCGCGCGAAGCGATGGCGGAGTCAGGCGTGCTGTGGTCGCGCTATTCAGAAGCCGCCGCGCAAAATCCAAATGCCTGGCTGAAGCGGCGCTATGCGCCCGACGAAATCACGACGCCGACCGCGGACAACCGCCTGATCGCCTGGCCCTACAACAAGCTCATGGTTGCCAACCCTAGCGTCAACATGGGCGGCGCGCTGCTGCTCACCAGCCTCGCCAGGGCGCGTGCGGCAGGCATCGCCGAGGACAAGCTCGTCTACCCGCTCGGCGGCGCCTCGGCCGAGGAACCGCGCGACTATCTTTTGCGCGACCAGTTTTACGAGAGCCATTCGCAGAACGCCGTTTTGAAGGCCGTGATGGATCTCGCCGACGGCGACGGCAAGAATTTCGACGCGATCGAGCTCTATAGCTGCTTCCCGTGCGTGCCCAAAATGGCGCGGCGGACGCTGGGCCTGGGTGCGGACGTGCAGCCGACCGTAACAGGCGGCCTCACCTTCTTCGGGGCGCCGCTCAACACCTACATGACCCATGCGGCCTGCGCGATGGTGCGGCGCCTGCGCGACGGCGCCAAGCTCGGCCTGCTCTACGGCCAGGGCGGCTTCGTCACCAAGCATCATGCGCTGGTGGTGTCGAAGGCGCCGCCGCGTGAAGCATTGGCACAGGAGACGAGCGTGCAGGCGGCGGCGGACCGCAACAAGCGCGCGGTGCCGGAGTTCGTGACGGAGCCGAGCGGCATGGGCAAGGTCGAGAGCTTTACGGTGCTCTATGGCCGCAGTGGCGATGTCGAGCATGGCGTGGTGATGCTGCGGACGGAAGACGACAGGCGCACGCTGGCGCGGATTCCCGCGGGCGACACGGCGACGTTGGCGCAAGTGCTGAACATGGACCGCACGCCGGTGGGTTCGCTGGGCGAGATCACGACGGCCGCGGATGGCGTTCCGGAGTGGCGCGTGGCGTAGTCTCGTAGGGTGGGTTAGCCGAAGGCGTAACCCACCTCTTTTGCTTGCGCGGAGACGAACAGTGGTGGGTTACGCTTCGCTAACCCACCCTACAAACTCACCCTACCCCTTCGGCGCTTGCGTCTCCGACGCCGTCGCCGGCTTGCCCTTGGCACCAGTGCCGGTCACGCGGACCTGATCGCCGTCGGAAAGGCCGTCCGGTGGTGCCGTGATGACGCGGTCGTCCGCTGCAATTCCCGAGGCGAGCTCGATCTCGCGGCCGAGGTCGCGGGCGATGGTCACGGGCTTGAACAGGACCTTGTCGTCCGGACCGACGGTTGCGACGCGCAGGCCGCTGCCGTTGAAGATCAGCGCACTGGCGGGAATGCTGAGCGGCGCGGAGTCGCGCTGCAGGTTGAGCTTCACGCTGGCGTAGCCGCCGGGCATCAGCTCGCCCGAGGAATTGTCGAGACCAAGTTGCATGCGCGTCGTGCCGGAGGCGACGTCAACCGCCTGCGAGGAGGCTTCCACCGTCGCCTGGAAGGTCCGGTTCGGATACTCCGGCAGCACAATGGCGGCCTTGGCGCCGATCTTGATCGCGGGCACGTAGTTCTGGGGCACGTTGATGTAGACGCGCAGCTTGGTGATGTCGGAGACCACGAACATCGCCGGGCCCGAGCCGCCGCCTGAATTGATCAGCGCACCGACGTCGGTGTCGCGCGCCGTGACCACACCGTCAAACGGAGCGGTGATCTTCTTGTAACCGGCCAGCGCTTCGAGGCGCTCGACATTGGCCTGGCCCGAGCGAACCGCCGCGTTCTTGTTGGAGAGATCGGCGGTACGCTCGTCGATCTCCTGCGCGGAGACGAAGTTGGAGGCGACCAGCGTCTTGCGGCGGTTGAGGGTGGCTTCCGACAGCCTGGCACTGGACTGCTGGCTGGCGAGGTCGGCGCGGGCCTGAAGCAGTTGCTGGTCGAGGTCGGGCGCCTCGATCTCGGCGATCACCTGACCGGCCTTCACCCGCGCACCGATGTCGGCGCTCCAGCTCTTGAGATAGCCGGGAACGCGGGCAAAGATCGGCGCGCGATAATAGGCTTCGAGACGGCCCGGCAAGTCGATGGTCGAATTGAGAGCCTTGGCATTAGGCAGCGTCACCGCGACGCTGGGAACAGCCTGGTCATCGGTCCATGCCTTCAGTTTGGAGCCCTGCTCCTCGCGGGCACGGATGCCGGTGCCCACGACCAGGCCCGCCGCGATCAGCGCCACCACGCCGAAAATGCCCAGTTTCCGGTGCGACACCGGGGAGCGGGATTCAGTGGGCGACATGCGGAGTCTCCAAAGGGGCGGCGGCTTTGCCGCCTTGCTTCTTGTGTACCATGCTGAACACCACGGGAACGAACATCAGCGTGGCGAAGGTTGCAAAGATCAGGCCGCCGATCACGGCGCGGCCGAGCGGCGCATTCTGCTCGCCACCCTCGCCGAGCCCCAGGGCCATGGGCGCCATGCCGATGATCATGGCGAGCGCGGTCATCAGCACCGGGCGGAACCGGACGAAGCCGGCTTCCAGCGCCGCGGCGATGGGATCGCCGAGCTCTTCGTAGCGCTCGCGCGCGAACGAGATTACGAGCACGCTGTTGGCGGTGGCAACGCCCATGCACATGATGGCGCCGGTCAGCGCCGGCACCGACAGCGTCGTCTCAGTGGCGAACAGCATCCAGACGATGCCGGCGAGTGCGGCGGGCAGCGCCGTGATGATCACGAACGGATCGGACCAGGACTGGAAGTTCACGACGATCAGGAAATAGATCAGGACGACCGCGCCGAGCAGGCCGAACAACAAGCCGGTGAAGGCGCTGTTCATGGTCTGCACCTGGCCGAGCAGCACCACCGAAGAGCCTTTCGGCACCTCCCTGGCGGTGTCGGCGATCACCTGGCGGATGTCGGTCGCGACCGCACCGAGATCGCGGCCCGAGGTGGTGGCGAAGATCTGCACCATCGACTGGATGTCGTATTGCGAGACCACCGCGCTCGAGGTCGAGCGCTTGATGTCGGCGATGCCGCCGAGGATCGGCGACTGCGAATTTCCGGCGGCCGTGATCGGCAGCGTCTGCAGCGCGCTGAGCGAATCCATCTGGTATTGCGGCGTCTGCATCACGATCGAATAGGACACGCCGTTATCAGGATTGAGGTAGTAGGTCGGCGCTACCTGCGAGGAGCCGGCAAGGTTGACCACGAGACTGTTGGTGACGTCGCGCTCGGTCAGGCCGACATATTGCGCGCGGGTGCGGTCGACGTCGATGTTGAAGGTCGGATTGTTCGGCGATTGCTGGATGCGCGCATCCGCGACGCCGGGAATCCTGCGGACCTTGGCCAGAAGATTGTTGGCATAAGCGAAGTTGGCGCTGAGATTGGCGCCGCGGATCTGCAGGTCGATCGGCGCCGGCGCGCCGAAGTTCAGGATCTGGCTGACGATGTCGGCCGGCAGGAAGGCGAAGCTGACGCCGGGGAACAGCCGCGGCAGTTGCTCACGCAGCACGCGCACATGCTCCTCGGTCGGCTTGTGGCCTTCCTTCAGCTTGATCTGGATGTCGCCATCCTGCGGGCCGATCACGCCGGTGTTGTTGTAGGTCATGTTGATGCCGGAGATGGGCATGCCGATGTTGTCGGTCAGCGTTTCGATCTCGCCCGGGATCAGCTTGCGGATCGCCTTCTGCACGTCGGCGAGCTGGTTCGCGGTCTCCTCCACGCGGGTGCCGACCTGGGTGCGGACGTGCATCAGGATGTTGCCGGCATCGACCGCGGGGAAGAAGTTGCGCCCGAGGAAGGGCACCAGCGCGAAGGAGGCGGCGACCACGCAAAGGAAGCCGATCACGAACACCGGACGGTGCGCCAGCGCGAGCCCGAGGAAATTATGGTAGCCGCCGCGAATGCGCTCGAAGCGAGCCTCGAAGCCGCGCTGGAACCAGACCAGGGGATTGCGCGACTTCGGCGGGCCGTCCTCGTGATGGACATGTGCCTGCAACAGATAGTTGGCCATGGTCGGCACCAAGGTACGCGACAGCAGGAATGACCAGATCATCGCGAACATCACCGCTTCCGCCATCGGCACGAACAGGAAGCGCGCCACGCCGGTGAGGAAGAACATCGGCACGAACACGATGCAGATGCAGAGCAGCGAGACGAAGGCCGGCGTCACGATCTGGTTGGCGCCGTCGAGGATCGACTGCTCGACCGGCTTGCCCTGCTCCAGATGGTAGTTGATGTTCTCGATCGTGACGGTGGCATCGTCGACGAGAATGCCGACCGCGAGCGCCAGGCCGCCGAGCGTCATGATGTTCAGCGTCTCGCCGATCGCCGACAGCATGATGATGGCGCCGAGCACGGAGAGCGGGATCGAGACCGCGATGATGACGGTCGAGCGCCAGCTGCCGAGGAACAGCAGGATCATGACGCTGGTGAGCAGCGCCGCGATCACGCCTTCAAACGCGACGCCTTCGATGGCGCCGCGGACGAACACCGACTGATCGCCGATGAAGCCGATCTTGAGCGCGTCCGGCAGCTGGTCCTTGACGTCGATCACCTTCTGCTTGATGCCGGCGATGATGTCGAGCGTCGAGGTCGCGCCCGCCTTCAGCACCATCATCAGCACCGAGCGGTTGCCGTCGACATGGACGATGTTGGTCTGCGGCGGGTTGCCGTCCCGCACAGTCGCGACGTCGCGCACATAGACCATCGCGCCGTTGACGGTCTTGATCGGCAGATTGCCGAGCTCGTCGATCTTCAGCGGCGAATTGTTGAGCTGGATGTTGTACTCGAAGGTGCCGATCTTCTGGGTGCCGACAGGCGTGATCAGGTTCTGCGCAGCCAGCGCATTGGCGACGTCCTGGCCGGACAGGCCGCGGGCCTGGAGCGCGGTCGGGTCGAGGTCGATCTGGATCTGGCGCTGCTTGCCGCCGAACGGATACGGGATCGCAGCACCCGGCACGGTGACCAGCGGCGTACGGAGCTGGTTGATGCCGATATCGGCGAGGTTCTGCTCGGTCAGCCCGTCACCCGACAGCGCCACCTGGACGATCGGCACGGTGGAGGCGGAGTAATTCAGGATCAGAGGCGGCGTCGCGCCCGGCGGCATCTGCTTGATCAGCGTCTGCGAGATCGCGGTGACCTGCGCATTGGCGGTGCGGATGTCGACGTTCGGCTGGAAGAAGATCTTGATGATGCCAAAGCCGTTATAGGAATTGGCGGTGATGTGCTCGATGTCGTTGACCGTCGTGGTCAGCGCGCGCTGAAACGGCGTGGTGATGCGGCCCGACATCTGGTCGGGCGGCAGGCCGGTGTACTGCCAGACCACGCCGATCACGGGAATGCGGATGTCCGGGAAGATGTCGGTCGGCGTCCGCAGCGCCGCCAGCGGTCCGATGATCAGGAGCAGGAGCGCGAGCACGACAAACGTGTAGGGCCGGCTCAGGGCAATACGGACCAGAGCAATCATTCGCCGGGAAATTCCAGGTCAAGCGAGGATACGGAATCCGCCCCCACGGGGATCCTCTTTACCCTTTACCCGAGCACCGCCGGAAACGCTAATCTCCGGCGGGTTTCCGGCATTCAATTCCCTGCTACCGCACTGCAGAACACGCACTGCGGCCATGCGGCCGCCTCATGCGGCGCGGACCGACCCGAGGAACTTGCCCACTTCGAGCTTCAGCCGGTTGGAATCGCGCGAGAGCATCTGTGCCGCCGACAGTACCTGTGAGGAGGCCGACCCGGTTTCGGTGGCGCCGCGCTCGACCTCGGCGACGTTCGAGGACACCTGCTGCGTGCCCTCCGCCGCGTGCTGCACGTTGCGAGCGATCTCCCGGGTGGCTGCGCCCTGCTCTTCCACGGCGGCCGCGATCGCCGAGGAAATCTCGGACAATTGCGCGATCGTGCCGCTGATCTGGCCAATCGTGCCGACCGAGTCCTGCGTTGCCGTCTGAATGCCGCCAACCTGCTGGCCAATCTCGCCGGTTGCCTTTGCCGTCTGCTCGGCGAGTGCCTTGACCTCGGAGGCAACGACCGCGAAGCCGCGACCGGCTTCGCCGGCGCGCGCGGCCTCGATTGTGGCATTGAGCGCCAGAAGATTGGTCTGACCGGCGATCGCGTTGATGAGTTCTACCACATCGCCGATGCGTGACGCGGCGCGCGACAGCTCGCTGACGCGTTCGGTGGTGATCTGCGCCTGGCTGACGGCCTCGCCTGCGATCCGCGCCGAGTCCTGAACCTGGCGGCTGATCTCGCGAACCGAAGCCGCCATCTCCTCCGCGGCAGAGGCGACAGAATCCACGTTGGCTGAGGCTTCTTCGGAGCCTGCCGCGACCACGGTAGCGAGCTCCATCGCGCGACCCGCCGTGGTGGACAGCGTCGAAGCAGACGCTTCCAACTCGGTCGCGGCTGACGAGACCGTTTCCACGATCTCGCCGATGGCGGCCTCGAAGGCGTCCGCGAGCTTTGCCATCTCGGCCTTGCGCTGCGCCTCTGAGCGCAGCTGCACGGCCTGGACCTCGCCGCGGCTGAAGCGGATGATGGTCTGCACCGTCTGCAGGTTGCGTAGCGCCTCGCCAATCTCGTCGTCGCGCTGGATCACGATGCGGTTGTCCAGCTTGTCCTGGACGAGGTTGACCAAGGTGTCGTTGAGCTGCTGCATTGGCCCCTGGACGGCGCGCATGGTCGTAAGGCCGGCGAAGCCGAGGACGGCAGCGCCGGCGGCGGCCAGCAGCGCCAGGCTCAGGCTGGTCGTGCCGCCGGTCGAGAGCGCGCCGCCGATGCCAAGCCCAAGCACGAACAGCAGCTGCAGCGCCATCGTGGTGACCAGGCGCGCCTTCAGCGTTCTGGTGAAGATCGCAAAATGGTCGAGCAGCGAGCGGCGGCGGATGATGCCGGCGTCGACGCGATAACCATGCGGCTTCTTCTCGCGGATCGCGGCGTAGACCTCTTCGGCCAGCTTGCGCTGGTCGGCCGGCAATCTGGTGCGGATCGACGTAAAGCCCGTGACCTGCCCGTTCTCGCGAATGGGCGATGCCGTCGCCAGCACCCAGTAGAAATCGCCGTTCTTGCGGCGGTTCTTCACCGCGCCGAGCCACGGCTTGCCGGCCTTCAGCGTGTCCCAGAGATTGTCGAATGCCTCCGGCGGCATGTCGGGGTGACGGACGATGTTGTGCGGCTGGCCCATCAGCTCCGCGGACGTGAAGCCGGCTGCAGCAAGGAAGTCGTCGTTGAAGTAGGTGAGCTTGCCCTTGAGGTCAGTCCGGGAGACGATCAGCGTCTCATCGCTGACGGAATATTCGACATCGGTGACGGGTAAATTCTTGCGCATGCGAGCCCCAAAAGTTGGATGAAATAAGCGGCGATTCCAATCAGGGCTGCTACCGGCGGTCCTTGTGACCATTCTCGTAAGCCGAATTTAACTATCGATGAAGAAGGCACCCGTCCATCTTCCGCGGAACCCCATGATGGTACCTGCTACCGACATCAGGCTACCGGCGCTCAAAAAAAAGAGCGGCGCTTGAGGCGCCGCTCGTTCGTCAATGGATGTTGACGCGGGAGTTTACACCTCGCGCGTCCGTCGTTACGCCGCGCGGACGTAGCTACGCCGCGCGAACGTTGGTCAGGAACTTGCTGACCTCGGTCTTGAGCCGGCCCGAGTCGTTGGACAGCATCTGTGCCGCCGACAGAACCTGCGAGGAGGCGGTGCCGGTCTCGGTTGCGCCGCGCTGCACGTCGGTGATGTTGGATGAGACCTGCTGGGTGCCCTGCGCCGCCTGCTGGACGTTGCGGGCGATCTCCTGGGTCGCGGCGCCCTGCTCTTCCACGGCCGCCGCGATCGCCGAGGAAATCTCCGACAGACGCTCGATGGTCGACGAGATCTCCTTGATGGCGCCGACCGAGTCGTTGGTCGCCGCCTGGATGCCGGAGATCTGCTGGCCGATTTCACCGGTCGCCTTCGCGGTCTGCTCGGCGAGCGCCTTCACCTCGGAGGCCACGACCGCAAAGCCGCGGCCGGCTTCGCCGGCGCGTGCGGCTTCGATGGTCGCGTTGAGCGCCAACAAATTGGTCTGGCCGGCGATGGTGTTGATGAGCTCGACGACGTCGCCGATGCGCGAGGCCGCCTTGGAGAGCTCGCTGACGCGCTCGGTGGTGGAGCGCGCCTGGCCGACGGCGTCGCCCGCCATTCGCGCCGATTCCTGGACCTGGCGGCTGATCTCGCTCACCGACGAGGCCATCTCCTCGGTCGCCGAAGCGACCGACTGCACGTTGGTCGAGGCTTCCTCCGACGCTCCGGCAACGGTGGTCGCCAGCCGCTGGGAGCGGTCGGCGGTCGAGGTCAGCGTCGAGGCGGAGGCCTCTAACTGAGTCGAGGCCGACGACACGGTCTGGACAATCTCGCCGATCATCGTCTCGAATTCGCGGGTGATGTTGTCGACGCGGCGGCCGCGCTCGATCTTGGCTTCGGCATCGGCGGCGGCAGCCTCGTCGGCGGCCTTCTTGGCGATCAGCGCTTCCTTGAAGATCTGGAGCACATCGGCCATGGCGCCGATCTCGGTCTTCTCACCGCGATGAGGAACTTCGGCGGAAAGCTCGCCCTTGCCCAGCGCCTGCATCGGCTCGATGATCGAGTTGATGCCGCTGGAGACGTCCCGGACCAGGTAGAAGCCGACGCCGATCCCGACGACGACGGCCGCGCCGAGGATGATCGAGACGAGCATGAAGGCATAGTAGTAGCTGTCGGCGGCATCCTGCGCGGCCTGGTCTCCGCCCTTGGTATTGAGCTCGATGTCCTTGGTCAGGATCGCGTCGGCCTCGAGGCCGATCTTGTTGACCGTCTTGGTGTTCAGCTCCTGGGCCTCATGCGGGACCTTGCCGGCCTCCTTGCGCGAGAGCGCCATGACGTCTTCGGTGCCCTTCTTATAGTCGTCCCAGAGCTTGGCCCAATCGTTGTAGAGCTTCCGCTCTTCGGGCGAGGTGATCATCGGCTCGTAGGCCTTGCGGGCCTTGGCGAGCGCCTCGATCACCGTGGCGCCCGTCTTCTCGTTTGCGAGCTTGTCTTCAAGGGTTTCCGACAGCATGTGCTGACGAACCACGTTGCGATAGGTGATGACCGATGCCCGAAGCTCGCCCAGCACCCGCACGCTGGGCATCCAGCTCGTGGTGATCTCGGTGGTATTGGCGTTCATCGACCGCATCTTCATGACGGCGAGCAGGCCCATGCCGGCCATCGCGACCAGCAGGAACGCCACGACACTGATGATCTTGGCGCGAATGGAAATGGTGGCGAGCATAACGGGGTCTCTTTGTGCTGGCGCGGCGGCGCGTCCGGAAATTTTACGAATCAACCTAAGGGAGCAGCACCGACATCCAACACCAGAGCACCTGAGCAGATGTTAACGACGACTCCGTACGAGCACGAAGCCCGAAACAAATGAACAGGGCGCTAAAAATGCCCTGCGCTCAGCGCATGAGCCCAAGCGCGTCGGAGAAAAACTCCGCGCCGCCGAAATTTCCGGACTTCAAGGCGAGCAACATGTCGCCTTTTTCAGCACCGACTGCACGCAGCACCGGGACGCCGGCTGCGATC
Source organism: Bradyrhizobium sp. MI1.10 (assembly GCF_055811035.1). Classification (NCBI taxonomy): domain Bacteria; kingdom Pseudomonadati; phylum Pseudomonadota; class Alphaproteobacteria; order Hyphomicrobiales; family Nitrobacteraceae; genus Bradyrhizobium; species Bradyrhizobium sp. MI1.10. The sequence goes on from NZ_JBVVPN010000018.1 coordinate 166,677, forward strand.
TCTACTCCCACGAGAAATCCGGGAATCTTCAACCGATCGACCACGGCGCCGGATGTCTCCCCGCCGGCAACGACCAGGCGCTTGACGCCGGCCCGCACCAAGCCCTCGGCAATGTCGGCCATCGCCTGCTCGATGGCGTGACCAGCCGCGTCGCGACCATGGCGCGCCTGGAGCGCGGCGACCTGATCGGGCGTCGAGCTCGATGCGATCAGGACCGGACCGTCCGCCAGTCGCGGTTTCGCCCAGGCCAGCGCGCGCTGCGCCTCGTCCTCGCCCGTAGTAATACGGCCCGGATCGAGATGCAGCACCGGCATGACACGCTCGGCATTGGCAATCTGCTGAAGCGTCGCCTGCGAGCAGCTTCCGGCCAGGCACGCCGCCGGTCCGCCGACGGCAGCCCTCGCCTTGCTGCTCGCCGCTGTCGATGTGACCTTGCCTGTCGACACCAGCGCCCGCGCCAGCCCAAGGCCCATGCCGGAGGCGCCGACCGACAGCCGATGCTGGACAGCGACGAGGCCGATGGTCTCAAGGTCGCGGTCGAACACGGCGTCGATGATCGCCGCGCCAATGCCCTTGCCCGCAAGTTCGGCGAGCCGCGTCCGCACGGCATCCGCGCCGCGCGTGACGGTGGCGAGATCGACCAGGCCGATTTGCGTTTTGCTCTGGCGCGCCAGGATGCGCACCAGGTTGGAATCGTGCATCGGGTTGAGCGGATGGTCCTTCAGCGGGCTCTCGTTCAACGGCACGGCGCCGACAAACAGATTGCCCTGGTAGACGGTGCGGCCAGTCTCCGGGAAGGCCGGCGTCACCAGCACGGTCGCCTCGCCGCAATCGGCGCGCAGCGCATCCATCACCGGGCCGATATTGCCGGCATCGGTGGAATCGAAGGTCGAGCAGATCTTGAACAGCACGTGGCCGGCGCCACGGCCGCGCAGCCATTTGTCAGCCGCGCGCGAGCGCGACACGGCAAGGCCGGCCTCGATCGAACGGCTCTTCAAGGACACCACGACGGCGTCGACCTCGGGCAGCGCGAGATCGTCCGCGGGCACGCCGATGGTCTGCACGGTGCGCAGGCCGGCGCGTGTCAGCGTGTTGGCGAGGTCGGAGGCGCCGGTGTAGTCGTCGGCGATGCAGCCAAGAGATATTTTCGCTGCAAGTGTCACGGCTTCACTCCCGCATAAGGCGTGAACCAGGCAAGGCCGTCGGTGGTCTTGCCGCGGGGATTATATTCGCAGCCGACGAAGCCGGCATAGCCGAGCCGGTCGAGTTCGTCGAACAGGAACGGATAGTTCAGCTCCTCGCCATCAGGCTCGTTGCGCGAGGGGATGCTGGCGATCTGGATGTGGCCGATCACCGGCATCATCTCGCGCAGCCGCATCGTGACGTCGCCATGGATGATCTGGCAGTGATAGATGTCGAACTGGAGTTTCAGGTTCGGAAGCCGCAGCTCCTGGATCAGGTCGCGCGCGAAGCCGAAATCGTTGAGGAAATAGCCCGGCACGTTGCGCGCATTGATCGGCTCCAGCACGATGTCGATGCCGTGCGGTGCAAAGAACTCGGCGGCCCACGCCACCGATTTGTAGAACGCCTCGATCGCGACGCGCTCGCCGCGGTTGGCGATGCCCGCCATCAAATGCAGCCGCTTGACGCCGGTCGCTTTGGCGTAAGGCAGCGCGGTCTCCAGGCTCGCCTTGAGCTCAGGGAATCGCGACGGGAGCGCCGCAAAGCCCTTCTCGCCGGCATTCCAGTCGCCCGGCGGCAGGTTGAACAGCGCCTGGGTCAAGCCGTTGCGCTTGAGCCGCTCGCCGACGGCTTCGGCCGGATGCTCATAGGGAAAGAGAAACTCGACGGCGGTGAAGCCGGCTGCCGCAGCGGCATCGAAGCGGTCGAGGAACGGCACCTCGGTGAACATCATCGAGAGATTGGCGGCAAAACGGGGCATGGGAATCCTCTTGTCTATTTGTCGCCGGGCAGCTTGACGCCGGTGACCTGCGCATACATCCGCGCTACCGACGCATCATCGTCGCGGCCCATGCCGGCGGCTGATGTCATCAAGAACATCTGGAGCGCTGCGGCGGAGACCGGGACCGGGAATCTGGCACTGCGCGCCATGTCCTGGATAATGCCGAGGTCCTTGACGAAGATCTCGACCGCACTGCGCGGCGTGTAATCGCCGTCGAGCACGTGCGGCATGCGGTTCTCGAACATCCAGGAGTTTCCGGCGGACGCCGTGATCACCTCATAGACCTTGCGGATATCGAGACCCTGCTTGGCCGCGAACGCGATCGCCTCGCTGGCGGCGGCGATGTGCACGCCGGCAAGCAACTGGTTGATCATCTTGAAGGCGGCGCCCTGGCCTGCGGCATCGCCGAGTTCGTAGAGCTTTGCGGCCATGGCATCGAGCGCGGGCCGCGCTTTGTCAAACGCAGCCGGACTGCCGGAGGCGAGGATCGTCAGCTCGCCCTGCGCTGCGCGCTGCGCCCCGCCGGAGATCGGCGCATCCAGATAGTGCCGGCCGGTCGCCTCCAACTGCTTGGCGAGACGCCGCGCCACGTCGGGATCCATGGTCGCCGACGACAGGAAGACGCTGTCCTTGGCCATGGTTTCGGCGACGCCATCCTTGCCGAACAGGATGGTCTCGGTCTGCGCGGCATTGACGACGACGCTGACGACGATGTCGGCGCCTTTGGCGGCTTCAGCCGGCGTCTTGGCGCCGGCGCCGCCCTCCGTCACGAAGCGCGCGACCGCATCAGCCGAGACGTCGCAGCCGGTGACGACATGACCGGCGCGCTTCAGCGAGGTCGCCATGCCAAACCCCATCGAGCCGAGTCCGATGACGGCGATGCGCTGATTCTGTGACGTGGAGGCGGACATACAACTGATCCTTGCGACGTTTCCCGGAGGGCCGCCCTTTGCGGCAGCTTGGCAACGGAATAACACGGCTTGGCCGCGCTGCCAAAGCGTGAGACAAACGGACATGACGGCCATGAGCAACGAGACATTGCTGCGCGAAGACATTTGCCGCTTCGGACGGTCCCTGTTCGAACGTGGGCTGACGCCCGGCTCCTCCGGCAATATCAGCGTCAGGCTGGATGGCGGCGGCTGGCTGGTGACGCCGACCAATGCCTCGCTCGGCTTCCTCGATCCCGCAAAATTGTCGCGGCTGGACGATCAGGGCCGACTGGTTTCGGGCGATGCGCCGACCAAGGAAGTTCCGCTGCACAATGCGCTCTACGCCACGCGCGGGAGCGCAAGGGCGATCGTGCACCTGCATTCCACCCATTCGGTCGCGCTGTCGATGCTCCCGGAGATCGACCCGCGCGCCGCGCTGCCGCCGATGACGGCCTATTATCTGATGAAATGCGGCGCCACCGCGCTCGTGCCCTATTACCGCCCCGGCGATCCCGCGGTCGCCGATGCGATCAGAGGGCTGGCAGGGAAATACTCATCCGTGCTGCTCGCCAATCACGGCCCGGTCGTCGCGGGCGACACGCTGGAGGCAGCCGTGTTCGCGACGGAGGAGCTGGAGGAGACCGCGAAGCTGTATCTGATGCTGCGCGGGATGAACCCGCGGTATTTGTCGCCGGAGCAGGTGAACGATCTGGGGAAGGTGTTTGGGCTGATGCTGCCGGAGCACGGGCATTAGGCTCGGCTCTAACCTCGTCATTGCGAGCGCAGCGAAGCAATCCATGGTCTTTCCGCGGAGGGATTCTGAGCCTCCCCTAAATCGGTGGACACCTATAGCTTAGACAGCAAGAGGTGTCAGATGACGAAACGGCAGCGACGTTC
>NZ_JBVVPN010000019.1:0-168621 GCF_055811035.1 Bradyrhizobium sp. MI1.10
TTCACTCTCTCCTCAGCTATTCGAGGAGGGGCAATTCCTCGTGACGCAGAGGGGGCAGTTTGCCACGGCGCGCGACAGCGACGGTCGCGGGCATTGCCGCCAGCGGCCTGCTTGGGCTTGCAACCCTGTCGCTTAGTCCAACCCCAGCCAAGGCTGTGATTTACTGCCAGTACGTAGAATATCCCGCGGGTTGCGTTGCCCGGGCAGGCGTCGTGCTCAGGCCGCGCCCGGTGGCGCGCGCCGCAGTCCGTCATAACGCCGGTGGCAATGCGAATGGTGGCGTCAACCGCGTTGGAGCCGGGCGGTAAAGGCCGGTTTCGCAAGCCAGCAAGAAGCCGTCATCGTTTCGTCCCGGTGGCGGCTTTTCTTGGTCTGGCGGGGATAGTCACTAGTACCGCCGGGGCGGCATTAGGGCATGAAACACACTTGGTATGTCACTTTTGAAGTGCCGCCGGACGGCACACTGTCAAGGCGGCGACATCCGCGTCTAACGAACACGTTTGAAAGCGAAGCAGCAGCTAAGGATTTTGCGCGCACCAAATTCAACGACGGACTGATCGTCACTGCAGGGACTATCATCCCTCACTTTCCGAGAGTGTCGATCCCATCGACCGAAATCCCAACGTGGCTTGAAGCACCGAAACAAGTTGATCCAGATCAATAGCTAGGCCACGGACGCTGGTGACATGCTCTGACGGGGCAGCAACCGGGAGCCTGAACATGAATGAACGTTCGGAGCCGAAACAGGTCTGTCGTCGCAACGCACTCACTTTCCTTGGATACGCAGGGGTGTTTGGGCTTGTGGCTTCGTCCTCAATTTTTGCGGCCTCAGAGGCTGTTGCTCAAACCACCGCGCCAGCCGCCGCGCCTACTACGCCGCCAGCGGACGCGCCTAAGTCGGGTACGGAACGCCGCCAGGAGCGGCGCAGCGGGCGAACAGAGCGGCGGCAGGAGCGCCGCGCCGGCCGCACGGAGCGGCGGCAAGCACGGCGTACGGGACGCGACGAGCGACGGGACGCTCGCGACGGCACCCCGGCCGCCACGACGACCACCGAGCAAAAGAAGTAGTCCGTTCATTGCCAAGCACAGCTACCGGGCCACCTCAGCGTAGGCCCGGAAGGCCGTACAGCGCGCGGCCTATCGAAATCGGCTTCTCTCGGAAGGGGAGAAGAGGGGCTGAAGATTTCGGAATAATAGCAGTATGCACCTGTTTTGCCCGACGGCGCAACCGCTTTGCGAGCGCCTAAGCCCACGGATTTATCGGGCACTTAAGCCATTGATTCCGCTCGCCCCGGCTACTGTGCATGGGGTTGTTTTTCAGGTTTTTTTGACCCAAGGGCCGCTGGAGCGGTCCTCAGCTCTGCCGAAAGCCCATCCGGAAGGCGCCCCAGTGCTTGCCGTGGATCATGATCGGTGAGGACAGGTCCTTCATCAGCACGAACTGACCGCCGCCCATGTCGCGGCGATAGGTCTGCAGCAGGAACGGCTTGGTGTTGGCTGCGACCTTCTGCACCGCGCGATCGGTGAACAGGCGGCGGTTGCGGCAATTGGCATTATTCCAGACCGGATCCTTGCCCTGCGGCAGACGGTAGTTCGGGTTGTGCGTTGGCAGATAGCCGCCCTTGGCCCAGGCGACGCAGAACACGATGCGGGGATCGGACTTCTGAATCGGATCCTGGATCGCGGGCAGCACGCGGTCGGTGAAGTCGACATAGCCAGTGTTGTACTGCTTGGGATCGGTGCCGGGGATTTCCCGGTAATTCTCGTCCATGAACTGATCGAGCGTGATCTCGCCGCGGCCGATGGCGGCTTCGAACTCGTCGGAGATCCGCTTGGCGGTCTCGACCACGATGCGGATCAGCGGCGCATCCGACGTCTCGACGCCGCTGTCGGCGATCAGCGCGATCAGGCCTTCGGACGTGTCGAGCAGTTTGGTCACGCGCTGATCGGCGTTCTTGAGATCGCGCGAGGAGAGGTCGACGCCCTTGGCGAGCTCGTTGAGCTCGCTGATGACGGTGTCGCAATGTCCGAGATTGGAGGTCGCGGCGCGCGTGACGCTGCCGATCTCCGCTTCCACGGAGGCGAAGCCCTGCTGGACCCGCGAGATGATGCCGGAGATCCGCTGGGCGCCTTCGCCGGCCGTCTTCGCGCGCTGCGAGGCATCGCTGCTCTCGCCGATCAGGCCTTCGATCTGGCCGTCGAGATCGCGCACGGTGTCGGAGATCTGGTGTGTGGCCTGGCGGGTGGCTTCCGCGAGGTTCTTGACCTCGCTTGCGACCACCGCGAAGCCGCGGCCGGCATTGCCGGCGCGTGCCGCCTCGATGGTGGCGTTGAGCGCGAGCAGGTTGGTCTGCTTCGCGATCGCCTCGATCGAGCCGGACACTTTTGCCACCTGCGCCAGCGCGGAGCCGACGGCGCTGAGCCGCGCCTCGATCCGCTCCACCGCCGCGACGAGCTCGGAGATGTGGCTGACCGCGGCATCGACCGCGCCACGCGACTGCGCGATCTCGCCGACCGCCGCTGACGTGGTCGTCTGCACCGCCTGCGACGCATTGGCGATGTCGTGATTGGCCGAGACCATCGTCTCGGCGGTTTCCTGGAGGTGATGGAACCGCTCCGACTGGTTCGCGACGCGGCTTGCGACTTCCTGGACGTTGCCGGCGATGTCAGCGAGTTCCACGCCGAGGCCGCCGATGCGGTCGGCGAGCTGATCGATCAGCCGTTCGGAAAGTGTTCGGTTGGAGCCGGTGTCCAGTACTGCAAGTTGTACGACGGACATGTCTTGAGAGTCCTCCAGTCAGAGCCGTTCGCCGGCTCTCCGCGGCATTCCCATTCCAATTCCGGTCTTAAGAGGTGATTCGCGCGTTGGCGTCTTGCCTGAGCGCGCACTAGAGCTTGTAGGCCGTCCTGAATCCGCCCCAGTGCCGGCCCTGCACGCGGATCGGAACGTCGATCTCGCGCATCATCACCGTGTTGCCGTTGCCCATGTCGCGCGCATAGCTCTGCACCAGATACGAGCGCAGGTTGCGCGCGGCGGCCAACCCCGCCGGATCGTTGAACATCCGCCGGTTGCGGCTATTGGTCGTGTTCCAGGCGGCATCGCCCGGCCGCTGCGGATGCGAGTAGATTCTGTTGTGCACCGGCAGGAACCCGTTGCGATCGACCATGGCGCAGAACGCCAGGCGCGGGTCCTTTGCCAAAAAGGCTTCCTGGAACGCCGGCAGCGCGCGGTCGGCCCAGTCGAGATATTTGGTGCGGTACTGCTGCGGATTGGTTCCTGCGATCTCGACATAATCGGTGTCGAAGAGCTCGTCGATCTTCACCTCGCCGCGGGCAATCGCCTGCTCGAAGATTCCGGTCAGCGCGTTACCGGCCTCCATGGCGCGGGTGACGAACTCCGTATTTTCCTCGTGGATCGACCAGAGCCTGTCCTCGATCTTCTCGCGGAGCTCGGCATTGGGACTAACGAATTGCGCGCGGGCGCCGGCCTTGGATTGCTCGACTACGCGCAGGCGGCAGGCGCCGACGCCTTCGAGGGTGCCTTCGATCATGGCTTGCGATGCAAGGCGGCCCGCGTCCGCGCCGCCGATCAGCACGCCGTCCATCGCTATCTCGTAGACCGGCAGCACCCCGCGGGCGGTTTCGAGCTTGAGATGGCAGGGCAGCCGTTCGGTCTTGCGGCGGTCGTCGTGCTCGCTCTGGCGCAGCAGCACGGCGCAGCGCGATTTCAATTTCTGTGCGAAGGCGGTCACGGCCTTGCCTGCGCTGGCGACGTTCTCGCCGTGGCTCTCGGCCGCCTTGGTCGCGGCATCGATCTCGGCCGCGCTTTCGCCGACCGAGATGATGAACTCCGATGCGCTTGTCGCGTTGCCGGAGACTTCGCTGGTGGTGGCGTTCTGTTCGGCGACCGCGCCGTTGACGGTCTCGAAGACCGGGCGGATGGCCTCGATCGCCTGCGAGATGCGGTGCACCGCATCCGCGGAGCCGGCGGCGTCGCGCTGCAGCGCGTCGATCTTTTTGGTGATCTCCTCCGTCGCGCCCTGGGTCTGCACCGCGAGTGCCTTGACCTCGGTGGCGACGACCGCAAAGCCTCTTCCCGCAGCGCCCGCGCGCGCGGCCTCGATGGTCGAGTTGAGCGCGAGCAGCGTCGTCTGCCGTGCGATCTGTGCGATCAGATTGACGACGTTGCCGATGGCGGCCGAGGATTCGCGCAAGCGGTCGACATTGGCGCGGGCTTCCTGTGCCGCGGCGCTGGCCTCGTCGGCGAGCTTGCCGGCCTCGCGAACCTGGGCCCCGATGCCTAGCGCCGACTGGGTGAATTTGTCGGCGGCATGGGCGAAGGTGGAGGCGTTCGATTGCGCGGCGTTGGTCCGGCCGGTGAGGGCGTCGGTACGGTCGCGAATGGCGGCAAGCGTCGTGGCGGTCGCCTCGGCACCGCCGGCCACCGAATTGGCGGCGCGCTCGAGCTGGCGAATCATCGCGCCCAGCTCGAGTTCCAGCAGTTCCAGGATTTCTTTGGCCGAATCGCTTTCGACGGCCACGGCAGACTCGGAATGGGCCGCCGGCTGCGCAGCCTGCGGGGCGGCCGCAGTTGCAGCCATGTCCGGCAGACGCTTCCGAAATAGTCCGAACGCCATCAGCTCTCTCTTGTCGGGGGACGGTCGGGCGCTATTTTCGCAAGCTGGAATGAAATCAGGGTTAACGATGCCTGACATCTAGGCACGGGCCCGTACGGTGTTACCTTAAAGTCGTAGAGCCTCTTTCTTTCCAGTGGGGTGGCGGCCTATAAGGCCGCGCTTCCCACGCTCACCTTGGCGCACGATTCCCCTAGAGAAGATCACGCATGGCCGGACATTCCCAATTCAAGAACATCATGCACCGCAAGGGGCGGCAGGATGCCCAGAAGTCGAAACTGTTCGGCAAGCTGGCGCGGGAAATCACCGTCGCGGCCAAGCTGGGGACGCCCGACCCCAACATGAACCCGCGCCTGCGTGCGGCCATCACCGCGGCGCGCCAGGAGAACATGCCGAAGGACAATATCGAGCGCGCCGTCAAGAAGGCGCTCGGCAATGACGGCGAGAATTACGACGAAATCCGCTACGAGGGTTACGGCCCCGGCGGCGTTGCCGTTATCGTCGAGGCGCTGACCGACAACCGTAACCGCGCGGCTTCCGACATCCGCTCCTTCTTCACCAAGTCCGGCGGCAATCTCGGTGAAACCGGCTCGGTGTCCTTCATGTTCGATCGCACCGGCATCGTCGAATACGACCGCAGCGTCGCCTCCGACGATGCCGTGCTGGATGCCGCGATCGAGGCCGGCGCCGACGACGTGATCTCGAGCGAAGGCGGCCACGAGATCTACGCCTCGACCGAAGGCTATCGCGACGTCGCCAAGGCGCTGGAGTCCAAGTTCGGCGAGCCGCGCAAGGCCGCGCTAATCTGGAAGCCGCAGAACACGGTCGCGGTCGACGACGAGACCGGCGAGAAGCTGCTCAAGCTGATAGACCTGCTGAACGAGCACGACGACGTCCAGCACGTCTACGCCAATTTCGAGGTGTCGGACGCGCTGCTGGCGAAGATGGGCGGGTAGGGGCCACTTCCCCTGTTACTTCCGTTCTGTTTCTGTTTCCCCCACGGCAGCCAGCCGCTATCACTGGCTCATGACGACGCTCCCGATTCGTGGCCCCGTTCGCATCATCGGCATCGACCCTGGCTTGCGCCGTACCGGTTGGGGCGTGATCGAGGCTGAGGGCAACCGCCTGATCTATGTCGCCTGTGGCTCGGTAGAACCGCCGGACGATTTGCCGTTGGCGAGCCGGCTGCTCGCGATCCATGAGGGGCTCGCCGCCGTCCTGTCCGGTCACAAGCCGATGGAGGCCGCGGTCGAGCAGACTTTCGTCAACAAGGACGGCGTCGCGACGCTGAAGCTCGGCCAGGCCCGCGGCGTCGCCATGCTCGCGCCCGCGATGTTCGGCATCAGTGTTGCCGAATACGCGCCGAACCAGGTGAAAAAGACGGTGGTCGGCGCCGGCCACGCCGACAAGCAGCAGATCGCGATGATGCTCAAGATTTTGCTGCCCAAGGCCGATCCGCCGTCCGCGGACGCCGCCGACGCGCTCGCCATCGCCATCACCCACGCCCATCATCGCCAGAGCACCGCGCTGCGGCTGAAGGTGGCAGGCTTATGATCGGCAAGCTCAAGGGCCTGATCGATTCCTACGGCGAGGATTTCGTCATCCTTGATGTTGGCGGTGTCGGTTATCAGGTGCATTGCTCGACGCGCACGCTGCAGCATCTGCCCTCGCCGGGCGAGGCCGCCGTGCTGTCGATCGAGACCTATGTTCGCGAGGATCAGATTAAACTGTTTGGTTTCCGCAGCGACCAGGAACGCGAATGGTTTCGCCTGCTCCAGACCGTGCAGGGCGTCGGCGCCAAGGTCGCGCTCGCCGTGCTCGGCACGCTACAGCCGTCCGATCTCGCCAACGCGATCGCGTTGCGTGACAAGGCTGCGGTGACGCGCACGCCCGGTGTCGGTCCCAAGGTCGCCGAGCGCATCGTCACCGAATTGAAGGACAAGGCGCCGGCCTTCTCCAATGTCGATCCGGCGGTCGTGCACCTCGCCGGCGCTGTCGATGACCAGCGCGCCCCGCGGCCGGTCGCGGATGCGATCTCCGCACTGGTCAATCTCGGCTACGGCCAGCCGCAGGCTGCGGCCGCGATCGCATCGGCCTCGCGCAGCGCGGGCGAGAGCGCCGAGACCGCGCAGCTCATCCGGCTGGGCCTGAAGGAGCTGTCGAAGTGAATGCGGCCCGCGCCAATCCCGTCGCCGGTCTTTTTCGTCGCCTTTCGCGCGTGGCCGGTATCGTCGTGATCTTCTCCATTGTGGGGCCGCTGACGGTCGCCGCGCTGGTTTCGGTGATGGTGACCACGCTCGGGGCCGCGGTGCTGCAGATGTTTCTTGCGCTCGTCGAGCTGGAAGCACTGCGCACCCTGGTTTCGATCGCGATCGTGCTGCTGGCCATCGCCACGGTTCTCGCCTCGTTCCTTCCCGCAGTCGCCGCCGGCTTGATCTTCGCGCTTGCCGCGGTCTACGCCGACCTCAACATGATCTGGATGGCGTGGCTCGCCGCGGCCGTGGCCGCCGCCGGGTTCGTCGGGTTTGGCATGTTCGTTGTGCCCTCCGAAACCTCGGCGGTGATCTTGCCGAGTGTCCGTTCCGCGCCTGAGGCGCTGAAGCTTTCCGCCATGCTCGCCGTCGTCGCTGTCATCCCGGCGAGCCTGTGCTGGTGGCTCGCGAAACCGCTGCACCGTGTTATCCTGCCCGCATGAGCACGCCTCCCCGCATGGTCACGCCCGAGCGCCGCAGCGATGATGTCGGCGACACTGCGCTGCGCCCGCAATCGCTGTCCGACTTCGTCGGCCAGCAGCAGGCGCGCAAGAATCTGTCCATCTTCATCGAGGCGGCGCGCAAGCGCGGCGAGGCGCTGGATCACGTGCTGTTCGTCGGCCCGCCGGGCCTCGGCAAGACCACGCTGGCGCAGATCGTGGCCAAGGAGCTCGGCGTCGGCTTTCGCGCCACGTCAGGCCCGGTGATCGCCAAGGCCGGCGATCTCGCAGCACTCCTCACCAATCTCGAAGAGCGCGATGTGCTCTTCATCGACGAGATCCATCGCCTGAGCCCGGCAGTGGAAGAAGTGCTTTATCCCGCGATGGAGGATTTCCAGCTCGACCTCATCATCGGCGAGGGCCCGGCGGCGCGTTCGGTGAAGATCGAGCTGTCGAAATTCACTCTCGTCGGCGCCACCACCCGGGCCGGCCTGCTCACCAATCCCTTGCGCGATCGTTTCGGCATTCCGGTCCGGCTCAATTTCTACACCATCGAGGAGCTGGAAAGCATCGTCACCCGGGGCGCCCGCGTGCTCAACGTCGGCATGAGCGTGGATGGCGCCAACGAGATCGCGCGCCGCGCGCGTGGCACGCCGCGTATCGCCGGCCGGCTGTTACGCCGCGTGCGCGATTTTGCTTCGGCGGCCGATGCCGACAGGATCGATCGCAAGATTGCCGACCACGCGCTGAGCGCGCTCGAGGTTGACGCCGCCGGCCTCGATGCCATGGACCGCCGTTACCTCACGACCATCGCGCAGAACTATGGCGGCGGTCCGGTCGGCGTCGAGACGATGGCCGCCGCTCTGTCGGAGCCGCGCGATGCGATCGAAGACATCATCGAGCCTTATCTGATCCAGTGTGGCTATCTGCAGCGGACCCCGCGCGGCCGCCTGCTCACCTCGCACGCCTTCCGCCATCTCGGCATCAGCGAGCCCTCGCGCGATGCGGCGGCACAGATCGGCCTGTTCGGCACCGACGAGAGCGACGACTGATCTACGCAACTGCAGACTGCTCGCGCCGTCATGAATTTCCGGTGATCTCGTGCAGAGGGTCTGCACAAACCCACCCCATTTCCGCTCCAATAGGATCGCATCAAGAAGCCGCATCACGATCGGGCTGCCATGATCACGCGCCGTCATTTCTTCCGTTCCATCGGCGGCCTGTCCGCCCTCGGCGTATCGACCGCGGCCTATGGCGTCGGCGTCGAGCCGGTCCTGCGGCTTCGTGTCACCCGCTATCATCCGACGCCGCGGCAATGGCCCGCGGACTTTCCGCTGAAGATCGCCGTGATCGCCGACATCCATGCCTGCGATCCCTGGATGTCGCTGGAGCGGATCGATTCCATCGTCGAGCGCACCAACGCACTGAACGCGGATATCATCGTGCTGCTCGGCGACTATGTCGCCGGCTTGCACCAGGTCACGCGCATCATTCCGGCGAACGAATGGGCCAAGGTGCTGGCCGGTCTGAAAGCGCCGCTCGGCGTCCATGCCGTCATGGGCAATCATGATTATTGGGCGGACAGGACCGTGCAGCAGGTGGGGCACGGGCCGACGGTCGCGCATCGCGCGCTGGAGGCGGCCGGCATTCCTGTCTACGAGAACGACGTCGTGCGGCTCGCCAAGGACGGCCGCGCGTTCTGGCTCGCTGGCCTCGGCGATCAGCTCGCCTTTCTGCCGGCGCGCCGCTTCCGGAGCACGGGGCGCTTCGGCGCTGACGATCTCGACGCGACGCTTGCCAAGGCCACCGACGATGCGCCGATCATCCTGCTCGCGCATGAGCCCAATATCGCGCCGCGCGTGCCCGCCCGCGTCGCGCTGCAACTGTCCGGCCACACCCATGGCGGCCAGATCCGCCTGCTCGGCTGGTCGCCGGCAGTTTCGCGGCAGCATGGCCTGCGGCTCGCCTATGGTCACTTCCGGCTCAAATGCGACCTCATCGTTTCCGGCGGCCTCGGTTGCAGCCTTATGCCGGTCCGCGTCGGCGTGCCGCCGGAAATCGTCGAGGTGACGCTGGGGCGGGGGCCGGTGGTGATCTAAGGCATGGAATTCTGCATCAAATGATGCTATATTCGATGTAGAGGTGCCCCATGAGAACGACGATCGCGATAGACGACGAGCTTTTTGCCAAGGCGCAGGAATTTGCTGGCGTCAGCGAAAAGGCAGCCGTCGTTAGGGAAGCCTTGATAGCCTTCGTTGAACGGGAGGCCGCACGCCGTCTCGCGCGGATGGGAGGTACCGAACCCAACGCCAAGGCTCCGCCGCGCCGCCGGCCCAAGTGAAAGTCCTGGCGGACACGTCGATCTGGATCGACCACTTCCGCCGCACGGATGGACGGCTTGCTGGCCTCCTCGATCACGGTGACATCGTTATTCATCCGTTCGTGATCGGCGAATTGCTCCTGGGGCGCGTGTCGAAGGCTTCTGACATGCTTGATGAACTGAACCTCCTCCCTAAGGCGACGATCGCCAGCAATAGCGAAGTCTTAGAGTTTATCGTTAAGCGAAAGTTGTCCGGATTGGGCATTGGGTGTGTCGATGCCCACTTGCTCGCATCGACGATGTTGACAGTCGAGGCAACAATCTGGACACGTGACAAGCGATTGCTTGCGGCAGCTCGGTCGTTGAAATTGGCTGCCGATATCCAATGAGTACGCCGATGTCTCATCTCGACGGCGAGATCCGCGACGGCCGCCACCGCATGCAGGTCCGCGTCTATTACGAGGACACGGATTTCCCTGACTTGCCATTGTCGTAGTATGCAAACGTGCTGATCTCTCGCTCCTTGCTGCGGTTTTCGGGAAAAAGGTTCTTTCCGCAAAGCGCGGAGCTGTTCAGGTAGGGCGTATATTCGTAGGGCATCCGCTTGCGAACCGGATGCACTACTATGCATTCAATCAAGTTGCGGAAGGCAATGCGAGTTTCGATCGCCTTCGGATTGGTTTTGAGCGCGGTGATAAGCCTTCTAACCTCCGAGGAGTATCGGTCACTGAATTTCGGGCGATCGAAGCCAACTATATTTTCGCCGCCACCGCCCAGCAGCCGCAAGCGCTCTTCAACGCTTTCCCGCTCCAGGTCGCACTCATCGATCCGCTTGAGCAATTCGTCCGGCTTGCGGCGGCTATTTGCGATGGCATAAGAGAGGCGTTCGATCTCGGTAGTCAATACGCGGCGTCGATGCTCTAGCTTATTGTGTTCGCTACCATTGTTCCGATCGTTTTTGCGCTCCTCCTTCCAAGTACGCATCGCCTCTTCAATGGCTTTCGGCGAAAGCAATTTCACCTGGATTTTTTCGGAGGCATCCTCGAGCAGAACGTCCATATCAAAGCTACGGGTGTGCTCGCAGGTGCCCCGCTGATGCGCGCTCGCGCATGCCGCGCGCGGCGCACCGTTACGCGAGGATTGAGCGATTCGCATATGGCCATTGCAGACGCCACACCGGAGCACACCGGCAAGCGGGTGCTCATTGTTGCGCGGACTCACGGCGCGACGCCGCGGCTGGCCAGTCGGTCCGAACATAGACACCGCGCGCACCCTACGAACCTTCTGCGCTAGATCCCAGAGCCCTTGCGGAACGATCCGCAGCTCTGGCTTTTTGACGATAATGTGGCGTTCTGCCGGATTGCGGCGCTTCTGTTTCTTCTGCGTCTCTGGGTTAAGAATTGTCGAGCGAACGTTCCAATGTATCTCGCCGATGTATAGTTCGTTGCCGATAATGCCGCGACCATGCCGACCGCCTGTGATGCACTGATGGTTCCAGGTGGTGCGACCCGCCTTGTTCTTGTGACGAGTTGCCCCTGGTGAGGGCACGCCTTCGCGGGTGAGGTCAGCGGCGATAGTTCGGGTCGAGCGGCCCGCTGCATATTCTTTGAAGATGCGGAGCACAATCTTTGCTTCGTTCTCATCGATTACGCGCTCGCCGGGCGCGCCCGGCCTTGGCCGATAACCATAGGCGTATGAGCCCGGAATTCTTCCGTTCGCAACAGCGTTGTCATGGCCGCGCCGAACCTTTTCGGCGAGCTGCGGCTTGTAAATCGTGTTGTACAGGCTTGCGATGCTAATGTCAGTGGCGGTCGCGTAGACTCCTTTCTGATCCATCAGCTCAACGCCGTTGAACTCGAAAACCTGCTTGAGACGCTGGATGGTTGCGGGATCGCGCGACAAGCGGTCGAAATGCTCAACGACGACTACGTCAAACTGCCGGCTTCGCACACCGTTGAGCAAGCGCTGATAGCCGTCCCGCGCACCTTCGGTAAGACCAGATTTTGCGGCATCCACAAACTCGCCGACGACATCGAGGTTGTTGCGCAATGCGACCTTGCGGCAGAGTAACAGCTGACCGTCAATCGAGCTCGCCTTTTGCATGTCGCTCGAATAGCGCGCGTATATTACGGCCGTTTTCTTCGATGACGGTGTCGTCATGCCGGTCCTCTATCGGCTGCCCCGAGCCATGATTTTCATCCCGTGCGATCTGACGTCCGATGGCGCGCGCCAACTCAAACCAGATTTCCTCATTGTCCGGATTATCCCAGCTCTGAGGATGGGAGGGGGCAAGCGGTCGAATGGTCGCTCGTTGTCTTCGGAAAGATCGAATGCGGGTAGGCATTTGCAAACTCGCGAGCGGAAGCTAGCGTAAATTTCCGCGCTGCGCTACGGCCAAGCCGCAGCGATTACTCGCAACGCGTCCCTCATGCTGGCTTCGGCAGCGTCGAATGAAAATGAAATTCGTCAAGTGCCGCAGCGTGCGTGAGGGCATTCCTGGCGATGAGGCGCGTAGTCCAGAGCAGAAATGCTAAGCAAAGCGGAGTAAAAATACTGTCGGCGGCGTAAGTTTGTTATCGGGTGCGGGTGCGGGTGCGGGTGCCCGGTGCGTAGGAGCCGTCCTCGGTTCCCCACAGATTGTAGTGGCTGCCGCAGAGCCCCGGCGAACTGTAACGTTCAGCCCAGACGCGGTGGTCCGACCCCAAGGACCCTTCGATGATTGGGTCTTTTCTTATTCCGCTTGTTCGATCGCTCTTGCGTCGAGGCTCCAAGAGCCAGCAATCGCGTCTTCGTGAGCTCCGCAGTAGGGCGCGAAAAGCACTGTCAGAAATACTCGTGTTCCTCAGCATGCTGTAACTGGCGCTCGGGCAACCGGTTCGCCGGCAAGAGGGCCGGGCCGGTCAGCTGGCGGCCGGAAGGCTGACGCTCGAATCATCGCTCAAAGGCGCGATGGTTTCTAGCGTCATGTAACGGGCGCGCTGGACGGCCCATTGTCGTTCTGTTCGAGCAGGACCGCTCCAATGAGGCGAACCATGGCCTCCTCGTTGGGGAACATGCCGACCATATGTCCAAACCGGTTCACAGCCTTGCTGCACCACATCGAGAAAGACGCTCTGCTTCGGGCGTTTCGACGACAAAAGCCCGCAGGCCGGCGCGGAGGTCGATGCGATAAGGGAGGCAAAGTACGAAGAGGGGCTCACGGACCTATCCGCGATCTCTGCGCACGGGTCCACACTGTCCCTACCGGCTACAGCCGGTGCGGCGCGTCTACATCCCCAAGCCGACGGGGGTAGGCGGCCTCTCGGTGTGCCGGCCGCTAGAGGACAAGATCGTCCAAAGCGCGGTGGCCGAGGTGTTGAGCGCCGCCTATGAGCCCGAATTCCTCGGGTTCTCCTACGGCCTCCGGCCGGGGCGGGATCCTCAGATGGAGCTTGATGCCCTGGATCCGGCTATCATGACATATCCAGTGTCTTCGATTCGGTCGACCACGAGTGGCTGCTGCGGATGGTGGCGCACAGGATTGCCGATCCTCGTATCCTGCAGCTCATCGAGATGCGGCTGCGAGCTAGCGTTCGTGAGAGCGGCGAGAAGCAGGACACACGCCGCAAAGGGCAGGATCAGTCCGCTCCTTTCCAACATCTTCCTGCATTACCTCCTCGATCGCTGGGTCGACCACTGGAGCGGTCGCCATGCACGCGGTCGCGTTGTGACCGTGCGCTTTGCGCACGACTTCGTCATCGGCTTCGAGAGCAAGGCAGATGCCCAGGAAATGCTCTTGGCCCTCAAGGCGCGACTGGCCGGCGCTCCATGCGGACAAAACCCGGTTGATCGAGTTGGGCGCGGTTCGCGGCCGTCCCGCGTCAGCCGCGCAGCGAGCGGTGGCCGAGACCTTCGCCTTCCTGGGGTTCACTTACTTTGCGGGCGGACCCAAGATGGCCGGTTCATCGTGAAGCACAAGACCGAAGGGAAACGCCTGTGCTCTCGAGCAACATCACAAGTCTCGCGCGGCTCATGCGGGCGTCGCTCGTCGACAAACGTTGGTATAGGTTATGCAACCCGTTCTATATCCCCGGCTTACCTCTGTAGAGTTGAGCTGCCCGTCGGCTTGTCTGTAGTTTCAGCGTCGAAGCTGGATCGTCCGAAGGGTGGGGCGGCGCGAAATCCTAAGCTGAGTTGATAAGTGTGCTGCAAGGCATTGCTGCCATTGAGGCGTGGGACGAGGTTAAATGGAAATACGTCAGCCCACTTCCGCGTTGGAGGTCCATCAGCACATTGTGTGCTCCCTCCAGAAGCAGGACCCAGTGATCTTGGACATCGGCTGCTACGACGGAGCTGACTCTTTACATTGTCTGCGGCTTTGCCCAGAGGCTCAGCTCTACTGGTTCGAGCCGGACCCCCCGGGGCGGTTGCTAGCTTAAGAGAAACATGGGGCTCTACCCTGAGAAGGTCCCCTAGCCACAGTCGCCGCGTTGATGACTGTTGCTGTAGCCTGGCTTACTGGCGAATTTCCGTCAGTCTCTTGAATGCGAGCATCGCGATGGCATTTACCGAGCTCTTCATCAAACGTCCGATATTGTCTATCGTCGTCAGTCTCCTGATCCTGCTGACCGGCATTGGTGCGGCCACCGTTTTGCCAATCCGGCAGTATCCTAAGCTGACCAACACGGTCGTCAATATCACAACCTCTTATCCTGGCGCCTCCGCCGACATGATCCAGGGGTTCATCACCACGCCCCTTGAGCAAGCGCTCGCTTCGGCCGAAGGCGTTGATTACATTACGTCCTCCTCGGTGCTCGGTGCCTCGACGATCCAGGTCTATATCAAGCTCAATTTCGAGCCCAACGAGGCGCTCACTGAAGTGCTCTCCAAGGTCAACTCGGTCAAATATTTAATCCCTAAGGAATCGAACGATCCGGTCGTCACCAAATCTGCCGGTCAGACCACAGCTGTCATGTATATCGCCTTCTCCAGCGAAGAACTGACGGCCAGCGCGATCTCCGACTATCTCTCGCGCGTGGTGCAACCGATTATGTCAACTGTAGACGGCGTCGCAGCGGCAGACATCCTCGGCGGCCAGAGTTTTGCGATGCGGTTATGGCTCGATCCCGCGAGAATGGCGGGCCACGGCGTGTCGCCAGCTGATGTTTCGGCTGCAATCGCGGCCAACAACTTCCAGGCTGCGGCCGGCCAGACTAAGGGCTATTTCACTCTCGCCGACGTCACGGTCAACACTGATCTGCGGAGTGTTGATGACTTCAAGCGCATGATCGTCAAAGCCAACGACGGCGGCTTTGTGCGCATGGAGGACATCGCGACAGTCGAGCTTGCGGCGCAGAGCACAAACGCCAGCGTCGCGATGAACGGCGAACACGCGATCTTCGTCGCCGTGCAGGCGAGCCCAGAAGGTAATCCACTGAACATAGCGCGAGGCGTTCGGGCACTGCTTCCAGAAATGAAGCGCAGCCTGCCGCCATCGCTGAAGATGGAAGTGGCCTACGACTCCACCAAGTTCATCCAATCATCGATAGACGAGGTGGAGAAGACGCTCCTTGAGGCGGTCGCGATCGTGGTGTTGGTGATCTTCCTGTTCCTGGCCTCCCTGCGGTCTGTCATCATTCCGGTCGTCACCATTCCGCTGTCCATTATTGGCGTCTGCAGTATGATGCTGGCGCTGGGGTTCTCATTCAATCTGCTGACCCTCCTTGCGATGGTGCTTGCGATCGGTCTTGTGGTTGATGACGCAATTATCGTGGTGGAGAACGTTCATCGCCATATGGAAGAAGGTGCGTCGCCCGCGCAGGCCGCTACGAATGGCGCGGGCGAGATCGTCGGCCCCGTCCTCTCCATGACGATTACGTTGGCCGCCGTGTACGCGCCCATCGGCTTTCTCGGCGGCCTCACCGGCGCGCTGTTCCGCGAATTCGCGTTTACACTGGCGGGTTCGGTGATCGTGTCGGGCGTGATCGCGTTGACGCTGTCGCCCATGATGTGCGCGGTCTTCCTGAAGAGCGCTGAAGAGGGGCGGTTTGCAAAGTTTGTGAATCGTGTGTTCAGCGCCATGACGCGCTGGTACGGCCGCAAGCTCGACCGCTCGCTCGACTATCGCCCGATTACCGGGCTGTTTGCGCTGACCATGCTGGGCCTCGTCGCCTTTCTGTATATGCACACTTCCAAGGAACTCGCACCCGAGGAGGATCAGGGCATCGTATTCGCACTGACAAAAGCGCCGAAATACGCCAATATTGATTACCTGGATTATTACGGCGCCAAGCTCGACAAGGCACTCCAGAAGTTTCCCGAGACGGATTTTCGCTTCGTGCTCAACGGCATCAGCGGTCCGCAGGGCGGCATGGCCGGGATGTTGCTTAAGCCCTGGGCCGAGCGCAAGCGCTCATCGATCGCGCTGAAATCGCTGGTCCAGGCCGAGCTGTCCAAACTGGAAGGCATCAACGCATTTGCCTTTAGCTTGCCGCCGCTTCCGGGCGGTTCGGGCGGCTTACCAGTGCAGATGGTGATCAAGTCGACGCTCGGTTTCCAGTACATCTACGAGCAGATGTCGGAGCTGAAGGATGCCGCGCGCAAGAGCGGTCTGTTCATGGTCAGCGACTCTGACCTTGAGTTCAACCAGCCGGGGGTGCGAATCAAGGTCGATCGATCCAAGGCGAGCGACCTTGGCATCACCATGCAGAACGTCGGTAGCGCGCTCGCGACCCTCCTTGGCGGAAACTACGTCAATCGCTTCAACCTGCAGGGCCGCTCCTACGAAGTGATCCCGCAGGTGCCGCGCGAGAAACGCCTGACGCCGGAATCACTTGGGAGCTATTATGTCAAGACAGCGGCGGGCTCGATGCTGCCGCTATCGACCGTGGTCTCCATCGAGACTGCGACCAATCCGAACGCACTCACCCACTACAACCAGCTCAACTCCGCGACCTTCCAAGCCGTACCGATGCCCGGCGTCACGATCGGTCAGGCTGTGGACTTCCTCGACGTCGAGGCAATGAAACTGCCCCCAGAGTTCAGCCACGACTTCCTCGGGGACGCCCGTCAATATGTGCAGGAGGGTAACAAACTAGTCATCACCTTTGCGTTTGCACTCATCGTCATTTTCTTGGTGCTCGCGGCGCAGTTCGAAAGTCTGCGCGATCCCCTCATCATCATGTTCAGCGTTCCCATGGCAATCGCCGGCGCCTTAATCCCGCTATTCTTTGGCTTGGCGACGATGAACATCTACACCCAAATCGGACTGTTGACATTGGCTGGGCTGATATCCAAGCACGGTATTCTGATGGTCCAGTTCGCCAATCAGCTGCAGCTCAAGGAGAGACTCGATTCCCGCTCGGCCATCGAGATGGCGGCGCGCGTCCGCCTCCGCCCAATCTTGATGACCACCGCGGCGATGGTCACGGGCCTCTTACCTTTGTTGACCGCAACGGGTGCTGGCGCCGCGAGCCGCTTCTCGATCGGGCTCGTGGTCGTCGCGGGCATGTCCATCGGCACGCTGTTCACGCTTTTCGTGCTGCCGGCGCTCTATGTCGCGATCGCGTCGGATCACCGCGCCGACGCGAGTTCCGATCACGTCCAGAACGCCGCCGAGCTCGCCTTCATCGGAGCATCCGATGCCCACCTGGCCAAGCGATGATCCTAACGATCAACTCGGGTTGCTCGATCGCGCCGCTAGCGTAGCGGCGCTGCTCGCCGACCGCGGTAACTTGATCGCACTGGGTGCCTGCAGTTCATGGCGGCGGACAGGAAGGATGATCCGCGGCTGCTGCGCTTCGTCTCGATCTACTGCTTGCCCGAGGTGAAGGACTACATCGCGACCAAATACCGCCGCTTCCGTGGCGGTGGCCTGCTCGGTCAGGTAACAACAGCATCCGCCTGTCGGAGCAGAAACGGATCCGCGACGCGCTCTTCGCCGAACACATGACCCCCCCCCAAGCTTCGCACCACCGGCTTGAAGCTCCGGACGCGCAAGGGACCGTGAAACCCTCCCAGGCATCCGTCGCTCACCACATCTGCACAACGCAGCGTCCGGGATGGCGGGTCGTCTCGCCGGTACAATCAGCATCGAATTCGCTCCTGAGGACGAGTCCCTCAGATCGTTCCGCGGTTAGCACAACGCGGGATTCCGAATCGTTTGGCCGGAAGCTTTTCGAATGCGGTCACGTGATGGGTGTCCTCATAGCCAAACCGGGCGCTCCGGTCGGATCCAAGGGCTCTTCTGTGAGCGCGGAAATCTAGCCGCGGGCGTGGCGGATGAAGAGCCGAATCGCAGATCGAGCAAGTCCGCTTCTGAGCCGAAGAACGACAGGCGCGCCGCATCGACACAGTCCCAAATGAGCGCTGAATTCAGCGATCGGGCCCGTCATATTCCGCCCAACTATCCGTCGTCTCGTACACCCTCACGCTCGAGAGTTGGGCGAGGCGCGGTTTCGCGTACTCCCAGATCCAGATGGCGATATTTTCCGCCGTCGGATTTTCCAGTCCCGGGACGTCGTTCAGGCAATGGTGATCGAGCTTCTTTATAAGAAGGCCAAACGCTTCCTCCATGTTGAAGAAATCCATTACGAATCCGGTGTGCGGATCGACTGCCCCTTTCAGCACGACCTCGACGCGATAGGAATGACCATGCACCCGATGACAGCGATGTGTCTGCGGGACGTTTGGAAGTCGGTGCGCTGCCTCGAACTTAAATGCTTGGGATATCTTCATGTGATGCCGAGTGTTTGTGGGACGGCACGCTGAGCCGCCATTTCGGCTGAGCCAGGCAGTATGAGATAGCCCGCCGCTCGACGGCGTCAGGGCGGTCTTTCGATCGAAGCAGAAATTGTCCAAGCCACGTTCATCGAACCGGTCTGGCAGGCTGCCGGTTGCGGCCACACGAATTTTCAGTTCGTGTCCGCGAGTGACGGCCAGCGCGGCGCGATTTACTGACGCAAATCCAGTCACCACGCTGGCCGGGGCCGGCAGCCTGCCGTTCGTCTCGATCGCGCTGAGGAACCCGATATCGTGTACAGATTGCAGGACATCATCGAACCACCACAGTGGTTCTGAGCACGTTCATTGCTTGTGCCATGCCGATGATGGAGCGTCTACTACAAGATCCGGTAGATGCCAAAACCAACTTGAGGCTCTAGGGTCTGGCCGCGTTTCCCCGACGATCATCATCCCGAGAAGTGAACGCAACCCGGCACGGTGCTCAACCAAAGGGCGGAACGGCACAATATGACTAGCAGAACCTGGGGGCTACCCTCGAACACTTCAGTCAGTATTCGCTACAACTGACGGGAGGCGATGCCCAGGCAAAAATCAGCTTTGAAAACGTCAACCTATCCAGGCGATCACGGCCTGCCAGAGCAGATCTGGAGAGGATTGCGCTGAGTACGCCATCGTCGAATTTGGAAAAGTTCACTCGTCCGTGAATGGACCGAATACAGAATTCGCCCTCGACAGCAAGCGCAATGTGATGCCAAAGAAAAAACAGCACGTCGATCTATCGGACCAGAATCTCTTGAGTCTTATCCTGCGGCTCGCCATTCCGTCTGTTGTTGGATTATCGATCCATGCGCTGCAGCAGGTCGTCAATGCGATCTTTGTTGGCGCCCTAGGCGCGCAGGCGATCGCAGCTGTTAGCATGACCTTGCCGATCGTGGTCCTGCTCGCCGCAGCCGGACAGGGGATCGGTGTTGGAGCAGCGTCGTTCATATCTCGTCATCTGGGCGCTCGTGAGTACCTAGAAGCGAGTCGAGGCGCAAGCACGGCACTCGCGCTGGCCGCTCCGATCGGTATCATAGTCACCCTCACTCTGCTTCCAAATCTGCCAGGGATATTTGCAACGCTCGGAGCAACCCCAACCATCATGCCCGTGGCGCTCGACTACGCGGGAACGGTTTTGTTGGGGTACACCCCGATGCTACTAAATACCGTCAGCGGGTTCATTGTAAGAGCCGAAGGCTATACACGATTTAGCATGTGGGTGATGATGACCGCGTTTATCCTGAACGCTGTGCTTGATCCCGTCTTCATATTTTCACTTGACCTTGGCGTGCGAGGCGCAGCCCTCGCAACGCTGGTGTCTCAGATCTCTGCTGTCGGACTGTATATCGTGTATTTTACGAAGCTTGGCGGGACGGTTCTCGTCAGGATATCTCACATATCATTGCGAGCAGATCGCATCAGACAGCTCGCGTTGGTAGGCGCGCCGGCGACAATGACGAGTATCTTATCTGCTCTTGCCGTTATGCTCTTGTACGGAGCTGCTGCGCCGTTCGGCGACGATTCCATCGCCGCGGTTGGAATAGCTGTGCGTATCTTGATGGTCGGCGCACTGCCTATCACCGGGTTCTGTATTGGCGCTCAAGCTATCCTGGGTTTCGGTTGGGGCGCACGCGACTATGCTCATATATTGAGAGCTGCGAAGTTCATGCTCTTCGTGACGATCGCATTCTCGGTGCTGTATTCTGCGGCCGTTGTGATTTTTGCGAGGCCTTTGGTGAGCCTATTTAGCGATAACGAGTACGTCACCGAAATTGCCGTCTCGACCTGCATCGTGTTCCATCTCTTCTTTGGACTGTTTGGGGTGCAGAGTTTCGTGACGGCAATGCTTCAGTCATTTGGGAGAGCGCGCCTCAGTGCAATTGTGTCCTTGGCCAGGCAGGGGTATCTCTTCATACCGGCCGTACTGTTATTCCCGCTGGTAGCGGGTTTTAACGGACTGTTAGCCAGTCAAGCTCTCGCAGAGCTTGGCGCCGGAATAATCGCTCTCATCGTCATGTTCAACCAGTTCGGCGAGCTCAGACGAGCGCTCCGGCACGGTCCTCAAGAGCGATCGGGATAGCGGGTTGAGCTGAGAACGGATATGATCGAGGCACAGAGCATTGGGCGCTAGCCTCCTGGGAGGCTCGCCCTTAAAGCGTGATGGGACTAGCTTCGATAGCCTGAGTTTTTGAGGTAGTTGGCGCATTCTTCGGGTGTAAATGCATAAAGGAGTTCGCTGATGGCGGCGCAGACCGCATCGACGGTTCGTGCGGCTGCCTTGCGGAGCAGATGCTTGAGTTTGGCAAAGACTTGTTCGATGGGGTTCAGGTCGGGTGAGTATTTTGGCAGGAAGAAGAGCTTTGCTCCGGCGAAGCGGATGAGCTGGCGTACGGCTTTGCTTTCGTGGCTGCCGAGATTGTCCGGGACGACGATGTCGCCGGGCCGAAGGGTCGGCAGGAGAACCTTCTCCACATAGATCCGGAAGCTCACGCCATGATTGGTCCCTCGATGAACCATGGCGCATCGATCCGGTCATGGCGCAGGGCCGCCAGAAAGGTAATGGTTTTCCAACCCATCTGGCCCCGAGCAACGCTGCCGGTCTCATCGACCCGCTTCATCCAGCCGATCGCCGTGCTGATCGCCACTCCAAACTGCTTGGCGGCCCGATTGCGCGCCCTACCGGCCAAATTAAGGGCGTCAGCTCTTACGGCATTGATATCGGCCAAAGGCTGGAAGTCGAAACGGCCCAAGGCAGCGGCAATGTGGTCGGCCGTGAAGCGGGGGTGATCTCAATCGAGAACTGACTGTCACACCAGTAACATGCGGCGTTTCCGAATTGGTGAATGGAAATGCGAACCCCTTTGCGCTTTGCCACTCTATGGCAAGCAGCTAAATGCAATGACGCCAATACAAAAGGTGATGCTAACTTTTGCTACAAACCAGGTAAACACTGGCACGGTCATCGACAAGGCCTATAGCCAGAGCATCTTGATTGACCTTACCTTATACTCAAACCGAATGTCGCATACGACATAAACAACGGCTGGGAGTGGGGAAACTTCAGCTGGGCCCCAGTCGAGACGACGGATGAGATTCTGACGCGCGCAGCTGCCTCTCGGCATCGGATGGATTTCGCGTGCCTCAGTGCCGTCTTGAATACGGCAGCGAACGAACGAAAAAATGTTGGGCCCGTGTTCGAACCTGCGGGACTCGATCACGCCTCGTGAATGTATCATCAGGTGAATCAGGCCGTAACCAGCTATCGGAGAACTTGCACATCTTGATCGGGCTACCGGCCGAACAGGATGTGAAGATTGGCGGAGGCCAGGACGGTCCCACGCGAATGGTTAGAATACGTTATCGACAATTTCTTACGTGTTTGCTGATTTTGCCGATCACTGCCCCTGGCACTTCGGCCAGGCGCGTCCGTATAAGCACGACTTGAAGAGAGGCCGGAGCACTGACCCATGAACAAGCGGCCTCTCGATCGCGGCGCATCGTCTCATCCGCCGCATCGGGTTGAGACAGGGCGATGGCGAGTTGGCTGTGGTATGACCTTCGTAGGTTGATCCTCCGGTGTTGTGCATCGACTCGCGGCATGCTCGTGAGCCCTTCCCGTACAAGGGCAGGTGCAGAATCGCGGCTCATGCGCCATTCTCGCGATAACGGGTGCTCTCGTGCAGCATCTGCAAAACCGCGCTACGGTTCAGAAGTCCGCGGTCGATCGCGATTTCGACGAAGGGCCGCATTTGCTCAGCGGCTGCAAGGACAAGTGTCGATACCTGTTCATAACCCAGGCGCGGTACGAACACGGTCGCAAGAGCCGAAGATTGCATCAAGTTGCTGAGCGACCGTTCCCGATTTGCCCGGATCCCCGAGATGCAGTGGTCGGCAAATATTCTGGCCGATCGCGTCAAAAGCTCGATCGAATCGAACAGGCGCGAGGCGATGACTGGCTCGAAGTGATTGATTTCGAGTTGGCCGCTCAACGCAGAGAGAGATACTGCGGCGTCGTTGCCGACGATAGCGAACGCAACTTGCTGGATCATCATCGGCAGAACTGGATTGAGTTTACCTGGCATGATCGAAGAACCGGGCTGGAGAGCGGGCAACCGCAACTCGCCAAGCCCCGTATTTGGCCCAGAGGAAAGGATGATCAGGTCAGAGGCAATTTTCGCCAATACCTCTGCTGCGATGCGGATTTCCGACGACACGCGTGCGAAGGCGTCGGCGTTCTGCATGGCATCGAACATGTCGTCGCCTGGGCGTACCGCGGCGCCCAAGATCGCCGCAAGATGTCCATAGACGGCACGGCGATAGCCCGGCACTGCTCCGAGCCCGGTGCCAATCGCAGTGCCTCCGAGGGGAAGCACCATCAATTCCTGGCGCGCCACGGACAGCTTCAAGGAGAGCCGCTTGATCGCTGATGCGTAACCGCCGAACGCCTGACCGAGCGTCATCGGCTGGGCGGCCTGCATGCATGTGCGGCCGACGCGCAATACGTCAGCGAATACAATGGCCCGCTCCGAAAGAGCGGCCGCCACCTTTTCCAGCGCACCCACCAGATCGCCGGACTTTTCGTGCGCCGCCAACTTGAGCGCCGAGGGCAGCACATCGTTCGTCGACTGGCAAAGGTTCACGTGATCATTTGGGTGGATCACGTCGTACCGGCCGGGCTTTTCACCGACAATTTGCAGGGCCCGGTTCGCCAGAACCTCATTCATGTTCATGTTGATCGATGTGCCGCCGGAGCCTTCGAGCAAATCGATGATAAACTGCCGATCGTGTTTACCAGCAATGACCTCGTCCGCAGCCGCGATTAGTGCTCCTGCTACTTTGGCGTCGAGGGCTCCGAGCTCACGGTTCGCCGCCGCGGCAGCGCGCTTGATGCGCGCTAGTGCCCGAAGAAGTGCCGGCTGATCACCGAGCTTCTGGAGTGAGATGTCGAAATTCTCGCTCCCACGCAGGGAGGCCAAGCCGTACAGGGCGCGCAGCGGCAGCTCGCGCGTTCCTAGACTGTCTATTTCGGTGCGAGTCGCTGACATCTCTGATCCCGGGTTCGGACGCTACGCAAACAACTCTCTCCGAAGACGGGCGAGAGTTAAAGCTGAGATCGGAGATGTTATGGAGGCTAATAAGTATGATTAATTAGGGATATACTGTTCGTCGAGCGTCCGGGTGGAGCCGCCCGCAACGCACCGGCAGGCGGCGTCCTCGTGAGCGAGCGGATCCAACACGATGCTGCCGACGGAACGAGCCATCCAGGGAATTTGAGCAGCGATCTGGGGCAAGGTCCAGTTCCGCAGGAGCACACGAATATCATCCGCTATTCGCGCAGCCAACGTGTCTAATCCGCCTTGCTTAGTCACCAACGCGATCGTGCGCGAGAGGCCGGTCGCCGGCAATGGCATGACTTCGAGCGCCGGTCGATGGACGGCAGCCTGCAATATGCACAGGGGTGTTGTAATCGCCACGCCCATGCCATTGGCGACCATCGAGAGCAGCGAGTCCGACGTGTCGAACGACATCGTCTGCGGATGCTCTATCCTTAGACGCCGGAGATGACGTTCAATTTGCGTTCCCATGTGCGAACGCGCAGTGTAGCGGATAAGTCGGTGCTCGAGGAGTAGGTCGTCCAGTGGACGATCGCGAAGAGTATCCGCCCAGGCAATCGGTGCTACCAGGAGGAATGGCTCGCGCAATAGGGGTAATGGGGTAACTTCGTCAACGCCCTCCATTGGATCCGATGTGACAGCTGCATCGATCTCGTTGCGCATCAATGCCTCGGCGTGCGCGGGTACCAGCCCCGAATACACGCTCACGCGAAGCGCGATTGAACCCGCCATGAGGCTGCGGACCAACAGTGGTCCAACTGTGGACGCGAACGTGTCGATCATCCCGAGCCGAAGGTCCTCGCGTTCGGGACGCGCTGCGGCGGCCCGCATTTCCTCGACAGCTCGTCCGACGCGCAGGGTTATCTCGCGCATGTGGGTGAGCAGAGCTTGCCCCGCCTCCGTGGGCCCAAGAGGACGACGATCGCGACGGACGAGGGACGCGCCAATATGCGCCTCCGCGCGCTTCATCGCTTGTGAAACGGCCGATTGAGTGATGCCAAGTCTGAGGCCGGCCGCGCTCATGCTGCCCTCTTCGATGACGACAGCCGCGACTTCCAGTACACGCAAATCAGGCAAGCTAAACATAGGAAGCTTACGCTAATGGATTTTTATCGGGTGTGCCACTAGTCCGATTTTGCAGTTGCGGCGAGTCAATCTGCTCAACAGGTTGGCGCACCGGAAACTCACGCTGACCGCGGAAACAGCCGCTCCAAAGCCGCAGCGGTGGAACTGTTCGATGAGACTTCATTTACCCACATTTCCAACCGCTCCAATTTCGGCGCAGAGTTCGATCCGGTGTGTCTGGAGAGTCCGCGCCAGATGACAACATTCCGAGCGCATTGTGGCAGGTCGCTTCACTCGTTTCGGGATGGCCGTCGCATTGGATCATCGGCCGTTGGTCGGACGTGTCTAGCGCGTAAACTTGATCTAGAGGCCGCGCCGATCTTGCGTCTCGTCTTAAGGCACCATCATGCGCGTTCATTGACAGTAAGCCCAGTTCTAGACCATGGCTTTGAGATCCCAGTGGGTCTAAGGACGCAATTGATCAAAGTCGCTGCTTGGAATGCCATTGTGATGCTGGTGAGCGCTCAATCAGGAAGGCACGCAAATAGGTCATCAGCTTGCTCATTTCGCGCAGGAAGGCGATGATGGCTCAGCTGCTCGGCAGCGCCTCAGAAGAGCCAGCAAAGAGCGCCTTCGGTTGAGCGCGATAGGACCGATCATCGAGAAGCGCGTCACACGCCAGCGTGAGGACGCTCACGGGATGAAGAAGGCGAGCTTGCCCGTCTGTCGGGTAGCGCCAATTATGATGCTAGAATGCCGGGTAATCTCAGGACAGAGACATTGTTGTGTGGAAAGAATGCAAAAGTGTTCCGCAGTGCGGTAGACCGCTCGACTGAATGCTCCTCGCAATGCCGCAACGGCGCAATCGCCCGAAATGTTCGCGTACATCGCCAGAAACCTCGATGCCGAGTTCCTCAACGAGTTCTCGGGCAAGGCCTGGCGTGGTGTTTCACCCCCTTCGACCGGTCCGCTTGGCTGCACGAACATTTTGGTCCAACGCTCGCGTACCAGCGGAAGGTTTCGTGCGACATTCGTGGTAGGGCACGCGGCGATCCGCGCGGTGCGCACGGCTGCGGCGTTATCCATCAAGCAACGCCCCCTTTTTTAGATCACCCTCTGGGGCTGCTTGCGGGAGAACTATCAGCAGAGGGATGATGACGACCATACCAGCTGCCAGCATCACTCCTGATGGGCCGGCTACAGTCAACATCTGGGCGCCAAGGACGGCTCCGAAGCCGATGGCCGAATTGATGACCGCCGAGTGCATCGCGGCAGCAGTCATCACTGTCGAACCGGCGGCGCGCAGGATCCAGGTCTGGAGTCCCGCGAACAGCGCCGCGACGGCAGCGCCCCAGATGACCAGCAAGACAAGGACCCGGCCTGTCCCCAAGTGGGGACCAAACCATCCAAGGCCAACGAGCGCCAGACACAGAGCAAGCAGCCCCGCAGTGATGATGGGCTTCATGAAGCGGTCGATGAGGACGCCCGCCAGGATGTTCCCCAGGAATCCTGCTCCGCCAAAGCCGAACAACAGCGCGCCGATCATGACTTGGGCAACGTTTGGAATCTCGCTGAGGAATGGTTCTATAAATGTGTACGCCCCGAAATGCGCCGCCGCCATGAATGTCGTTACGGCATAGATCCCCAACAGGTCATGCCTGCGGCAGACTGATCCAAGCTCTCTCCATCCCGCTGGCGTCCCGGCCTGCATTTTCGGAAGAACTGCCACCATCAGGGCTGAGGTGATCAGTCCGATGGCGCCAATTAATCTGAACGCTGCACGCCATCCGCTCACCTGACCGACGAAGTTCGCGAGCGGCACGCCAACAACGGTCGCCATCGAGATCCCGCCGAATACGATTGCCATCGCAACACCCATACTGCGGGACGGCGCAATCTTAGACGCAACCGCAGCCGCCATGGCCCAATAGAAACCGTGAACGACAGCGCCCACCGTGCGTGCCAGCAACAACCCTTCGAAAGTGTGAGACATCGTCGCCGCAAACGTTGTTGCGGAAAGGATAAGAGTCAAGGCGATGAGTAGCGGCTTGCGAGGAAACTTCTGAAGCAGAACGGGTGACAACAGACCGCTGGCAGCACCGATCCAGGCATAGAGGGCCACCGTGAGCCCGACCGCTGCCTGATCTCGTCCGAGGTCGCGAGCAATCTGAGACAACAGCCCGATAGGTGCTATCTCTGCCAAGACGATGTGAAACGAGGCGATGCCTAGCACGATGACGGCGAGCCAGATGCGGAGCGAAGATTCTGTGCCGTCACTCGTCATTATTAAACATCACTGTACGAAGGATCCGCCCGTTTGATTTGTCGATGATCAGCCGCTGCTTGTACGCATTTTTCATCCATGGACGTGGCGCCGCATGGCACGGGCGTCTCTCCGGATGTTAATCGACCTGCATCGGTGGTATCCGATCGTTACGGTTGCATGGGTCGTTCTCTCCATCAACTGCGAGAGTTGATAGTTGACACACGACAAACGGCACTCGGTGTCCTCGACTGGCGTCCTGAGTGGGACTGTCGTTCCGGCCGGCGTCGTGAAAGAGGGCCTGACCTTACTCGAAGAGCTGCGTCGCTCGCCACCAGGCGCTGCGCTTCGCCAACCCCGCCAAACGAACGGTGCAATAGCATCGTGATGCCTTTCGTGCGTTCGGACGGCCTGCAGATTGCCGAGCTGCCAACACCGAGGAGGAGGTCTCACTCACGATGTCCCGGCACGGCTTCGGCAGCTTTAGCAGGGCGCTCGCGGATCATGATCTCCGGGGAGCCGCGATTGCCTCGCCTGCGTACGCGCGCGCTGGGTGTCAATCGGCCCTTTAATTGCGGTTTGTTGTCAAAACTTACATTTCTGAACTCGCCCACGGCACGGTGGTAGTGCTCGCGCCGTCGGAGCTGGTCCGGATTGCGGAGACGGCGCGGGCCGGCTGATACGTGCATTAGATCGCCGGGGCTGGTTGAGGTCTTCGCTGGATCATGGTCCTTTCCAAGTCGCGCAGCGCCTCATGATGATGTCGGGGTCGGGCGCCTCAACGTTTGCAGCGGAGTGCGGACGAGCCGCCACCGCCTGATTGACCGAGGCCGCCACAACACCGTCCCAGCGAGACATCGCCAGTCCGGCAGACCGGACCAGGAACTCTACAAGATCGGATCAGGCTTCCTTCCTCTGGCCCCAGTCGAACGATGTGCCGTAGACCCAGATACAGTGAAGAAGGATGGCGAGTTTGCGCGCGATGGCGACCTTTGCCTTTCGCATGCCAATCCGCTTAGCGAGCTTCATGCCCCAAGCCCTAAGAGAGGACCATTTCTTCGTTCGATGAAGCAGGACGATCGCCGCCTCGTACAGGTAGGTTGGGAGAAGACGGTCGCCCCATCGTGATATCTTGCCCAGTTTCGCCAGAGTGGTTGCGTCGAGGCGTAAGACCCAGATAGGCGCCGACGCTTGATGCCGATCGGAAGCGCGATGTTTCAAGGTGCCGTCGCATGCGCTGGTTCATTAGGAGGACGGATCGAGCTTTAGCATTGATGCTAGCAGCCGCTCCGGCTTTGAATCCTCAAGTGGGCTTCAACGCGCGATGCCAACGGGCCGTATGTTGGTCCGTGCGAAGCCCTAATGATGGACGGAAGCGTTCCGCGGTTACATAAATTAGACTACGAGGGGCGCGGATCGGTGGTGGACGCCCGAAATGTCCCGGCTCAGCAAAATCCCCTTGGAATTCCGATAGGTGAGTTCGGCATTGCCTTCGTGCATCTCAAAATTCGATTTTCAGTTCTAGCCGGTTCGCTGCGCCAAGAGGATTGCCAACCTCCACGACGAGAGGCTCTAGGGCGGAGAGCGATCCCATAATGGCGTGGCGACTGGACGAGCACTCAACCAAAGATGGCCCCGCCCAATTAAGGTAAATTCAATCCAGCCCTGCCCCGACACTTATTGATGTGAAGGTAAACGATCATCGCCGCTGCGTATCATTTCTCGGCGAGATCATCCAGCACTTGAAGGGCGACTACGCGGTTGCAGCTTCAGCGTACGAGCCAGGCGTGTGGCTGAGCAAAGAACGCGGCGACCGCATGCACAACCGCGGCCGCAGGTGCGGCGTCGTGCTCCCCGAGATCCCCGAAGGCTCCTGATGGAGGGCGTTGAGGAGCCTGCCCACAATCTACGAATTGCCTGCTTGTGAGCCCTCGAGGCTGGCGACCTTGACCGGATCCAACGTCCGGCGAAGGGAGCTCGCGCAGCAATAGCCTGATATCGTAGCCCTCTCGAACGCGCGAGAGTCCTTGCTTAGGTTTCCCATCCCTTCGTTGGTCCACACTGTTGAACTCGCGCCGCAGCACGGTATCGGGTTTGATCAGCACCGGCGCCACCACCTCCGGTCCAGGATGATCGGCGAGGATGACCTTCCGACCAATAAGCCGCTCGCGAGCGCCTTCAAATCGCGCTATGACGAGCGGGCGGACTGACTGTTACCCGTCTACCAAACGGGACAAAGAGGCGATGCGCTAGCGAGCATCGCTAGCTACGTTCTTTTGTATTCGGACCCGCGAAACGTCGAAAATTGGCGAGAAATGAAACGACCCCAGTGCTTAAAGAGGCTGGGGTCGTTCCGAGGTAAGCGCCAGACTTGGGCGGGGGGCTGAGGCCAGACGCCTACGACATGAAATCAGACACGCAGATTTTCCGCACTGCTTTTACCGCGCCTCGGGTCGACTTTAAGCTCGTAAGAGACTGCCTGCCCTTCCCGCAGGTCAGAGAGGCCAGCGCGCTCCAGGGCGCTTATGTGTACAAAAACATCTTGGCCGCCCCCATCCGGCTGAATGAAGCCGAAACCCTTCGTCGCGTTAAACCATTTCACAACACCCCTCGCCACTCCCATCTCCCATTTGAGCAATACTGTAGAGTAGTTCTGGTCGGACCATTCGGGCGGCGCCGATTCGCCCATTGACGCACAATCTCCGCTGCTTCGGCGTCAGCGTAGTCGCTTGAGGAGTTCGAGCATGGCGAGCCTGGGCGATCATGCTTTCATGCCAGAGACCAGGCACAGCCGACGGGTTTGACCCAGGTCGCATCGTTCTGATCTTCCATCCTGTTGCGTCACTTGGGTGACGAAGGTTACGTTGGTGGGTTCTCCTAGCAGGGAAGCCGCGAATTTCATCGGCCCAGATGGCTCATCGGCCACTATTTTGCGGACAAGCAGCGGCCTCGCAACTACCAAAAGGGGTAGCTGGACGAGCGTACCGCACCAAATTAGCATGCTCCCATGGCTGTTCGGAGAACATGGAAGATGAACTGGAAGAAGGAACTGGAGGCCCTGGTTCAAGAATCCGCGGCACTCGTAGAGCGCGCACGGAGCGTAGCGCCTATTCCAAAGCTGGTAGCACCCATCGCGCCAATCGCAAAAGCTTCCCCGCCCGATTCTCCCCGGCGGCTGAGCTGGGACACCTCCGAGCGAGAGCACATCAGCAAACGAGTTGCGAATTTCAGAGCGCATCAAGAGCGCGTGCGCCGCGAGCGCGACGAATATTTTTCCCGCACGATGCAACGGACACGAGATCTCGCGAGAGGCCACGGCTCCGACGAACAGATGTAGGCGGTCGGACAGTCGCGCAACTTTGCTAACAATCCGCCAAATCGCGCCAGAAGAGTCGACTGCGGCCGACCACCGGCTGGGAACGGCGAGTAGCCGTGAGAGTCGTACGAGTCTCCAAAAGACGCCCGTCACAGCCCATCTGAGGATTGCCGCGCGCTGAGGATTGCCGCGTCGTGTCCTCACGCCATAGGTTGCTTTCGTACTGGATGCGCTGGGGGCAACCACGCGATCGTTGTAGTGGCGCCGCCGACGCCCACACGAATCTGGCGCATGGATTTTGCACCGCCGAGGAAGGCGTGGGTGTTGACCCTACCCCTCGGGCTTAATCCGTTTGACGTTCGTTCTGGCCGAAGACGAGGACCAGAGCATGCAGCACGTTCGAGATCGGAAGGCCCGATCTGCTGGCTCGGCGCGTGAGGCAGAGACACGAGATGTGCGCGTCGGGGAAGAGTTGAGATCAGACGCGCTTCACTGGAGATCGCGATAGGCATTTTGCTGCATCGGACCGTTGTTGTCGCGGAGTGTGAAAGCACGGAGTCGACATCGTCCGCGATGATCGAGACGCTGGGAGCGAAATGACGAATGATGATCGTCGTGCACGGCATGACTTGGCTCACGATGTGTCGCATCGGAACGGTGATGTTCGAGGGCTGGAGCATCTGAAGCTGTGTCGAAAGCGCTCAATGATGCGCATGACGCCACCACAATCGGGCCAGGCAGGAACTTCGGCCCAGGTTTGAGCTTCCAAATCCACAGGCGGCGGCTCGCTGTCGTTTGGGGCTGTCTCATGATCGAGAAGTTCGCGGCAAAAGGCGAGCTTGGCAGCGCGATGGCGGTTGGGCCATGAAGCCGAAGTGGCGGATGCGATGGAAACCGTCGGGCAGCGTATGAAGCAGGAAGCGGCGAATGAACTCGTCGGGCTTGAGCTTCATGATCGTTGTCGCGCCGTCCTGGCGGTAATCCTTCCATGTGAAGGCAACATGATCGTTGTCGGGTGCGACGAGCCGGCTGTTGGCGATCGCGACGCGATGGGTATAGCGGCCGAGATAGGCCAGCACCTGTGCGGGTCCGCCGAAGGGCCGCTTGGCGCAAGCGACCCAGTTGACGCGCTGCATGGCTTTGATGCGACCAGCGAAAGCGTCGAGTTCGGCAAGAGAAGCAAGATCGCCGAAGAAGCGCAAGGCGCCGGCGTTGAAGACCCCGATCAGGCGTTTGAGAAAAAGCCAGCGAAAGAGCCGGGACAGCGGTTTGACGGCCAGGAAGAAGTTCGGTCGGCTGGCGATCCAGGGTGTTCCATCAGGTGACGGGCCGCCGCCCGGCACGACACAGTGAATGTGGGGATGATGCGTTAGCGCTTGTCCACAGGTGTGCAGGACCGCGACGCCGCCGATCTCCGCGCCGAGCCGGCGCGGATTGGCAGCAAGCGTCGGTCATCGCCTCGGCGGCGGCCTTAAACAGGATGGCATAGACGACCGCCTTGTTTTGGAAAGCAATCGCGGCGATCGGTGCAGGAAGCGTAAAGACGACGTGGAAGTAGGGAACCGGCAGCAGGTCGGCTTCTCGCGCGGCACGGCACGCGGCTCGGGCTGGCCCCTGACACTTCGGACAATGCCGATTCCGGCAGGAATTATAGGCGATCCGCGTCATGCCGCAGTCATTGCGGGCCTCGACGTGGCCGCCGAGCGCCTCGGTTCGGCACCCAACAATGGCGCTCACCACCCGCCGCTCGACGCGACCGTGATGACCGGCATGGTCACGACGATAGGCGTCGCCATGCCGGCGCAAGATATCGGCAATGTCGATGGCGGGTCGGTGCGGGCGGACGTCGGGGGGTCATAAGCCGGATCCCGGAGCCGTTGTCATGCCGGTGGCGTCACCTCCAGCGACAGGCGGTCGAGCGGGCTCTGGGGCGCCCGGATCGTATGGGTGGCGACCTGCGTGTAGCGCGCCGTCGACGACGGATTATTTTGCCCGAGCAGAACCTGGATGATCCGGATGTCGATTCCGTTCTCCAGAAGATGTGTCGCGAAGCTGTGGCGCAGCGTGTGCAGCGTGACGCGCTTGGTCAGGCCCGCAGCCTTGACCGCCGAGCGGCAGGCGGCATGCAACACGGTCGGATCAATCGGGTGACCTTCGTCACGCCCAGGGAACAGATAAAGCCGCGGCCGGGCGAGCCGCCAGTAGGTGCGCAGGATGCCGAGCAGTTGGGACGACAGCATCACGTTGCGATCCTTCGCGCCTTTGCCGTGGCGCACCTGGATGACACCGCGGGTGCTGTCGATGTCTTCGATCCGCAGTCCCCCGACCTCGGAGGCCCTGGGGCCGGCCGCATAGGCGGTGGTGAGCGCGGCGCGGCTCTTCAGGCTCGACACCGCCTCGAGGAACTGCACCACTTCGTCGGCGCTGAGAACGACCGGCAGCTTGCGGGGCTCTCGCGCATAGGGAATGCGCTCCGGGATGAGCGCCTCGCCGAGCGTGACGCCGTAGAAAAACCGTAGCGCACAGACGATGATCTGGTTCAGCGCCGGCCATGAGATGTCGGTCGAGACCAGATGCACCTGGAAGGCCCGGACGTCTTCCAGCTCCAACCGCTCAGGCGATCGGCCGAAATAGCGGCTGAACTTCGAAACCGCGCTGATGTAGGATCGCTGCGTCGCCGGCGACAGATTGCGGACTGTCATATCCTCGATCATGCGGCGGCGAAGAGGGCTCAAATCGGCCATCTCAATACCCTGTCTGAGGGGGGCTCCAACACCCACATCCTCTCCGCCAGGAGGCGATCTACGCCACCTCGCCACGCACGCTGCGACAGCGGCTTCGTTCAATCCCAAATCGATTCGGTCTAACCCCATCCGGCTTTAGGCCGCACAATCCGCGAAACGTCCTAACCGCGCTTGCATCGATGTCGGCGCGCCGCAGCTTGGCCGTCAGGCCATGACGGCTCCAGAACACGCGCACCAGCACACATCACACGAGCAGCGTAATAGCCTTGAAGAAGCCTCCCTCCTGATGTCCGTGTAGGGATGGGTGGCGTCGAGATCGAGGATGATCTGCAGGCCTCAACAATGCGAGAAATGCGCGCTACGCTCAGGAGAGGCCATTGCGGCACCCGCTGAGCTGTGCGTTATAAACAGAACGCTGCCATTGTAGCTCAGCGCTCAGTTGCAGGCAG
The DNA here is from genome assembly GCF_055811035.1 of Bradyrhizobium sp. MI1.10. NCBI lineage: Bacteria > Pseudomonadati > Pseudomonadota > Alphaproteobacteria > Hyphomicrobiales > Nitrobacteraceae > Bradyrhizobium > Bradyrhizobium sp. MI1.10. The sequence continues at coordinate 33,358 of NZ_JBVVPN010000019.1, forward strand.
CAAACCAATCAGCGCTTTAGCCTCGGACTTCAGCACTTCAACGGCAGATTTCCGAGCATCTGCATCAAAGCGAGTGCGAATGGCGGAGACTGAGAGCGCGCCCCGCAATTTGCCATAGACATCGATTACGGGCACCGCTGCGGCCGCAACCTCAGGATCACGCTCGCCGATCGAGACGTAGAAGCCACGATCTCTGATCTTCTTTCCACCAGCTAATGCAAAATCGCGGTAAGCGGTAAGAACGCGGCCCGCAGCGCCGCGATCAATCGGCAATCGTTGTCCTTCTTCGAGGTGATGCCGGACGGAACGCGGAGAATTAACGCGATAAAGGCAAATGCGCTCGTCGCCCTCCGCGATGTAGAAGGATGCGGTCTCTCCGGTTGCTTCGACCAGACGATGGAGCGAGGGTCTGATCAGGTCACCGAGGTCCAGCCCACGCTGATAGAGCGCCCCAAGGCGCCATAGCTCCGGTCCGGGTCGAAATAGCCGGTCGGTCCCCCGCACCAGGAATCCGTCCGCTTCCAGGGATGCGGCAAGGCGAAGGACCGTGCTCTTGTAGAAGTCGGTCGCCTCGGCAATCTCGGTCAGCGTCATGGCTGCGCGCTCAGCGCCGAAGGCCTTGAGGATCGCCAGGGCGCGCCCGACCGCATCAACCCCTGTCTTTGCCATTGATACATTCCTCGTGTTCTGTCCTGCAGAACAGATATCCAGAATGGATAGAAAGTCCAGTATTCAAATGCTCATCTGGGTTCTATGTTACAGAATGCAATTGACTCCGGATGTAGCGCCAGTTACCTGTTTTGAGGCTTAGAACAGGTTCTGCGGAGCGAAACAATGGAAGGGCAGCCGGCACTTGCCGTCGACCTGCGCGACGTAATGATTCGCTTCGGCGACTTCACCGCCGTGAAGAGCATGAACCTCCAGGTCGGCGAAACCGAATTCGTTGCAGTGGTCGGGCCGACCGGCTGCGGAAAATCGACCATTCTCAATACTGTCACCGGACTGCTGAAGCCGGCCGCCGGCGAGGTTCGCATTTTCGGCAAATCGCTTAGGGGCCTGAACGGTCAGTCCGGCTACATGCTGCAACAGGAAGGGCTGCTGCCCTGGAAAACCGCCCAGGACAATGTCGGCCTCGGGCTCGTGTTTCAGGGAAGCTCGATCGCAAAGGCGCGCGAGCAGGCGCGGCCCTGGCTCGCCAAGGTCGGCTTGAAGGGGTTCGAGGAGCGCTATCCGCATCAATTATCCGGAGGCCAGCGCAAGCGCGTTGCCATGGCCCAGACCCTGATCATGGAGCCGAAGATCGTCCTGATGGATGAGCCTTTCTCCGCGCTGGACGTTCACACGCGCCGCCTCATGCATCGCATCCTGCTCGAGCTATGGCAGGCGGACCGGCGCTCCCTCGTCTTTATCACCCATGATCTCGATGAGGCGATCGCGCTGGCGGACCGCGTCGTTGTGATGTCTGCCGGTCCTGCCAGCTGCATGGTTGGCGATGTCAGGATCACGCTGTCCCGTCCACGCGACGTCTTGGCACTCCAGACCACGGATGAATTCGTCGCGCTCTATCGTGAAATCTGGTCGCTGCTCGGCGCCGAAGTGGAGAAAAGCTATGCGCAGGGGTAAGGTTGCTCTCACGCAGTTCGCCATCGTCCTCGGTGTGATCCTGATCTGGGAACTGGGTGTGAGGGTCGGGCTGATCGATCCTTTCTTCTTTCCGGCACCATCGACGCTTGTCGCAAGAATAGGCGAGTGGATGTCAACATCGGACTTCTGGACCGATGTTGGGACAACACTGCTGGAGACGGTGCTGTCTTTCCTGGTTGGGATCGGGATCGGCACCGCGCTTGGTATCTGGCTCGGCTTAAGCCCGTTTGCGGCCGAGGTGGTCCAGCCCTTTATCAAGATGTTCAACGCGATCCCCCGCATCTTGCTAGGACCCATCTTCGTCATCTGGTTCGGATTGGGGCTCACCTCCAAGGTCGCGCTCGGGGTAACGCTGGTCCTCTTTGTCGCATTCTTCAACACGTTTCAGGGGGTCCGCGAGGTCAATCCGGTCGTGCTCGCGAATGCCCGCTTGCTGCGTGCATCGAAGTCCTCGCTGCTGCGCCACGTCTACCTGCCGTCCGCCACCACGTGGATCCTGTCGAGTCTGCGGGTATCTGTCGGCATGGCCGTGATGGGAGCGGTGGTCGCCGAATATCTCGGTTCGTCCGCAGGATTGGGGCACCTGATTGCGCAGGCCGAGGGCGTCCTTGATGCCACCGGTGTCTTCGCAGGGATCATCGTCCTCTCCGCCTTCGTCATCGCGCTCGATGCCATCGTCGACCGGGTGGAAAAGCGGCTGCTGGTCTGGCGGCCGGCACCTGCCCACGAAGTTTGATCGTAGCGCTCCCATTCTCACGAAGGTTCCCATGCACGCTTTTCCGAGACTGATGGTGGTTATCGCGGCAGCTGTATTGCCGCTCATTTCAGCGCATGCCGCCGAGCCCGAGAAGACAAAATTGAAGATCGCAGTGGGATCACAGATCCTCAACTATATGCCTCTCGAGCTTGGTGTGAAGCTCGGTTCGTTTAAGGACCAGGGCCTTGAGGTGACCGTCGAAAACTTCCAGGCCGGTGGTTCGAAGGCTTTGCAGGCGCTGGTCGGCGGTTCGGTGGACGGGACAGTCGGCTTTTACGATCACACCATTCAGATGCAGGCGCAGGGCAAACAGATTTCCTGCGTGTTCCTGCTCAATGACATTCCCGGCGTGTTGCTCGGTATCCGCAGCGGCCTCGCTGACAAGGTCAAGTCCGGTGCCGACCTGAAGGGCCTCAAGCTCGGGATCACGGCGCCGGGGTCATCGACCGACACCATGGCGCGCTACTACATCAAGAAATCTGGGTTGGGTCCGCGCGACGTGAACATTATCGCGGTCGGCAGCGGGGCACCCGGTATGGTGGCACTCGAGGCCAGGAATATCGACGCGCTCGTCTATTTCGACCCGATTGCGACCCTTCTCGCGCGCAAAAAGAGTGCGACGCCGCTGTTCGACGCGCGCACACTCGAAGGCTCAAAACAGGCCTTTGGCGGAATCTATCCGACCGCCTGTCTCTACCTGCAGCAGACTTTCATCGACAAAAATCCAGAAACGGTCCAGCGCCTCGTCAACGCCTTGCTCAAAACCCACCGCTGGATCAACACGGCGTCGACGGAACAACTCGTCGACGCGATGCCTCCTGCATACAAGACCGACAATCGCGAGGTGAACATCGAGATCATGAACGCGTCGAAAGCGCTGTTCTCGCCAACAGGTCAGATGGACATCGAGGCGGCCAAGATCCCGCTGGCTGTCCTAGGCGACTTTGATCCGAAGATCGCAGCCGCAAAGATCGACCTGATCAAGACCTTCACGAATCGATTCGCGGAACGTGCTGCGCAGCAACTGAAATAAGTTGCGTACTAAGCGCTCGCTATCGGATCACCTACAAGAAGGCTCTTCAGATGTCTCTGCCGCTAACCGGTATCCGCGTTCTCGACCTGTCAAACGTGTTGGCGGGTCCGTTCTGCGGTTACCATCTTGCGCGCCTTGGCGCGGAGGTCATTAAGGTGGAAAATCCGAACGGCGGCGACCTGGCGCGGCGCCTCGGCGCGGATCCGCAAAGAGCGGAGCGCCTGCAGGGACTCTCGTTTGTCGCTGTGAACGCCGGCAAGCAATCGATTGCACTGGACCTGAAATCGGAAGCGGGCCGCGAGGTGTTCTTGCGACTGGTCAAGGAAGCCGACGTGGTGCTCGAAAACTTCCGGCCGAAGGTGATGGAACGCCTTGGCCTCGGCTTTGATGTGCTTGTCAGGCTGAACCCGCGTCTGGTCTACTGCGCGATCTCCGGCTTTGGGCAGAGCGGACCGTGGTCCGCCCGTCCGGCCTATGACCAGATCGTCCAGGGTCTCTCCGGAGCCATGAGCGTCACCGGCGATATAGCCTCGGCTCCCCTGCGCACGGGCTTTCCGATCTCGGACACGATTGCGGGACTGACTGCTGCGTTTGCTATCGCCGCGGCTCTGGTCGACCAGCGGCATAGGCAACGGGGTCGGTTCATCGACGTGTCCCTGCTCGAGGCCACCATTGCGGCGATGGGATGGGTCGTCTCCAACCACCTGAACGCCGGGATCGAGCCGCAGCCCATCGGCAACGAGAACTTTACCGCGGCTCCCTCCGGCACGTTCCGCACCGCAACGGGCCCGCTGAACATTTCCGCCAACGAGCAGAAGCAGTATCAAGCCCTATGCGACCTGATCGACCGACCGGACCTGAAGACGGATCCACGCTTTGCTGGACGCGAGATGCGCAAGGTGAACCGCGCTACGCTGAGCGCGGAGTTGAACAAGGCATTGAGTTGCAAGCCCGCTGAGGAATGGGAGGCCCAAATGAACTTGGCTGGTGTCCCTGCCGGCCGTGTGCTGACGGTCTCGCAAGTGTTGCAGCAGCCACAGGTCGTTGAGCGCGGATTCATCGAGACTTTGGCGCCAGAACAAGACGATGCGCAGCCGTTACGAATCACGCGGCCGGGGTTCCGGCTGGATGAGGAGTTTTCGGTGCCTTCACCACCTGCGACGCTCGGAGCAGACACTGAGCGATGGCTGCAGCGGCTCGGCTATTCGTATGCGGAGGTTGAGCAATTAGTCTCAAGCCGAGCCGTCGGGAGGCCAAAGCAAGGAGAGGCTGATTTCCTGCCCGTCCGCGCAGCCACGGACGGACCGATATCATGACATCCGACGGCTTGCGTCGGTTGGCAATCGGCAGGTTGAAAGGACGGAAGCGGAAATGAGCGAAGAAGAACTGAGACAGCAAGCGGCCAGTTGGTGGCGAACCTCCATTTGCGATATCGCGCCAGGTCGCATCGCCTATCGGGGTTATCCAATTGAAGATTTGATAGGCCGCGTTTCTTTTCCCGCCATGATTTGGCTGATGTTACGTGGCAATCTGCCGACGCCAGCACAGGAGCAGCTGCTGCAAGCTGCGCTGGTTGGATCCGTTGACCACGGTCCGCACGCGCCCTCCATTGCAATTGCCCAAATGGCGGTGAGCTGCGGCCTGCCCCTGAATGGCGCAATGGCCTCGGCAATCAACACGCTCGATGACGTGCATGGCGGAGCAGGGGAGCAGGCTATCGAACTCTACGAGGATGTGCTGCGACGGCGCCAAGGGCGAGAGATCGAGCAGGCCGCTGGCGCTGCAATCGACCATTTCACCGCAACCCGCAGCAAATATCTGCCGGGCTTTGGCCATCGGTTTCATCCAGTCGACCCGCGCGCGGCCCCGCTATTGGCGCTGGTGGATGCCGCAGCTGACGAGGGCAGTGTCGGCGGCGATTATGCCAAGGCCGCTCGCGCGATCGAGCGGGTGATGCAACAGCGCAAGAGCAAGCTCATTCCGATGAACATCGATGGCGCGACCGCGGTCATTTACGGCGAACTGGGCTTCGCCTCTCCGCTCGCGCGGGGGGTCTTCTGCTTGTCGCGCGCGGTCGGAATCCTGGCTCACGCCTGGGAGCAAACTGGGCGCAACGATCGCAACAAGGGCCCGATGCCCAAGCAGTTCGGCTACAAATACGAGGGCCAGCCGCGTCGCAGGCTCGAAGGCGCATCATGAGCATCTCGAAAACCCGCCCAAGCTGATGGAGGTTAGCGTGTTCTCGTCGATGCCGGCGGAGTTTCGTCGCCCGGCTGTTTCTTCGGAATGGGCAGACGCGAACCGCGGGGCATATCCAGTAGATTGTTTCATCGAGGGACCGTCGTTCGACCAGTCCGGGAATCTCTATGTCGTCGACATCCCCTTCGGCTGCATTTCCGGATTTCACCGGAGGGCGTCTGGTCTTTGATCATCGAATACGACGGCTGGCCGAACGTCTGAAGGTTGCTCCGGACGGCCGGGTGCTCGTGTCCGACTATATCAACGGTCTCCTGGAGCTCGATCCACAGAGAGGGACCATCCGACCGTTGCTGGGCCACCGCAATTCCGAGTCCTTCAGAGGCTGCAACGACCTGCATATCGCGACCAAAGGCGACATCTATTTCACCGATCAGGGCCAGACTGGATTGCACGATCGGACCGGCCGGGTATTTCGACTTTGCCCTGACGGCCGGATCATTGCTTGATTTCTAATGGCCCGGGCCCGAATGGCCTGGTGCTCAGTTCGGACGAGACCGGATTGTTCGTTGCAATGACGCGCGACAATAGCATCTGGCATGTACCGCTGATGCGTGATGGCGTGGGGCAAGTCGGACGATTCAGCTGGTTCTTCGCGACGAGCGGTCCTGACGGACTGACGGTCGATCAAAAAAGGGCGGCTCTTTGTCGCGCATGATTCCCTCGGCCCACGTTTTCGTATTGGCGCTAAACGGCGAAGCGGTCCGCTTGCATCCAGTCCTGCGCATGGGGGAGCTGCACGAATGTCGTATTGGACGCGGCACTCGGCACATTGCTCATTACGGAATCCTCTACCGGATCAGTGTGATGGCTGATCTCGCGCACCTTCCTCGAAATTCGCCAGCAGGAGTGGCAAGGTGGTGCGGAATCCTTTCACGCGCCGGTCCGCCGCACCAAGATGCAGGAAATGAGTCTGGTAGACGACTGGCTGGCCAGTTGCCGAGAGAATGTAATTGGTGACGAATGGATGGCGTTTGTGTGGGTGATCTCAAGCCAGAGCCAGTAAATCGCACTGCATGGGAAGCGCAAACGAACGATTCGTAAGGCTGGGTCGGGCTTCGCCCGCGACGGGCCGCAGCCGACCTGTCGCCTTTTGGTCGGGCGGGTCGCGGTATCGCTTCCCACAATGCAGAATGATTGATCGCTGATATTTTTGAACGTTCTCGCCAAGAAGGCCGAAGAGGTAACCGCTCGCGGTGGGAGTCAGCACCGCATCAGCGTCAAAGGTTCTCGATCATGCTGGGCCGCGACGCACGCGTGAAGCGTTCGTTTTGAGAAGCAACAAGCCCAGGATTGACTGCGTGAAGGATTTTGCCGATAGCACGCTAGCCCAGGAGCGCTTTAAGTGTGTGGCGCAGAGGTCGTACCACTGTCAGAGCCTCTTGCGCGCGCGCAATCCTCCAACCCGATATCCCCTCTCCTCGTAGAAGTGGCGTACCCGTTCTAGGGCCGGATAGCCATCCGGAGGCAACGCAACCTCAATCATCTGCCAGCCGCGTCGCTTCGCCTCCGAATCTACCGCCTCGAGCAGATGCCGACCGCAGTCAGAGCTGCGGAAGTCACGAGAAATCCATAGCTCCTGAAGCACGCCGTACGCTCCGGCTGCTCTCACGGCCTGTACGGCCGAGATGCTAGCTACCCCTACAATCTGCCCGGTGCCTTGTTCCTCGACGACAAAAATGAAGCCCTGCCCGGGATCCTGAATCAGGCGCAACGCCGCCTGCTTCGCGCCTCGAAGGCTGAACTCCGGTCCGAGGCCACCTAACTCGGAAAGTAGCTCTTCGACCGCTTTTGCGACCGCGTTCTCATCTCCTGGCACGCTCTTGCGCAAAGCCGTGCCCGCGCTGGACGTGCCTCGCCCTTCAGCGCCAACACGAACACCTGACCGAGCCCTCTGGAGGAAATTCATGCTCAGGAGGATACAGAAAACGCAATTGAGAGCAACTATCTGGCTCGGTAGGAAGCAGCACGTCCACACTCACTATAGGCAACAGAGCTGAGGTAATTGCAAGCCATTGCCGTTCTCAGAATCGACTGCGGTTTGAGCAGCTGCGAACTCATGATGGGCTGCCTTCGATTGGAAAACAATCACCAAACGGCACACGCCGGTCATGTCGATCAAACGTTCGTAAGAGTGATTGCCGATCGTCGCTCACGAACTACTCTATTCAATAAATCGTGCGCCACGATGATCGCAGCGCCATAGAGCGTCAGCTCGGTCCGTCCGAAGGAGAGATTCCCACCTCGCGTACGACATCGTACAAAGTTGCGCGAAGCGCGACAGGTATCATACGCGTGCGCCCGATAAAATCGTCTGAGCAAGATCGCGAAAGATTTTGCACACTAATGCACTATCTTAAGCTTATCTCGAACAATCGAAAGATATTGGGAAGCACAGCTTGTTTGGACCTTCGCTCCTCGTTTAAGGCACCGTCACGGAACGGGAGTGGTTGCGATGGAACATGGGCAGGCCGAACTGGTCGGAGGGAAACCTGTAATCTTCGGGCAACGTAAGGTGCGGCCGCGGGCATGCCTGGCCGTCGGCAAGCGGCATCTGCGCGCCTTTCTACGGGATGTGCTGGAGGATATGGGATTTGTTATCAGCGAATGCAGGACTGCTGACGAGTTGCCGCATGTACTCCGCACGGAGTTCCCTGATCTGATCCTGCTCGGCATTGGCTCGGACCGCATCGAGCCTGGACGATTGCTCGAGATACTGGTACGCGAAGAATTCGCAGGCCGAGTGCTGGCGTTCGGAGCGCGCGAGTCGATCATCATGGCGGCAGTGCAGCAGGTCGGCAGTGAATATGGACTTGCTATGCTGCCGCCGCTCAGGGCGCCGTTTGCAGCCGAGACGTTGCGCGATCGGATCGGCATGCTCTTGCCAAGAGAGCCGGCGCCCCGTCCCGCGGTCCATGTCGGAGAAGCCTTACACGCTGGCTGGCTTGAGCTCTGGTATGAGCCGAAGTTTGACGCGTGTACCCTTAGCCGCCGCGGCGCCGAGGCGCATGTGCGAATGCGGCACCCGACCTGGGGCGTTGTTCCACCGGCCTATTTCATCCCGGAACCTCACGATCCGCATTTTAGGAACTTGTCGCAGTTCGTGATCGACCGCGCGATCAAGGATTGGCAGTATCTTCTGGAGCAGCAAACTTCGATCGATCTCTCCATCAATCTCCCGGCAGCATTCCTGATTGACCCGCAGGCGGTACGCGATCTCTGTCGGCGCATGCCGTCGCACGCCGCTTTCGGCGGTTTGACGATTGAAATCGAGAGCGTGGAAGCGATCCAGAACCTAGATCTCCTGGTCGAGGTTGCGCGTGAGGTTCGCTTTCACAACATTGGCCTTGCAATCGACAATGTCGGTGCCAATTGGCCGCAGCTGATGGGGATGACAAAATTCCCGTTCATGAAATTGAAAGTGGATCGTCAGTTCGTCGGCGGCTGCGCGAATGGGCCCCTCAAGCGAACGGTGTGCCGCCATATCGTCGATCTAGCCAAAGAGTACAATGTGCGCACCGTCGCCGAAGGTGTGCAGAGCCAGGCTGACCTAATCGCTGTGGCCGAACTCGGCTTCGACCTTGCGCAGGGCCATCTGTTCGGAAAAGCCATGCCACTGAAGCAATTTGCACAGTCATCTTTCAACCCTGCTCCAGCTCGCCTAAAATAGTTGCGAGTGGCTGAGTGCGGCCAAGCGACGCTCACGAGCACCGCCATGCCTACTCGGCACCAGGCATGAGGCTGAGTGCAATTCGGTCTGCAGGGCCAGTGTCGCTCGTCCCGCCGCCACTTCATTTCCCTCCGAAGCTTGTTATACCACAAGCCCGTTTTGGCAAGCCTCCAGCGAGTCCTCCGCGCAGCTAGCGTTGCAGCCATGAGCGAGGCTTGCACAAACCTCCAGTCGGGGTGTGTGACCGGAGGTTTGCCGAGATCCAACGTAGACCTGCGTCCGTTGGCGGTTTTTTGTCGCCGCCGGTTGAGGAAGCGTCAGCCTCGCTTGCCCCCGCGCTGACGTGCCAAACAAACCGACGGATGCTTCCAGCGTCAAGTCGCGACTGACTCTCGCAAGAGGGCCCGAGGGCTCGTAGCCTGAAATTGAAGCGACCTGTTGCTGTCGCAGATGCAACATGGTCTCAGACCCGGGACAGCCGAATTGGGCAAATTGCCCAACATTGAGCGCGTCTGCGTTTGGCACGGCATTTGAAAGGGATCGCCCATGGCATCGCTCGCCTAAGGAGTCGGAAGGCATGGCTTACAAGATCGTCGCTTCGCAATGCACCGTTTGTGGCGCATGTGAGTTCGAGTGTCCCAACGCGGCGATCAGTCTGAAGCGCGACATTTACGTTATCGATGCCAAAAAATGTACGGAGTGCGAGGGCCATTGCGACACGCCGCAATGCGCGGTGGTCTGTCCGGTCCCTGACACCTGTGTCCCGTCCAAGACAGGATAGGCAGCCCGCGACCAAAAGGCCTCATCGCTCGATTTCGCGAACGAAGTTGTAGATGTGGGACCTTGAGGAGACCACGACCGCATGGGGCGCATCGAGGTCGATTAACATCGTTATGAGCTTAAGACGCTGAGCGACTCCGAGGAACCCCTCAAAGGGCTCTGTCGGAGGACACCGTCGAAATTGTCACGAACAAGGACAAGGCCCTCGATGCTCAGTGGCCGCGTTAAGGCCTATCGTCGCTGGCCGCGAGTCGAGGCGAGGCAGACCGGCGTCGAGCGGCCACGGACGCATCGAAGCCGGCGCAAAAGTCGCTCAGCACGTGAACACCTAGTGCACCGAGAAGATCATCTTGGCCAACCTCACGGAGGCGGACGACCTCGTGCCTGGTCGCGGGCCCGCCGAACACCAAGGAGCCGACCTGATCATCCGTGCGGTCCTGGAGCAATCCGGCTTTCGAAATTTCTAGGGAGCCTCGTGGGCTGTGACCAAACGGATGCCGGCCGAGGATGATCGCACCTTCCTGACGCGCAGGTTCGAAAAGCTGCTGACGGAAAAGGTCGCCTCCTCGCGATCACACAGATACCGAAAGCGGCCCGGGTTCGTTCCGGTGGTGGAGCTCAACCGTTACGCGAGCAAGGAGCGAATGCATTTCACAAGCGGAGCCTCCACAGATCCGGGCGTGTTCACCAGGCCGCAAGCAAGACCGTCGTACCCGCCTAGTGCGCTCGTAATCGCTTGGGCAATATCGCAGCGAGAATCGGTAGGTTGACGCATCGATCCTCGTGCGCATAATTCAAGCCGTCGCGGTCTCCGGATTTCGTTTGATCCGGAGCTAAGAGGGAAGCCGGTGCAATGCCGGCGCTGCCCCCGCAACTGTAAGCGGCGAGCCGCTGTCCAACGAAGTCACTGAAGCCATGCGGCTTCGGGAAGGCCGGACAGCAGCGACGACCCGTGAGCCAGGAGACCTGCCTCGACAACATATCGTCCACGGGCGGGGCGTCCCGGTGTGCGCCAAGCAGTTGTCGCTCACGCGATGTTCGCTGTCTGCGTCCGCCATGGCCTTTGCCCCAACATGGGGTCTAAGCTATGTCAATCCTTTCGCTTCCCGTTGCCACACTGGGGACGTCACGCATCGGCCCACGACGCGAACTCAAATTCGCGCTCGAGAGCTACTGGGCGGGAAAATCCAGCGAAGCCGAGCTCCTCGAGGCGGGGAGTGGACTTCGTGCCGCTAATTGGGCACGGCAGAAATCCCGCGGTGCGACCGTCATTCCTTCGAATGACTTCTCGCTCTACGACCATGTGCTCGATACCAGCCTAATGGTCGGCGCCATTCCCGACGTTTACGGCTGGAACGAAGGTCCTGTGTCGCTCAAAACCTACTTCACCATGGCGCGTGGCGCTCAAGACGGTGGTCACGCTCAGTATGGGCCCGGCGTAGCCGCACAGGAGATGACGAAGTGGTTCGATACGAACTACCACTACATGGTGCCGGAATTTCACCAGGATCAGATCTTTACGTATGCCTCTCGGAAGCCGATCGAGGAATATGAGGAGGCAAGAAGCCTCGGCTATCAGACGCGGCCCGTCCTAGTGGGCCCAGTCACTTTCCTGAAGCTCGGCAAAAGCGTGAATCCCGCATTCAATCCGCTGTCGCTGCTTGATCGCCTCCTCCCCGTCTATGTCGATGTTCTCCGCGAACTAGCCTCGCGCGGCGCTGAATGGGTTCAGCTCGACGAGCCATGCCTAGTGATGGACGTCGACGAAGCATCTCGGGCGGCTGTCCGCCGGGCCTATGCTCATTTCGCTAAGGCCGTGCCGGCCCTTAAAATCATGCTGGCCACATACTTCGGGGCTGTCGGCGACAATCTTGAAACAGTCTTGGCCTTGCCCGTTGCCGGGCTTCATGTCGACCTGGTTCGTGCACCTGACCAGTTGGACGCGATTGTCGCCAGAGCCCGTAGAGATCTCGTGGTCTCGCTCGGTGTCGTTGATGGTCGCAACGTGTGGCGCTCTAATCTGCCGGCGCTACTCGACCAACTTGCTCCTATAGTCAAAAAACTGGGCAGGGACCGTGTTCAGATTGCCCCCTCCTGCTCGCTGCTTCATGTTCCGACCGACATTGAGCTAGAGATCGATCTCGATCCCAATCTGAAGACGTGGTTGGCGTTCTCAGTGCAGAAGATCAAGGAACTTTCGATATTGGGCAAAGCGCTGGCTGGCTATGCTGCCGACGTGGCCGATGAACTCACGCTCTCAGAGGATGCATCCGTCACCCGCGAAACATCGCCGAAGATCCACAGTGCGAACGTCGCCGGACGAATGGCCGAGATCGACGATAGCATGCGTCGCCGTCGCAGTGCGTTCACCCAGCGCGCCAACGTCCAGCGCGTCGCCTTCGCATTGCCGATGTTTCCAACCACAACCATCGGATCCTTCCCGCAGACGGCGGACGTCCGCAATGCGCGTGCAGCTCATGCGCGGGGAGCGATGAATGACACGCAGTACGAGCAGCTTCTGAAAGCGGAGACAGCCCATACCGTGCATTGGCAGGAAGATATCGGCCTGGACGTGCTCGTACACGGTGAGTTCGAGCGCAATGACATGGTTCAATACTTTGGCGAGCAGCTGTTGGGTTTCGCATTCACCAAGCACGGCTGGGTTCAGTCTTATGGCTCGCGGTGCGTTCGTCCTCCTATCCTGTTTGGAGATGTCTCCCGCCCGAAGCCCATGACCGTTAAATGGTGGCGACATGCGCAGTCTCTGACCAAAAAACCCGTCAAGGCTATGCTGACCGGACCGGTGACGATCCTGAACTGGTCGTTTGTCCGTGACGACATCCCGCGGAGCGAGACATGCCGACAGATCGCTCTCGCGATCCGAGACGAGGTCATCGACCTTGAGGCAGCTGGAGCGACCATGATCCAGATCGACGAGGCTGCGTTGCGGGAGGGACTGCCGCTGCGAAAATCGCAGTGGAAGGACTATCTCGATTGGGCAGTGGACAGTTTCCGTGTTTGCTCCTCCGCTGTCGCTGACGGAACTCAGATCCATACGCACATGTGCTATTCCGAGTTCAACGAAATCATCGACGCGATCGCAGCAATGGATGCCGACGTCATTTCAATCGAGGCGTCGCGCTCCAAAATGGAATTGCTCGACGCTTTCAAGAGCTACAAATATCCTAATGAAATCGGGCCTGGCGTCTATGACATTCATTCACCGCGCATTCCCGCAGCAGCCGAGATCAAGCAGCTGATTGTGTTGGCGCGGCAGCGGGTTTCCGATCGGCAGCTCTGGATCAATCCCGACTGCGGACTGAAAACTCGAAGATGGGAGGAGGTGCGTCCCGCGCTCGTCAATATGGTGGCCGCCGCACGCGAGTTGCGGGCCGAGGCATGATCGTACGGAGCGTGTCGCCAACGTATCTGTGAATAAGATGAACGCGCTTTGGGAGCTCGCGATATCCTTGCGAGCTTCCAAAGTGTCCAGCGCCTGCGAATGCCGGTTTGCCCCGGCGGAGCTGATCGCATACAGCGGCGATAAGCTCGAATCCGGCGGACGACAGCATGCCGGCCATACCGATTAGGTGACATATTCCAAGTCACTTACGCCCGACGCGAACCACGGTCGTATCGCTTCATTTATCCATCGCGTGGATGCGTCCCATCACAACAATCTATTTTACCGCGCTTGCGGAATTTCATACGTAATTGGCGCCTTCGCGGTCTTCGGGAAGATTTGCTGGTATTCGGCGCTGCCAAATACTGGTCGCGTGACGGCAAACTGACGGTTGAGTTTCAAGGCTCGGCAGTCAAACCGCCTGCGCGATGCATCCCAGCTCCATCAAGGCGCTGCCCGTGCCAACCGGACAGCTGGCAAGTGGTGAGCAAGTCCTGAAGTTTACGACAGGAGCGGAAGGCAAGCGGCTCGCTAAGTAGTGCAGATCGATATCCGCTTCTCCTTGTTTGACGGCGAATGCCCTCGTCGTAAGTCGATCGCCGGTAGTCCTCCCTACCGACGAAAGCTGGAACGATGCGGAAAGCAGCGTCGCTCCCGCGTGACTTTCGCCCGGCCTCGCGTTGAGGCCGGGCGGTTTTTTATGTGCCTGCTTATCAGTGACAGCAGGGAATCATTCATTTTGGCGTCATTGCGCGACCCCGGGTTCTTGGAGCGCATCTGTTGCTGTTCGGCAGGGAATGAGGCCGGTGCTGCTAAGGCTATCTGTCTATTGAAGGCTTTGGTGTCGTGTTGGTGCGCGTCGGCAGTATCGGATATTCGATCTTAGGCAGCCGACCGGTCAGCGAATTCAGAAATGAGACAATGTCGTTTTCCTCTCTATCGCTAAGCTTGGTGCCGAGCTGGATTTCACTCATCAGGGCAACAGCTTGCTTCAGGCTCCAAACGTGTCCCGAATGAAAGTAAGGGGCTCGCAACGCGACGTTTCGCAATGGCGCCGCGCGGAAGACATATTCGTCGCCGACCGCCCTGGTGACCGCAAACCGGCCCTTGTCGGCGTCCGGAAGCACGCTTGCGTCCGGCTTTTTCATCACGCCGAACGGGAAGTAGGCCTGTCCACCGAGATTGATACCATTGTGGCAAGAGGAACATCCCTTCGCCATAAACAGTGCCAACCCTGACTTCTGCTGATCATCGAGAGCATGTGTATTGCCCTCCAGATACTGATCGAATGGAGCCGCAGGTGTAATGAGAGTCGCTTCAAAAGCCTCGATCGCCTTCGCAAAATTTTCAAAGGTGACCGGTCTCGCTTCGTTCGGAAAAGCGTTGTTGAACAAGACGACATAGCCGGGCATTGAGTTCAAGAGACCGAGCACATGATCTGGAGTCGCATTCATTTCGGCACTCGCCTGCACAGGGCCGGTGGCTTGCGCCTTGAGGTCCGCGGCGCGTCCGTCCCAGAATTGCGCCGCATTGAACACTGCGTTGTAGACGGTTGGGGCCCGACGTAGGCCGACCTTCCAGCCGTGACCAACGGAGGTCGGACCGGCATCGACTCCGCCGGTGCCGAGATTGTGGCACGTATTGCAGCTAATGACCCCGCTCGCCGATAGCCGCGGATCGAAGAACAGCATCTTGCCAAGCTCGACCTTTCCATGCGTCACCGGATTGTTTTTTACCGCAGGAATGACCGAGGGGATTGGATGGAAGATTTGCTTGGCGTTTCTCATCAGATCATCGTCGGCGTTAGCTCCTGACGACATCAGCAGCCCAATAGCTAAAATAGATGCTTCAGCGACAAGCCGAAGCTCCGGGATCGACTTGTTCATACTCCGCCTCATTAGTTCTGATTGTTAAACAAGGAAACAGTCGAAAGCGATGCCACGCGTTCCTCGACGGTCCGGCGCAGCATGCAGCGGATCGTCTGAAGCGAGGCTGCATCAAAATGTACGACTTTGAGGAGCTCGCCGCCGGCGTTCACGCACGGGCTTGAGGGGCTTACGTGATTCGCGAGTTCGCTTTGAGCTTAGATCGCGGCCTTTCTGTTGGTTGATCAGCCTAGCGCCTCAACGTTCGGCGTGATGGTCCATCTGACAACAACAAGTGTGCCGCAAGCAGTAAGCTGTCCGGTGGCCGCATCGGTGCTCCATCAAGCGATTGGGTGGCCAATACCCTCCCGCAAAATTGATGTATCCGTCTTACTCCGCTGGCCGGGCTCAGCGCTCACGGTGTCATTGGACAATTAGCAACTGCGATGCCAGTTGCGTCCGAGATGCAAGTTGTTGATTTAGTTGTAGAACGGGTCCGGACGAACAAACAAAGTCTGATGTCTTGGTGTGATCACTACATTCAGTGTCACAGATGCCACAAGCGCCAGGCCCGGCTAGAGGTGATCGTAGATACTATTGTGGTGAGGTTCGCTTGCTAGCTTGCCGGCCGCACGCGGGAACGGCGGTAACAAGACCTACGCAGCTGGGCGAGACACTGAGAGGCGCCCGGCGGTGCGCATCGTTCACGATTTCGCCGAGCCCAGCCGACTGAGGCCTCTCCGACTTATATCCAGGCCGCTCTGGCGCGCCGTCACCACGAAGCCCGGCTCGTTTGTAAGGACGAGCCTCAGAACCGAACATGGCTTGTTTCAATTCCACCTGAGGTTCGCTGGCATGGCAATTGCCGTGCTCAAGTCTGAAAGGCGCGGCTGCCCAGAGTTTGACGGTGCGACCGTCCGATTAATCGCTACTCCAATTCGACAGGGACTGGCCTGACCCCTGATCCGGCGGGTGTTGGTTGGATTACCTAGTCGGCCCACTCACGGGCTGCTGCTAGCTTTTGAAATCCTGCGGGCTGAGGGCGAAATAAGCTGAACTTCTGCAGGAGCAACCGCTACTTCGTGCTCTTGCGTTGAAAGACGCCGATACAAGAGGACACGTTGGGAGGAGATCGTGACATCATGTCCGCGGATGGCCCAAGTCCTGAGATCTATCGGCGTGTTAGCGAGGAAGGACGTGATTGAGCACTCGTCCATGGCTGGTTTAAGTTGGATACGGTATCCGTGATGGCTTCGATTGACGAGCGCTTGAATGAGATCAGATCTGTACGGAATGACATTTGGCGTTGTCGCAGAAGGCTTCAAAGCGAGCTAGATGATCTCCAGCGTAAGATGCTCGAAGAGCGTCTGCTTGAGCGGCAGTCTGCCTTTGAACGGCTCGTCTCGGCCACATTTCCTTTTACATTGAGATTGTGAAGCAAAATTTCGGGACCTGTGCCGCGGGAGCATTCCGCGTTAAATAGCGTCCGCTCACAGAGCGCCTGCGCCTGGGTCAGGAATGTAGCGCTCCGGCGCCGCGGGCCGTCGCGCCCCTCATGGCCGCCGCCGACCTGAAAAGCTCGGCCCATAGCCTTGGTTCACCGACGTGCTGCCCGCTGCGCACCGATAATGAAATCGTTCCGGCCCCATCCAAGGGCACTGCCGGGGGATACCGCTCGCCTCGCTTCTGCGACACCGCAGTCACCTGAGTAACGTTGATCCGGCAGAGCGATCGAAGGAGCTTGAATCGCCCGTAGCGTCAGATTGTACAGAGCAGGGAACGATATTTCAGATCAGGTGCAGTCGAATGATAAGACCCGCTCTCGCTTTTGTACTATGTTCCGCTCTCGAGTGGATCGGGCTAGGCATGGGGGCGGTTGCGGAAACTAGGCGGTACGCGTGCACGATCACTGCCGCCGATCGAGAGCCGGCCGGAGTTCGGAATGAGCGGGTTATTCTCACCGTTCAATATGGCTGCCGGATCGCAGGTGGTCTCTTGACCGACGCGGGGATCACAGCAGTGTCAGTCAGCGAGTGGGCTGCTGACAAAAGGACATACTTGGCCTCCATGGAATTTCACCACGCGCTGGAGGGAGTTGCACTTGGGCAACTCTCCGAGGCGACCGACTTCTCTAGCATGGAAGGCGAGCAAGACATTGGGGTCGCAACTTCCGGCACGACAGTTTTCACATTCGCATCTGGTTCATTGGCCGACCTTTCAGGGAAGACCCTTAAATTCACGACAAAACCCGCCGGCCTACGTAGCTTCGAGTTGGAGTTCACAGATTGGCCAGAATCTCTTCTATGGAAGTGACGCGTGTCTTACGCTGAATTCCGCAGGCTCCATACTCTTAAGCACACATATATGTGCTCCCCGGCCTATATATGCGGTTCCCCAAGACGAGCACACCCGCAACAGGTTAAGCCAAAACTCCGAAGACACTCGAGCGCGGTAGAGCGTTCAAATTGACCTTCACGCGGTCCGATCAGCAGCTCTTTTGGCCGCCGATCCGCATATGGGACGATCTGGCCTCGCATGGCAGCGCCTGCGCGACACGGAACCTATCAACACGGAATAAACGCAGCTCGATCATGAGCACGAAGAAGAAGTTGCCGGCCAACCGCCTCCCGAACGCCGACGAGTACCAACTCAAGGCAGCCCTCATTGTACAACTGAAGCGGTTGATGGCGGAGCGGGAGATCACTCAAGACCGAAGCCGCGAAGCTCGTCGGCGTGAAGCAGCCCAACATCTCCAAGCTGCTTCGAGGGCAGTTCAAGTTGGTTTCCGTGGAAAGCTGCTGCGCATGCTGGCGGCGTTCGATCAGGACGTCGAAATAAAGGTAAAGCCACATCGGAAGCGTGGCGAAGGGGGCCGGATCACGTTTATTCGGGCCTAAGAGCTGCCGAAACGGAGGGTTCATGACATCTAACCCGACGGCGGCAAAAGCGCTCATGAACTCACCCTGCAGTGCCCGATCTGCAATCGAGATTCGGCTGACTGAATCCTTCGCCCCCGCTGTTCTCGCCGAGACCCGCCAGCATTTCCAGGACCAACTGGGAAGGACGCGAAGTCGCCCGAGAGACCGAAGCGCTTCAGCAGGAGCGCGAGAAGCTCAAAAGGGAAGATTAACGGGTCGAACGCTAGCTCGTGAACCGGCGCGGCGGCTTAGTGCAGCAGCCAACTCGTCCCTACAGAAGCGAAAGGTGCGCGAGGCAGAGCGATCGATTCGGAGGGGATGATCTCCGCTTGCTCGACGGGCATCTTCCATCCAGAGGGCAGACATCGTTGGAGCGGGATCCCGGCTGGAGTCTTCGCCAGCCCAAGTACCGAATGCCGTGACATGGCGTCCAATGCTGATTTCGAGGACAATCGGCCCTGACACGGAGAATCAATTTAGCTGAGCGCGGTCAAGCGAATGACGACGTTCAGGATGGCCCCAGGCGTAGTGATGCCGAACCTAGAAGGCGGTGATGGTTGGGAGAAGGTACCAAGTGGGATCAGTCCAACCAGCCCAGCGGACATGCTGATCAAAGCGGAAAGCGCGACGATGGCAGCGATGAGTCCGATCCCGAACTGCCGGTGCTCGGTCATGTTCAAGGTGAGCGATTGGGCGATACTTTCTTCGTCCCTCCCTCGAGCTTCAATGCGGCAAGTAACCGATCTTTGGCGGCGCGATTTTCGAAGTGGAGCCGTTCATACTCCTCGCGAAGCGCGGCATCGACGAACAGGGTCCGTCACGGAAGCCGAAGCTGATCATCTTGAAGAACGCCGCCGCCGACCCCTGGGCTTTCGAGATCGCTCACGCCCGATGGCCGGTTCTAACGTGAACTTCTCCTCCATCTCATTCAGGACGCAAAATGACTGAAACAACCGCGAGAAAGGCGAGAGCAGCAATTGATCCGGTCCGGACACGTCCTCCCTGTGGGTCGTCCGCATAGCTTCCACCCTGGATTTTCGGGTCGATGCTGGTCCCGTAAGCCCAGCACGAAATATAAACCCTCAGAATGGCAACCTGAATAATTTCAGGATTTGCATTCGACAGCGCCGTGATGGGTATGTCCTTGAGCGCAAGTCCCACGAACCCAAGCGCTATTATCCCGTAACAGTGGTGATGCACCAATTTACAAGCGTTGCAATGCGTGAAATCCGCACCTGAGCACTTCGCTCCGAGGTCTTGGCCCTTTTTACCATAAATTACCTAGGCAAGAAAAATACCGTTCAAGTGGACCATCGGCATGCTGTTCTGCAAAAATGCTGGCGGAGCGCGTTAGCAAAACTGGTTTCAATGGCGATTGATATACCAAGCAACGGAGGTAAGCGTAAGGAATCGATCCTGTTCTGGAACGAGAAAGGATAAATCCACCAGTGGTCCGCATTCGACCTGCCCTATCTCGACTGCCGACACTTGCGAAGCTGCCGGCCTTTCCGTGAATCCGTTCAAACTGTCTGACGCGTCAGAATCCGATCTTCCCCTTCGTCGAACTACGCCGAACGCAAAAACCTGCAGATTGTTTGATGCGGAAGCGCCCTGTGTCGTAGCCGGCAAATTCGAATCTGGGCAAGCCCAAGGTGACCGTTTGCGGAGTTTAAGCTACCGCGCTGCTTGGGAATTGATCAGCTTACGTGCTCTCCACGGCGTCAGCTGTTCGCCCCTCCGAGCGCGCCTCTCCACAGTATCAAATAAAAGAACGCCGGAGCGAGAGACCACACGGAAATGGAAGAGGACTGCTGCTGGGCAACTGAGTTCTTGTGGAGACATCTGCAGCAGGTGGTGGAGCGCTCGATGCGATTCTTGCTCGAGGTAGGATCGCGAGCACGATGGGCGCATCTAACCCCGCTGAAACCGCTTCGAACGGATGGTGTTTGCGATCTCTGGATCGGCGCGTACGAAGCAGGCTGCGCATCGGAGTGACGTCGGCGCGGCCAGACTCCAGCCACGCCGCTGGTGGAGAGCGTAACCGATTGTTTTGTTTCAGACAGGGCGTTGCGGCTACGCTTGTCGGCGGCAGACAGGGTCAGGTTTATAACAATCCGCATCCGGCAGCTATCTAGCTCTATAAACGTTGCTTTTTCTTTTCGACCGGCGCTGGCACACTCGTTGCAGACCCCTGCGCAGGAGGCGGCTGTTAGTCCTTTGCATCCCGTGCACAGGGACATGCCCCGTGATCGCACGCGAGTGAATAAAGAGGCCGATATGACCAACCGCTGGAGAGCAGGCATGACTTCACCGAGAAGCGTCATGGTCATCGATAGACAGCGTCACACATGGCGCTCCTAACCGCTCAGCCGAGATGAGCTACCGCTGCGGCATGAACGTCGCGAAGTTGCGATCGGTAGGACCGCCCACGCAGATTGCACGCTTACCTGAACGCCGGATCGGAAAATCCGTCGGTCTACCGCAAAAGCGTCGCTTCTTGTTGAGACCACAATCGAAAAGGAAACCTGTATGAGCCGAGCACCTACCCAAAGCGTTGCAGAGATCAAGGCGCGCAACAAGCAGCTAATCGATGAGGTGTTGACGGTCTACCCCGAGAAGACCGCCAAAAGGCGCGCCAAGCATCTCAGTGTTCACGAGGCGGGGAAGTCGGATTGTGGCGTCAAGTCGAATATCAAGTCCATTCCCGGCGTGATGACCATCCGCGGCTGCGCCTATGCGGGCTCCAAGGGCGTGGTCTGGGGACCCATCAAGGACATGATCCACATCAGCCACGGTCCGGTCGGCTGCGGTCAGTACTCGTGGGGCTCGCGGCGCAACTACTACGTCGGGACGACCGGCATCGACACGTTCGTGACACTGCAGTTCACCTCCGATTTTCAGGAGAAGGACATCGTGTTCGGCGGCGATAAAAAGGTCACGAAACTCATCGATGAGCTCCAGGAGCTATTTCCTCTCAACAGGGGCATCACCATTCAGTCCGAATGTCCGATTGGCTTGATCGGTGACGATATCGAGGCGGTCTCCCGAGAAAAATCGAAGGAATATGGCGGCAAAACCATCGTGCCTGTGCGGTGCGAGGGCTTCCGTGGCGTGTCGCAGTCGCTCGGCCATCACATCGCGAACGACGCCGTTCGGGATTGGATCTTTGACAAGAGCGTCCCAGAGACCAGCCCTAAATTTGAGCCGACGCCATATGATGTTGCGATCATCGGCGACTACAACATCGGCGGCGACGCATGGTCGTCACGAATCCTGCTGGAAGAAATGGGCCTACGCGTCATCGCCCAGTGGTCCGGGGATGGATCTCTCGCTGAATTGGAGGCGACGCCGAAGGCAAAGCTCAACATACTGCATTGCTATCGCTCGATGAACTACATCTCACGGCACATGGAGGAAAAATTCGGGATTCCCTGGTGCGAGTACAACTTCTTCGGTCCCTCCAAAATCGCGGAGTCGCTGCGAAAAATTGCAAGCTTCTTCGATGACAAGATCAAGCAAGGCGCCGAACGCGTCATCGCGAAATATCAACCGCTTGTCGATGCTGTGATCGCGAAATACCGGCCGCGGCTTGAAGGCAAGACGGTAATGCTGTTCGTCGGCGGCTTACGTCCTCGCCACGTCATCGGCGCCTATGAGGACCTCGGCATGGATGTTGTCGGCACGGGCTATGAGTTCGGGCATAACGATGACTACCAACGCACCGCCCAGCACTACGTCAAAGATGGCACGCTGATCTACGACGATGTCACCGGCTACGAATTCGAGCGCTTCGTCGAAAAGATCCGGCCAGACCTGGTCGGCTCCGGTATCAAGGAAAAATACGTCTTCCAAAAAATGGGTGTGCCGTTCCGCCAAATGCATTCCTGGGACTACTCGGGTCCTTACCACGGCTATGACGGCTTCGCGATCTTCGCCCGCGACATGGACATGGCGATTAACTCCCCGATCTGGGGGAAGACCACGGCGCCTTGGAAGGACGCTCCGCAGCCGAGCCTCATGGCCGCGGAATAGGAAGTCGACCCCGGGCCGTTTCTTTCCGCAGAGGAGGGGAAGGGCAGGAGAACGAACGCAAGAACCCAAAGAGTGCTATGATGACACAGAACGCCGAACACATACTCGACCACTCCGAGCTTTTCCGGGGAGACGAATACCAGCAGATGCTGGCCAAGAAGAAGGCGCTATTTGAGAATCCGCATGATCCCGCCGACGTCGATCGCATCAAAGAATGGTCCAAGACGTCCGAGTACCGCGAGAAGAACTTCGCCCGCGAGGCGCTAACCGTTAATCCGGCGAAGGCTTGCCAGCCGCTGGGTGCGGTGTTCGCCGCCCTCGGGTTCGAGCGCACACTGCCGTTCGTCCACGGCTCACAGGGCTGCGTCGCGTATTATCGCAGCCATCTGTCACGGCACTTCAAGGAGCCGACCTCGTGCGTCTCCTCGTCCATGACGGAAGACGCGGCCGTGTTCGGGGGGCTTAACAATCTTACGGACGGGCTTGCCAACAGCTATAGCATGTACAAGCCGAAGATGATCGCGGTCGCCACGACCTGCATGGCGGAAGTCATCGGCGACGACCTCAATGCCTTCATCAAAACATCAAAGGAAAAAGGTTCAGTCCCAGCGGACTACGACGTACCATTCGCTCACACTCCTGCGTTCGTCGGCAGCCACGTTACTGGCTACGACAATACGCTCAAGGGCATCCTCGAGCATTTCTGGGATGGCAAAGCCGGCACGGCCCCAAAACTCGAGCGTAAAGCGAACAACACGATCAACTTCATCGGTGGCTTCGACGGCTACACTGTCGGAAACATCCGTGAGATAAAGCGTATCTTCGAGCTGATGGGGATCGGCTACACCATCCTCGCGGATAACAGTGACGTGTTCGATACCCCCACGGACGGCGAGTTCCGCATGTATGATGGGGGCACCACACTAAAGGATGCCGCGAACGCTGTCCACGCCAAGGCAACCATTTCCATGCAGCAATATTGCACGGAGAAGACGTTGTCCTTCATCAAAGGGCACGATCAGGAGGTCGTCGCTTTCAATCACCCGCTGGGCATCAGCGCCACGGACGATTTCCTGATGACACTGTCGCGTATCACCAACAAGGCAATTCCAAATGCGCTGGAGCAGGAGCGCGGGCGCCTGGTAGACGCAATGGCTGATTCTAGCGCGCATGTTCACGGCAAGAAGTTCGCGATCTACGGCGATCCAGACCTCTGCTATGGTTTGGCCGCATTCCTGCTGGAGCTCGGCGCTGAGCCGACCCACGTGCTGTCGACGAACGCGAGTAAGGCCTGGGAGCAGAGGATGCAGGCGCTGTTCGCGAGCTCGCCCTTCGGTAAAAACTGCCGCGCCTTCCCGGGCAAGGATCTCTGGCACATGCGCTCGCTCCTGTTCACAGAGCCAGTCGATTTCCTGATCGGTAACACCTACGGCAAGTATCTCGAGCGTGACACCGGAACGCCGCTAATCCGCATCGGCTTTCCCATCTTCGATCGCCATCATCACCATCGTTATCCAGTGTGGGGCTATCAGGGGAGCATGAATGTGCTGGTCAAGATTCTCGACAAGATCTTTGATGAGATCGATCGAAAGACCAGCTCGGTTGGCAAGACAGACTACAGCTTCGACATCATACGCTAAGGCGAGCTCCCCGCCTCATCGCCCGCAGGAACAGCGGCGCTGCGGCGGGGATCACAGGTTGTCCGCCGTCCCTCCTTGTGGTCTGCGGTGTGTTGACATCCCCGAGAGAGACACCATGACTTCGCTTCCCACGACCATACAGGACGTTTTTAACGAACCGGGCTGCGCCAGGAACGCGAGCAAGTCGAAGGTCGAGCGCAAGAATGGTTGCACCAAGCAGCTCAAGCCGGGCGGCGCCGCGGGCGGATGTGCCTTCGATGGCGCCAAAGTCGCGCTGCAGCCCTTCACCGATGTCGCCCATCTTGTGCATGGTCCAATCGCCTGTGAGGGCAATTCCTGGGACAATCGTGGTTCGGTCTCCTCCGGCTCCGATCTATGGCGCAGAAGCTTCACCACAGACATGAGCGAGACCGATATCGTCTTCGGCGGCGAGAAGCGGCTGTACAGGGCAGTCAAGGAGATCACAGAGAAATACGACCCGCAGGCCATCTTCGTCTACCAGACATGCGTGCCCGCAATGATCGGGGACGACATCGATATGGTCTGCAAGGCGGCCTCCGCCAAATTCGGCAAACCGGTCATTCCCATCAATTCACCGGGATTTGTCGGGTCGAAGAATCTTGGTAACAAGCTTGCTGGCGAAGCACTGCTGGAGCATGTCATCGGTACCGGAGAGCCCGATTACACGACGCCGTATGATGTCAACATCATCGGCGAATACAATCTGTCCGGCGAGCTCTGGCAGGTCAAGCCCCTGCTCGATGAGCTCGGAATTCGGATCCTGTCGTGCATCTCGGGGGACGGCAAGTATCGCGAGGTCGCTTATTCGCACCGAGCCAAAGCCGCGATGATGGTTTGCTCAAGGGCAATGATCAACGTCGCACGCAAGATGAGGCAGCGCTACGGCATCCCGTTTTTTGAAGGCTCCTTCTACGGTATTGAGGATACCAGCGATTCACTCCGCCAGATCGCGCGCATGCTGATCGAGAGTGGTGCGCCGGCTGAGCTGATGGATCGCACGCAAGCCCTGATCGCACGCGAAGAGACCAAGGCCTGGGCTGCGATTGAACGTTTCAAGCCGCGCTTTGCCGGCAGGAGGGTTGTTCTCATCACCGGCGGTGTGAAATCCTGGTCGATGGTGGCCGCCTTGCAGGAGGCCGGGCTCGAGATCGTCGGCACGTCCGTGAAGAAATCGACCAAGAAGGACAAGGAACGTATCAAGGAATTAATGGGCCAGGACGCCCATATGATCGAGGACATGTCGCCTCGCGAGATCTACAAGATGCTCAAGGACGCAAAAGCCGATATCATGCTCTCGGGCGGCAAGTCGCAATTCGTCGCACTAAAGGCGGCGATGCCGTGGCTCGATATCAACCAGGAGCGCTGCCACGCCTATATGGGCTATGTCGGGATTCTCAAGCTCATGGAGGAGATCGAGAAGGCGCTCTACAATCCGATATGGGATCAGCTCCGCCAAGCCGCGCCATGGGATGAGTTCGACCGGAAGCTTCAGGCAGGGACGGCTGCGCAGATGCATGCGCAAGCCGCGGATCCAGTTCGGGACCCGAGCAGGAACAGCGTCAGGACGATAAGTTTTTCCAATCAAGCTGAGGCCAGCGAGGGTGAGAGCGCGATTGCGCCGCATGGCCCGAAGCTCGGCGAGCCCACCAAGCCGTTCACCAGTTCCAGCGGGCGTTGCATTGCTTGTAAGGACATTCCTTCCGATCTCCAGCCGGCGGCACTGCAGGCGGCGGAGTAGGGGACATGGCGATCGTCACTACCTCGAAGAAAGCCTGTTCGGTCAATCCGCTCAAGATGAGCCAGCCGATCGGCGGCTCATTCGCCTTCATGGGGTTGCGCGGCGCGATGCCGCTTTTGCACGGCCCGCAAGGTTGCGCCTCTTTTGGGCTGACGCTGTTCGTGCGCCATTTCAATGAAGCCGTGCCGATGCAGACAACTGCTATGAGCGAGGTTGCGACCGTGCTCGGCGGCCACGAGAATCTCGAACAGGCAATCCTCAACATCTACAATCGCGTCGCGCCCGAGATCATTGGCATCAATTCGACTGGGGTCACCGAAACCAACGGCGATGACGTCGAAGCCTTCATCCGGCTGATCCGACAGAAGCACCCGCAGCTCGAAAAGCTCCCCCTTGTCTACGTCTCGACTCCGGATTTCAAGGATGCCTTTCAGGATGGCTGGGGCAAGACGGTCGCGCGGATGATCGAGGTGCTTGTGACTCCGTTCGATCCAGCGAGACCGCGCGATCCGTCCCGCGTTAACGTGCTACCTGGTTGCCACCTCACGCCCGGCGACCTCGACGAGCTTCGCACGATCTTTGAGGATTTCGGTCTCAAGCCCTCCTTCCTGCCGGACCTTGCAGGTTCGCTGGACGGCCACATCCCCGACGAATTCACGCCGACTACGATCGGGGGGATTGGAGTGGACGAAATTGCGACCATGGGGCAGGTGGCCTGGACGATCGCGATCGGCGCGCAAATGCGCCGTGCGGCCGAGACCATGCAGGTGCGGACAGGCGCGCCGTTCCGTCTATTCGAGCGGCTCTGTGGCCTTATCCCAAACGACGAATTTATGGCGTTCTTGAGCCAGATCACCGGCCGGTCAGTACCCTCGAAGTATCGCCGGCAGCGTGGACAGCTGGCAGACGCCATGCTGGATGCTCATTTCCATATCGGCGGCCGCAAGCTCGCGATCGGCGCTGAGCCGGACTTGTTATTTGATCTCTCCAGCTCGCTCCACGAGATGGGGGCGCAGGTCACTGCTGCGGTGACGACGACGAACTCACCGGTGCTGCAGCGGGTCAGGACCGAGGACGTCCTGATCGGCGATCTGGAGGATCTTGAAGAGCTTGCCAGGTCGCGTGACTGCGACCTCTTGATGTCCCATTCACATGGTCGCCAGGCGGCTTCGCGACTCAATGTTCCATTCTTCCGGGTAGGCTTTCCCATGTTCGATCGCCTTGGGGCTGCGCACCTCACAATCGTTGGTTATCGCGGCACGCGCGACCTGATCTTTGATATCGCCAATCTCATCATCACCGACCGAGAGATCAACCATCGGCCGACGCCTGACAGCTGGCGATTCACCAACTCTGGCCTGCAGGTCGATTCGCCTGGGTTGCATTGAGCAGGGAGAGAAAACAACACGGATGAAAGTTGCATTTGCCACTCAGGACTTGAAGCATGTCGATGCGCACTTCGGCTGGGCCAAGAACATCGCGATCTACGAGGTCGGCCCGGAGGGGCATCGGTTTATTGAGGCGATCCAGTTCGGTGGTGACCTCACGGAAGACGGCAATGAGGATAAGCTAGCGCCCAAGATCGAGGCGATCAGGGACTGCGCAATCCTCTATGTTGCGGCGATCGGCGGCTCGGGTGCTGCACGAGTCGTTGCGAGCAAGATCCATCCGATGAAGGTGCTGCAACCAGAGCCCATCGACGAACTTTGCGTCAAACTCGAAACCGTGCTGAAGGGCTCGCCGCCGCCCTGGCTGCGGAAGCTGCTCGCCAAAGACCCGGAACGTACAGTGGATTTCGAAACCTGAAGGAACGAGGATGGGAGATACGTCCGAAGTCACTCCAGCCGCCGCGGCGGCGGAGCGGCCATTTCTGAAAGAGCTCGTCAAGATCTGGCGCGCCCAGGACTCCCACGGTGCCTGGGAGGGCAAGAAGGATCTCGATTTGCTCGAACCCTACGTCCTCGACAAGCACAAGCGCCGTGCGCTGCCTATTGTCGGCAATGCCGACCCCAAGACGACATGGCGGCTGGAGCTGTTCTTTAACGCGGTTGCGCTCTCGATCGAGAAGGCGACCGGAGTGATGATCTCGCCAATGCTGAAGATGCACAACGAAGGGTTCGGTCGGATCGTGTTGATCGGCGGTCGGCTCGTTGTCGTGAGCAAGCAGCTGCGCGACGTGCATCGCTTTGGTTTCAACCATTTCTCTGATCTCGCTGATCAAGGCGACAAATTCGTCAACAGTGGCGTTGAGATGATCCGTAAGTTCCCGGAAGTGGCGAATTATTGAGGCAAGCATGAACGATGTTGAAGCGCTGAAAGCGGAAATAAAGAAGCTGTCGGCGAAGGCGACCCAAGCCAAGATGGACCTCCACGACCTCTCCGAGGAGCTGCCGGTCAACTGGTGCTCGATCCTGAGTGTGGCGCAGAAGGCCCACGTTGCCTTCAGCGAGCTCGAAAGCAAGCGCCAAAATCTCCAAGCGCTAGACAAAGCATCGCGGATCTCGAGCCATGTCATTTAGGACCCGCGACGGCCGCAGTTGGGAACCGGATTACCTGGTTTCTATCGATCTCAAGAAGTGCATCGGCTGCGGCCGCTGCTATAAGGTTTGCGGCCGCGAGGTCATGACGCTGAAGGGGCTAAGCGAGGCTGGCCAAATCATCGATCTCGATGAGGAGGACGATGAGCTCGAAAAAAAGGTCATGGTGCTGAACGACGAAGGCGCTTGCATCGGCTGCAGCGCCTGCGCGCGGGTGTGTCCGACAAACTGTCAGACGCACGCGCCACGGGCTTGAAGCGACTTTCTCCGGTATCAATAGGGCTGCTTTGCCAGAGACGAAGGCAAGTCGGGAGATCCGGTATCGAGCCGACGACATCTACGGTGCGATGTTCAAATATCGAAGCCCAGCCGGAGATTCATTTGCTATTCACCAACGTGCGACATCCAACCTGCTCTGTTGGCGCCAACCCAGCGTTCCTGAGCTGACCGTGCCCGAACATGGACTGTTGGCTGTCCTTCGGGGGGATCGGTCAAATGATCAAATGACACGACCGCGCCGTCTCGTGCTCGCGGACCACAGTAACCACGGCGCAAGGAGTTGATGGGCTAGGTGACTTTGGTTGCGACATTCTGCATGGTTTCACGTCGTTCTCACTGTGTTGATTACGCGCGGCTAACTCTGCTCCACCATGCCCCCAGCCAGGTTGGAGCAGCCAGTACGCGGCCACCCTATTGAGATTGTCCGGAACCGCACGTCCAAGGCAACCCGCATAACATGGGAGCGCTGGGTCGAACCGATCAATGCACGTGCCAATCAATGGACAGGTCACCGCCCATCAGTGCGGCAGAAATGCTCGTGAGTAGCCTGTCGGCTGGCTAGCATAGCCTTGTTCAGGGCTGCGCGCGCAGTCTCCGCCTTTGCGCCAGATCAAGAGACACTCGGCAGGAGATGCGAGCGGCCTTGGGCACCCCAGCTAGATCGCGCGGCAGTAAGGGGTGATCCTTAACTCGTTCAGCGCCCTGAGCCCGCCGCCGAGGGTTACGGCGAAGCCTACGTCGCGGCTCGCGGATGCGCATTCGCGTTTTGGCGACCGGAAGGGCGCGATGCGTGCCCGAAATCTGACGCTCACGCAAAGCATGTCAGGCTACAGTGGACCTATTGGGCGTGTGGATGTTTTTCAAAGCGTTTTCATGTGCTTAGTGCGCGCGGAGCGCCTGGCACGGTGGTTGCTAACTTAGTTTAGAGACGAGCTCTCGCAACAACTGACTTGGAGAAGAAATGATGGTGCTGTGCATGGCGATCCCGGCTCCTTCGCTCAAAGTCGAGAACTGGCTGCGTGGCGACCCCATTACGAACTTCCAGCCAGGGAAAGTGTACATCGTCGAATTTTGGGCAAGTTGGTGCGGTCCATGTGAGGAGGCGATGCCCCATCTTATTGAGCTGCAAGCAAAATACAAAGACGAGGGGCTTGAGGTCGTCGGAGTCGCAGCTAGCGAACGAGCACCAACGGCGGATGAGGCTCGCACCAAGTTGGACGTATGGTTGACTGAGAAGTTCTCAAATTTGAACTATCGAATCGGGTTCGACAGTACGGGCGAAATGAACATGCTTTGGATGGATGCCAGCTCATCTGTTGGGATTCCGACATCGTTCGTCGTAGACCGCGACGGCCACATTGCCTTTATCGGTCATCCGATCACACTCGACGACGTCTTGCTGAAATATTAAACGGCACTTGGCGCAGCAGCTATCAAGCTAAATCCGCTGATGCGAAACGGATTGCGGAAGGCCAGCGCCTAGCGCGCGAACGCTCAATGCACCGGAGAATTGGAGCGGCGATGGAAGCAAAGGACTGGCCGACAGCGCTATTAGCCGTCGAAGAGGGCATTGCCGTGACGCCGGACAATCTCCACTTCCGGGAGATTCATGCGCATCTGTTGCTTCACAAAATGCGCGACACGGCGACTGGTTTCCAGGTCTTACGCCAACTGGTTCGAGATGCGATTGAGAAACAGTCAGAGGCGTTGAGTGGCCTGGTTGGCGCGATGAGGCAACTCTTTAATGCGGAGAACGACAATACGCAGCTTCCGGGTGCGGAACGCTTTGCGATCGGCAGGGATGTTTCGGAACATATCCTCAATCCTGGGCAGGCCTTCGGCGGCCTCAACTGCTCTTCCTATATGGTGGTCGCTCAGTACTACCACGAGAGTGGTGACAAGCAACATGCGATCGAGCTGATCGAGCGGGCGATGACGTGGCTAGACGATCCGAAAGCTATGCCGGAATTGGCGGCGGAGCGTGCGAAGAAGTATTATATGCCGCGGCTGCTCCAAGCCTTGGCCAACTACAGGGACGAGAAGGTTTCTTGCGGCGGGTCTTGTTCGGTTCCGCGAGAGAAGTCTCCTGGAGCTCCCAACGTCCAGCCGCAGGAGGAGACATGAAGAGAAATGTTAATCAGAAGACGCACCATCGGGCCCAATTAAGCGCCTTCGAAACGCTCGCGACCAGCAGAATCGTTCAGGGCGATTGCGACATGCAGGTCACAAGGAAAACCTAGCCGACAACGAGCGATGCCACGCCCTGCGGCCCTTCGTTGCTGGAGTCTCGTTAGTGCTTGTATTCAAGGGATGCCGGCTCCGCCGTTTTTACATGCTCTGGTTTGTAGCTCGATATTATGATCTGCTACTCACATCGAGCATTACTCACGCAGTTATGTTCGCGTTGCCGGCACAAACCGCCCCTTCGAATAACTTAAATGCAGCATCGAGGTTCGATCTGGCAGTCTTCTACCGGTTGCGCCGCCGCAGACGTGGATCCCATGCTCTATTGGGCTAGCATAATGAACAGAACTTGTTGTCCAAAAAAGGAGGTGGCCGGTTCAGAAAATGCTGAAGGCGACTTGAGAGTGTCCGATCTCGAATGCTTCAAACCATCGATCCGTGACTCCTCAACATCAATTCTTGCGAAGCATACCGCCCAAGTAGCGGTCATGTTCACGACCACCGAACATGCGACCAAGACCACCACGGCTTTCGGGGCCCGGGGAGGCATGCGCGCCTACTCGTCCACTGAACGCACCAGCTCGACCGAAGCCCGCTGCCGTTGGTCGCGCACCTTTTTTGTTGTCTGCACAGCCTGATCCGGAAGAGTGGAATCCGAGTTTCCGACCAGATCATGCTCAAACCGAAATGGAGGAAAATGTGAGTAACGACTCCGTGCTCGCGATTGTCGGCGGTCACCGCCGCGGGGGGCGCCGAATTCACGCCTTCACGGACAACGCGGCTTTCGCCCCGGCAGGCTGAAGCGCTGGCCAGCCCCCGCTCGGCCGGCAAGACGATGTCGTTCTGGAGTAAGGGCGTCGTGATCGAGGAGCTGACGACATCGCCCTGTTCTCGGATGGCAACGGCATCTCCAAAACGACGCGCGCCGATCGCGGTTAGGGCAGGCGCTGTCGTGGTCGACAACTCCTCCGCTTTCCGAATGGATCCGAACCTCCCGCTGGTGATCCTCGAGATCAATGCGGCCCGCGTCCGCGACCGCAAGGGCATCATCGCCAACCCGAAGTACGCCGCGACCAAGGCGCTGGTGCCGCTTTGGCCAATCCACCAGAAGAACCGCATCAAGCGCGTGATAAGCGCAACTTACCGGGCCGCCAGCGGGGCCGGCGCCGCTGTAGGAAGGCGTTACTGAAATTCACGCCTGTCAATCTCAATTGCCAACTTTCAAGTTCTTCGAGGATGGGATAATCGTAACTGGTGTGACCTGCATGCGCGTACCCGTGCTGCGCGCCCATCAACTTCGAATGCGAGAAGCCGATCAGCGAGGAGCATGTGCGCCCGTTCATGGCGCAAGCGCCCGACGTGAAGGTCGTCCGACCGCACCAAAAACGAGGTCCGATACCAATCGCCGCCGCTGGCCAGGGTGATGTTCTGGTCGGCCGCATCCACAAGGACCTCAGCGATCCCTCAGGGCATCCGATCTCGATGTTCGTTGCGGCGGATCAACTGCTCAAAGGCGCGGCGTTGAACGCCATGCAGATCGCAGGGCTGTTGCTGGACCTGTCATCAGGCGCACGCCGAGACGATAGGTCTAAGCCTGGGTGGCCGAAGCCGAGGCTGACGGGAAATCCACCCGCCTGCTCGACCTCGCGGGTGCTGCTGATTACCGCGACGGGTACTCGGGCACTGCTACACATTTGCCAGCACCTCCACCCCTTGGCGACCACTCCGTCCTCCACACTCCCTGCGGCGGATTCTATCAGGCGATTTCGCACGTGCGCTACCGCGCATCCGGGTCGGCGCGAATTCTGCATCCAGCCGTGATCGCTGCAGTCGCGGAAGCCGCCGGCTTGCGCAGCACGGACATCGCGCAGCCCCGGAATGTCCGGATCACCGGCGGCCCTTCCGTGAACATCAGCATAGTGATCGCTCCTCGCGCCCATCTCAGCGCCGCTCAGGCCGGCAAAGGCCTGGAGCGCAACGCCAAAGCCAATCCACACACCGTCGATCAGCCTTTGAACTGTGACCGCGACCATGAACCGGTCAGATTTGGAATTTCCTGATCACGATAGACCCGCTCAGTCGGACCGTCGCGGTAAGCCGGCCTCAGCGTGATGACGACAGTGCTGTTGGCCAACACACGACCAGCAGAGTGGGCCTGTCATCTGCTCGAAAAGCTGGGCCGGAAGTGCATGGCCAAGGTTTGAAAGAGCCCGCCGCAAGCGAAGCGTTTGCAGTGAATCTCCTTGCGGCGGACTGTCGAGCTGGCGAGAAAAAGGGGTTTGAGGCGATGCCTCAGACTGGGCGGTTTTCGCTTCTGTTCTTCACCGGCTCCATTTTGGCTAGGCCGTCCTCGTATGAGATCTCCGTGTATGATCCATCGATTTCCTTGGCCGCATCAAGCAAGTAGTCGAGCCTCGCGGCGGTACCGAGCTTCTTGAGGTCGTTCTTGTCAATGCCGGCGAGGTCCATCATCTCCTTCCATACGGTTGATTCGTTGCAAGGCAGAATGCGGAAGGTGATGTCGCCTATTTTTGTGCGGTACTTCGCGAGCAGATCAATGTTGTTGCAGAAGATGAAATAGCTGCCGTTGGGGCTCAGCCTGCCATCCAGCACCTTCGCGGCCTCGGGTAGATAAGCGAAAGAATGCAGATATCCGGCAAGGACTGGGATGGCTGGTTCGCCTTCCTGTGCAATTGCAAGAACCTGTTCGATGGAATAATCCGGCGGTCGTTTCTCGTCGGCGAGCTGGGCTTGGAACTTCAGCGCGATGTCGCCTCGAAATCCAAATCGCCCCGACTTCGTTGTTTCACTCTTAAGCACCGCATTCAGCAATCGCCCCTCCTTGTCCAGCGGGCCGAGAGCGGTGTTGTCGATCGAGGTCATGGAAGCCTCCTCATCAATTTGTGGTGTGCACGGGGTCGCCCAATGCGACGTGCCCCTACCTTCCTGCAAGTTGTTTGCCGTCCGCTATGTCCGCAGCGACGTAGAGCGTAAACGGCGGCTTGGCGCGATTTGCGTGGATACCTGCTGGCACCATCACGAGGCCTTGCACGCATGACATCCTGCTGCCGGAAAACCGCCTGTCGCGAACCCGACAGGTCGCAAATCGAATGGTGGGCCTCTGCAACAGAAGCTGGTTTCATCTGCATCTCAACTGGCATGGGATTTGCCATTTGTGCTTTGCGAGAGAACTGAGAACGAGTCAGAGATGATCAACCTAACGGATAGCGCCATCAACGCACTGAAGGCCGCAATCTCCTCGACTGCGCAGCCGGCAAGCGGTTTGCGGATCATGATCGAAGGCGGCGGCTGCCAGGGATTCACATATAAAATGGGTCTTGCTCATGAGCCAAGCTCCGATGAGACCGTGTTCGAGCAAGGCGGGATTAAAGTCTTTGTCGACAACGCGAGCCGGGCGCATCTCAACGGCACCACGATCGATTTCGTGGTGTCGCTCGAAGGATCAGGATTCCGCTTCGATAACCCAAATGCCAAATCGAGTTGTTCCTGCGGCAAATCGTTCAGCTGACTCGCCTTGGGACGCTTGGCAATGGAATGAGCATCGAACATGGGCCTGAAGGCTGAACGGACGAAGCAGTCTTCGACTATCGAGCCTTCCGATCGCGAGCGGATTGTCCGCGCCGTGCTCGATGAGAGTCGGCCAAGCCTCAGGCGCGATCGGGGACATTGTGAGCTCGTCGCAATAGACGGCAACAAGATCATGGTCGGGCTCACCGGCGCTGCATGGTATGCAAGCCTTGCGGGCACGACGCTCATTCAGGCGCGCCTGATCGAGCGGCTCGGACAGTTTGTCCGCCTGATCCCGTTCCCCGGAGCTGCCAAAGTGAGGGCTTAAATGCAGAGCGAACTCTCCGTGCGACCGATTTACCTGGACAATAACGCCACGACCCCTGCACATCCCTTGGTGGTCGCCGCGATGCTGCCGTTCTTCTCTGGGCAATTCGGCAATGCGTCGTCCGGGCATGCATTCGGCATTGAGGTTGCACCCGCATTGACGCAGGCGCGCCGAAATGTGCAGGCTCTCATTGGCGCGGCATTCGATCACGAGATCGTTTTCACCTCCGGCGCGACGGAATCTGACAACACTGCGATCCTGTCCGCGCTCGCCGTGCAGGAAGGACGCGACGAGATCGTCACAACCGCCGTTGAGCATTCGGCCGTGCTGTCTCTTGCCGAGGAGCTGGGCCGACGAGGAATCAAGATCCATGTCATTCCGGTCGATGCAAGCGGTCGATTGGACATCGAGAGTTATGGCAATGCCTTGTCGGAGCGTACGTCAGTCGCCTCGATCATGTGGGCCAATAATGAGACCGGTACGATCTTTCCGGTGAAGTCCCTCGCCAAGATGGCGCGCTCAGTCGGCGCGCTCTTTCACACCGATGCAGTCCAGGCCGTCGGGCGGATCCCCATTGACCTGAAGACGACGGACATCGATATGCTGTCGCTCTCCGGCCACAAGCTCCATGGTCCGAAGGGCATCGGCGCGCTGTATGTGCGCAAGGAGATTAATTTCCGGCCGCTGATCTTCGGCGGCGTGCAAGAGCGGCGTCGCCGCGCTGGCACCGAAAACGTCCCAGGCATTGTTGGCCTCGGCAAGGCGGCGGAACTCGCGGCGGCACACCTCATACAAGATCAGATCCAGATTTGCGCTCTTCGCGACCGGCTGGAGCGCGGCATTCTCGCGCTCGGCGGTTGCATCGTGCTTGGTGATATCAAAAACCGGCTGCCAAATACCTCCAACATTGCCTTCGAGCGTCTCGAAGCGGAGGCCATCGTCTACCACCTGAATCGTGACGGAATTGCCACCTCACTCGGTTCAGCCTGCGCGTGCGGCTCGATGGAGCCGTCCCATGTCCTGCGCGCGATGAGAGTAGCGCCGGCGTTTTTGCGGGGTGCGGTTCGCTTCTCGCTCTCGCGAGAGACGGCGCTGGATGAGATCGATCGTGTGCTGCACGTCCTGGCGCACATTACTTCCGAACAGAGAGCCTTGTTGCGCGCGTGTCAGGAGCGTGCGGGCGAGAGTTCGCAACCTGCAGAGCCCCTATGAAGGTCATGATTCGTCGTTCGCCTGAGACAGGCCTTTCGATTTATGTACCGAAGAAAGATCTTGAGGAGGCGATCGTCGGCTGGGAGCACGAGACGCTTTGGGGTGGTTGGATTAAAATCGCAAACGGCTGGGTGCTCGACCTACCGGCGATGGCGAGCGACACCACCCTACCAATCACCATAAACGCCAAGAAGCGCGGCGGCGAAGCAACCGAAAAATGAACACTCCGTGTCTACGGACGTTGTCAAACTGGGATGTCGAGGGAAGTCTTGGCGGGCGCGGCGCGCGCGTACCGGTCAACGCGACAGCCCATGCAGCCTTGTTCGGAACCAAGATCGTGCTGCCGCGCGGGCCAAAGGCAGTATCTTGGCCGGGGCGCAGCATCGAGGCATCCGGCCAGCGCGATGGCGTTTAGGGGGAGGCCTTCGCGACCTCCCCCTTTTCGGCGACCGCCAGGCCGCTCGTTGCATTCCGCGCGTCTTAACAGCGTCAGGCCAATGGCTGGACTCCATAACGTTCAGCTTTGAATGATTGAGTCGCGCGCCGGCCCAGAGCTTATAAACCTTCGTGATGATCCCTGACCGCTGGCGAGCGGGCGTTTCTCTTCACCGGGGTTGACAATGCCCTTCCGAACATGCGCCGGGGTCCGCCTGATCTTCCATGGCATAGGTCAGTCACAGGACTGCTTTTTCTCTGCTTCTAGGCTCGCCTTATCAACCTGTCCTTCAAAGCGCCCGGAACGTCTTTTGCGGATTGTGCTTTGCCTAGGCGTCACATTCTGACGGAAGATCAACTTTCAAACGACGCCACCCGCCTGCTGTTTGCCGAAGCCATAGCTGAAGCAGCCTGCCGGGCCTCAAAACAATGGTGTCAGCGCTGTTGTGATCGCAACCCCTGTCAGCTTTCGAACCATGCATTGATAAAGCTAACAATCGACCAGGGCTTAGCTAAGTGCTTGAAAGAGAACTGTTAAATTCATTCTGCAGGAATGGCACGCCAGTTGCTCTTGGCTTTCCAGAAAGGCTCTGGGGATGCTTGCCGAAAGGGTTCGGCTGCGAAGAGAATTGGAACAATGAGTACTTCAGCGCAACACCAGGTATCCTGCGGCGGCGAGATCAGCGAGACCATGCAAGTCATGGCGACGCACAAGGGCTGCGGTACGATCGGTGGCAGCGGTAAGGCAAGCTGCGGATCTCAGGCTGGCATCGCCAATCTGCCAATTGAGATCTGGGAAAAGGTGAAGAACCATCCGTGTTACAGCGAGGAGGCGCACCACCATTATGCCCGCATGCATGTCGCCGTCGCACCCGCCTGCAATATCCAATGCAATTACTGCAATCGTAAGTACGATTGCGCTAACGAATCGCGTCCTGGCATTGTCAGTGAAAAGTTGACGCCGGTGCAGGCCGCCAAGAAGGTGCTGGCGGTCGCTTCCGCGATCCCTCAGATGAGCGTGGTCGGCGTTGCCGGTCCTGGCGATCCGCTCGCGAACCCGGACAAGACATTCAGGACATTCGAGCTCGTCAATAGGCTCGCGCCAGATCTCAAGCTGTGCCTCTCGACGAACGGCCTTGCGCTACCGGATCATGTCGACACAATCGCGAGACTCAAGGTCGACCACGTGACGATCACGATCAACATGATCGATCCCGAAATTGGTGCAAAGATCCATCCGTGGATCTTTTACGGCCACAAGCGCTGCACCGGAATTGAAGCCGCAACCATCCTTAGCAGCCGGCAGCTCCAGGGCCTGGAGATGCTCACCGCGCGCGGCATCCTATGCAAGGTCAACTCGGTGATGATTCCCGGGGTTAACGATCAGCATCTGGTTGAGGTTAATCAGGCCGTGAAGTCGCGCGGGGCCTTCCTGCATAACGTGATGCCGCTGATATCGTCGCCCGAGCACGGCACCGTGTTCGGTCTCAGCGGGCAACGCGGCCCGACCGCACAGGAAGTGACAGCGCTGCAGGATAGCTGCGAAAGCGAGATGAACATGATGCGTCATTGTCGCCAGTGTCGGGCCGACGCCGTCGGACTGCTTGGGGAGGACCGCGGCGCGGAGTTCACCATGGAAAAGATCATGGCGATGGACGTCAAATACGACGAGCAGGCACGAAAGGAGTATGAGGCCAAGATTGAGAAGGCGCGCATTGCAAAGTTTGCTGCCAAGCAGGAGGGGCTTGCGGGGCTCGCCAGCGCGTCCAGCGAAATCAAGGTGCTGGTGGCGGTTGCAACCAAGGGCTCGGGATTGATCAACCAGCACTTCGGTCATGCCAAGGAGTTCCAGATCTACGAGCTCTCGACGTCGGGCGCAAAATTCGTTGGTCATCGTCCAATCCACCCCTATTGCCAGAACGGCCATGGCGAGGACAGCAAGCTCGAAATCGCCCTCGGCGCCATCAGGGATTGCCACGCCGTATTCGTGTCAAAGATCGGCGGCTGCCCGAAGGCCGAATTGATCAAGGCCGGCATAGAGCCGGTCGATCGGTACGCCTACGAGTTCATCGATGGCTCGGCCATCGCCTGGTTCAAACTCTATCTCGATAAAGTCAATGAGGGGAAGATCAATCACGTTGAAAGGGTCGATCCGGCGGCCCGCTCCAACGCGCTGATTTCCGCCGCCTGAGGACGGGTTCAGATAATGCCGTTCAAGATAATCGCCTCGCAATGCACCGGCTGTTCGGCGTGTGAAACGCAATGCCCAAATCTTGCTATTTCCGAGCTAGCCGGCGCTTTCCTGATCGATTCGGAGCAATGCACCGAGTGTGCCGGCTACTTTGACGAGCCGCAATGCGTGGCGGTTTGTCCGGTTGACAACACATGCGTGCTCGACACAGCACTGCCACGGTATCGGGCGCCCCCTTGAGGACCACAACATGGATGTCACCACCACACGAACTGCTCAGAAACTCGCGTGGATGATGCTCGGCATAGACGAAGGGCCCGGCCGCGGCATACGCCTTCTCAGATCAGGTGGACGGTCCGGTCGTCGAGTTTTCGCGAGCTACCAAGACATATTCTCGCGACGCGATCGTCGACGGAACGCGTTCAGCTATGCCTGCCGGCCCCACGGCCGCGGTCTTGAGCATCGAGGATCGATTTCGCGGATGGGCTCACAAAGAGCGGCCCCGTCTTCCGCGATGTCAATCCAGTCACCTGCGGCCATCATTGAAGGCGGCATTCATGCCCGAGGCTTTCTTCAGTCGGTCATCCGAGCGAAACGAAGGCGTCCTCACCGAGTCCTGTGTTGGTCGCACGGTGTCGAGCCGGCCGAGCATCATCAGGGCGGCAGGGATCCTATCACGTCGATGAAGATGCAAAAAATCAACCTGTGCCAAGCCCAGGCCTTCGGGATACAGACATGATTTTGCTGCCGACCGGCGCGGTCGTGCCACCAACCCCGATTTCGGCTGCTATGAGCACCTCGCATGGGTCTTCCAGTTCTCGCTCAACGCTTGTTGCCCATTTGGCGATGCATCTCGGGCAACTCGAGAAAGGACGGCGGCTGTCGATAGACAGCTGGGGCGCGTTCCCGCGCACAAGATTGGCGCCAAGGTTTTTGAGGCACGCTCGAGCGGATGGGCGGGACCATGAGTGATGTCATCCACGATGCCCTCAGTTGCCGGGGCAATCAGGTCGATTATGCCGGCTGGCGTCTCGCGCTGAACCGCACTGCTTGCTGCCGGCTCAAGCTCGTTGCGTCAACGACGGGCTCGTGTGCAGCATCGGCTTCTTACTCAACACCAATCGTAGCTCGCGGAGCGCTATCTCAACCATCCGTTTTGGGATGCGGGCGTTGATGTTGACGCACCGTCATCCCCGTTGTTCATGTGTGGTGGCGGGCCGCGCCGCGGTGTGGGAATCGACGGAGTTGATCGAGGATCATGATAGGGCGGTCCGTGACGCCGGGCGCTCGCGAGGCGCGGTACAGTTGAAGCATGGAACGGGAACGGCAGCATGAGCAACATCGCCCGTGATAGTGACATCGTCGAGTTGATGGACGCGCCCTTCTTTGATTATGGCGACAAGGTGCGCGCCAATCGCACCATCCGCAACGACGGCACCTACGTCGGCAAGGAGGTCGGTGAGGTTCTGGTCAGGAAAGGCGAGCTTGGCTATGTCCTCTCGATCGGCACGTTCCTGCAACAATTTTATATTTATGGCGTCGAATTCCTCGATTCCGGCCATCGCGTCGGCATGAAGTGCAAGGAGCTCGATCTAGTCACGCGAAGCCACAGAGGCGAGGAGCCTTGCTTGTCAGGAGGGGCACCCTGATGATCGAACCGAGGTTGCCAAAATATCGCTCAGGCCAACGTGTCAAGGCGGCAATCGATCTGCTCAACGACGGTTCCTTTCCCGACGCGTCGGCGGAAGAGTGTCTGGTCAGCGTCGGACAGACTGGTGAGATCGTCCAGGTCGGTCGCCATACGGAAGCGAACCTACCCATCTATATGGTCGACTTCGGCAAGCAGTTAGTGGTTGGCTGCCTCGAGGCAGAGATCTCCTCAGTCCACGACATCGCGCAATGAACGCCGCCATCATCAGACGCCATCATTCTGGATTGCCTGCGCATCCCAACGAGCTCGACCGGTGGCGGATCGTGCGCGCGCTGACGAGGCGCGAGCGCTACCGATATGTCTCGCCAAAGGTGACAGCGGTTGCTGGCGGCTATCTTGTCGAGAGCCCGTGCTGCTCAGGCAATATCGAAGTGGAGGGGGGCCTCGTCGACGTCGCGCTGTTGCACCACGATAGGACCGGGGCGGCATGGCAGCTGTTCCGCAAAGATCACCGCAAAGGCGTCTGGGAGTGGCATTCGACCCATCAACGGCTTGGCCTGGCGACAGCGGTTCTGATCGCCGACCCTGAACGTTTGTTCTGGCAATAAGCATTATGGAGATGGTGCTCGCCGCAGTCGAATTGACGAACATCGAGCAGACGCTCGGCGTTATTGATACAGCGTCTGAGCCCTGCCTCACGCTCCGGCATAAATTTCCACATCTCGTCTGGATTTATTGCGAGGCCTCCGACATGACGCAGAGTCCGTACCGCCGCGTTGGACAGTTCGACCTGCATCTGCTTGACGGTGGCGGTCACTGTGCACAGATTACGAATGATCCCCAGCGCGCCACCGGCATTGTGCTGGCCAAGCGCTCTGGCAAGTCATAATCAAGCAATCGCCTGCCGGTGCCAAGCTCATCCAGGACGGCTAGGCCTGCGGATTGTTTGCCCTGCGGTAGTGACCAGCCCGGGGAATATCACGACGCTCGTTCGTCAGGTCCAGGAGACGGGGGCAGGCAATCGTTCTCGCAGCGGAATTGCCTCGGTATCTGAACGTGACTAATTAGATTAAGAATACTGCGGCAGATCAAACTAGGACGGGCGAGCCGTCCTCGATCAGCTGACGAGGATCTGGCATCGCAAGATTTGCCTTTGTGAGTACTTTCGCTTATAGCCGCTGGCCTTCGGAAAATAGGACTAAACGTTTGTTCTTCGCGATAACGCCGTGCACTCGCCGTGGAGGCCGGTTGATAGTGTCGCCCCACGTGAGGCAGTGCGAGTGTCCCGGCAGATCCAGCGTTACTCGATCAATACTGGCGCTTGGAAATATCATTCTACGAAATGTCTTGGTGAGCTGAGGTGGAGCATACAAGCAAGAAGCGCTTTTCAAGTTGCCTTTCGAAGCCAAATCGAGCCTCCCTTCCCTTGCTTCCATGTTGAAGCTGGGTGATGTGCATGTCGAGAATGGCATTTGTCACGCAGATAAAAATCCAGGAGCGGACAAATTCGCGTGTAGTTCCAATTCGTATCTCGAAAGAGAAGAAGCCGCTTGAATAGTTGTCGATGACCATTGATATGGTAATGGAAAGCAGTTGCGTCTTCGCCAAAAAAGACGCTACAGGCAAACGTGCAAAGCGAAATCGGAGAACATCAACGTGGCAAAAATCGCGAAGCGCAAAGAGTATAGTAAGGATGACGTCAAGCTGCTCAAAGCGCACTCAAAGGCCCGCACCCCTGTAGCTAGGGTTTCAAAGCTAATGAAGCGATCCGAGGGGTCTCTACGACAGAAAGCACGTACCTTGGGGATTGGCTTGGGTCACCAGCGCTGAGTTATGATTCAATTTTCGGATATTGACCGGCGTGATCGAGCCCCAGGCGGCTTACGACCGCCGGGCCAGCTGATCGTTTCAGGTCCCTGCGTCCGAGGGGCAGCTAGCGCGATGAACGAGCTGACCGGTCTGCCGATGGACCGGCCCACTTGGCCTAGACCTCGTCGATTGTCATGTTTCAATCAGCGACTGATAAAGGCGCATCTGTGAATACAGATCTACCTCCCAGAATCGCGGTCCGCGAGCGTGCCGACGGATTATCAGCTCGGCCGGCAGACGTCATTCGGCGCTGAGCTGTCTCTCGCTGCCGCCCACCTCTCTCGAGACGCCGCGACTGAAACCTAGAGTGCCCCCAAGAGGATGCTTGGCACGTTTTTCCGAGTCCGGGGGGCGCCGGCATGTCGGCCTACAGCATATCGTTAGCGGCCTCCGGCTGACGCGAATCGCCCCGATAAATTTGCAGGCCGGCGAGCCGCAGAAGAAGGAATAGCCGAGGTCCGGCCTACGTCAATAATGTGAAGGAACTCAGGCGGAGATGTGGGTCTAGCTAGCGGCGCACAAGGGTGCGAGCATTTGTATGTTCATGCAGAGCGGCCCCGGCATCCTCTTGTATTCGGGATTTGATGTGAGGTGAGAAAAGTAGTGGTGCACAATGTTCATGGTGTTCATCGTCATCTCGAGACCGTCGATTTCGCTGGTGCGACTGCCACGCGCAAGTTCGCCGCGCCCGCGGCCGCGGCAGGCTCCATGCCCGCTATGAGAACTGAGCGCGGTCGGCCTGCTCGTCAGCCATTTTGAAGAACAGCAGGT
This sequence comes from Bradyrhizobium sp. MI1.10, assembly GCF_055811035.1. Taxonomy (NCBI): domain Bacteria; kingdom Pseudomonadati; phylum Pseudomonadota; class Alphaproteobacteria; order Hyphomicrobiales; family Nitrobacteraceae; genus Bradyrhizobium; species Bradyrhizobium sp. MI1.10. Next base: position 76,100 of record NZ_JBVVPN010000019.1, read on the forward strand.
AAGTCAGTTGCTCGACATAATCTGGGTGCAAAAAAACCGTCGTCCAACACATTGCCGCACTGCAAAAGCTTTCGAACTGAGGTCTGCGCGCCGGGCGCTCGGTTGGTCATGTCCATCATTTCGAAGCGTTAGAACTACGTCGTTCACGCACCAAACGTTCCTGAATGACTCAACGTAGACCTTGGCAGCGGTTGAGTACCCGGCCCGTGGAACCGGCTTGCCTTCCGCCTACCGCTGGTCGACGCGCGCGATCCTGCTCGACAAGACGGAGGCGGTGAAGCTGCTGACCCGGATCCGCCGGCAGCGGTTCGCCAGGCGAAGTCGATCGCCGCCATCGTCGAGATAGCGATGCGGCGAACAAGGTGGTCGATGCAATCCTGGCCTTGCAGGAACTGGGCACCAACGAGGTTAGCCAAGCCTATGTCACAGCGAGCGTCACCGTCTGGGACGAGGACCCCGGTCTTGCCGCTGAGAAGCTTCGCTTCTTCGATCAATGAACCGCTCACCGGAAACGTTCATAGACCCAGCATTGTCTATGTGCAGCACGTCTGTACCGTCGACCAGATTCAGGTCACTTCGCGCGAGCCGCTGCTCAAATGATGCTTCGCATTCTCGTCCGCGTCCCCGAAGGCGCTCTGACAAGCCTTCAACGGGTGCGGTGACATTGATGACTCATAGTTGCGAATAGCGCTGACGGGCGAGGGGTCGCATGAATCCTATAGAAAAGCCCGTGCGCGTGCCACCGAACTTGCCGGCGCTGGCTCGGCGTCGGAATTCTTCTACATCGACTGATTGGTGATCCTCGCTGATAGAAGGAGGCCTGGTGATGACCGGCGGAGGAAATGGAAGAACGGATCGGACCTCAACCTCGTGCGAGCATAATCGAGCAGTGTGTCCTTGCCCGCCCGGCTTGGTCCAACAACGAGAACCAGGGTGTTCGCTCCAGAAGGTCATTAGCTCACACCGCTTCTCTGAGGAGGCTGGGGGCCTCACGGCGAACTGCGATCGCACCACAATCAGCGCCGGAATGTTCCTTAACGAAGAGGGAAAGGGCATTGATGCTCTAATCTTCGAGGAGCAAGGGTGCGAAGACCGCATCCCACTCCCGCCGCACTTCAGGCTGACTCTCGGCGGGAACGGGGTTCGGTCAACGTCATGTAGAAGCGGAAGCGATTGAAAACGTATGGGTAGCCCCATCGCACAGGATGAGTGGTCTCGATCTCGTCGAGCGGACCGCACAGACGTCCTTGAAGCTCGCCCTGGCTCAGCGGCGCTCGAAAACAGTCGAACTCTTCGACTATACACGAGGCAAAGCCCTGCGAAGTGGGTGTCGGATTCACCGGAACCGGCGCAAAGAAGCCCCCCAGCAGATCGATTTTCAGAGGACCGATCGGGCATGAAGGCCAAGCTGATACGAACGCGCGGAGCGCCTGCTCCAATTTCTGGACGGAATACCCCTCCTTCAGCCGGAACGGCGGCTTGAGCGTCGCGTGGAAGCCGGAGCGGCGGGGCGCAGTGGTAAGAGCACCGCGATTTTGGCTCGTAGTAGCGCCGTCAAGTCCAGCCGACGCACGCGGGCGAGCATCCGCAAAGGCGTCGCGCCAAAGCCACGTTCTCGCCGCTAACGTCAGCGGGTGTTCCGGAGCCGGTGTGTAGTAGATCGCGTAGCGGGGAGAGGACGGTTCGGACATTATACGACAGGTTCCGCTTCCGTCATATTGCGCCGAGACTTACGAAGGGCGACTGGCCCACTTTGAACAGGCGGTCGGCCACAGCCTCGCGCACTTCCTCATCATGAAAAATGCCGACAATGGCGGCCCCACGCGCTTTAGCCTCGTTGATCAGCGCGACCACGCTCTGGCGGTTGGCGGCGTCGAGCGAGGCTGTCGGCTCATCGAGAAGCAGGACCGGGTAGTTGACCATGAAGCCTCGTGCAATATTGACGCGCTGCTGCTCGCCCCCCGAGAAGGTGGCGGGCGCCAGCGACCAGAGCCGCTTGGGGATGTTGAGGCGGGCAAGTAGCACCTTTGCCTTGGCATGTGATTCATCTGCTGGAATACCAATGGTGATCGCTGGCTCGGTGACGATGTCGATGGTGGCGACGCGGGGGATGACGCGCAGGAATTGGCTGACATAGCCGATCGTGCGGCGCCGCACCTCGACCACTTCCCATGGCTCGGCGCTGACGAGGTCGATAGATTCGTCTCCGTGTTGCACGACGACGTGCCCGGCGTCCGGCTTGTAGTTGGCATACAGCGAGCGCAGCAACGTCGATTTGCCCGCCCCGGAGGGTCCGTGTAGGCAGACGCACTCTCCCGCGCGGACCTCGAGTGAGATGTCGTCGAAGACGGCGATCTCTGCGCCGCCCTGAGTATGAAGCGTGAAGGTCTTGGAAAGGCCGCCGACGCTGACGAGGATGGTCATGACCGGCCTTTCCTTAGACCTGCAGGATGGAGGAGACGAGCAGTTGCGTATATGGGTGGTGAGGATCATCGAGCACTTGGTCGGTGAGTCCCTGCTCGATCACTCGACCGCACTGCATCACCATCAACCGATCGGCTAGCAGACGCGCAACGCCGATATCGTGGGTGACGACAATGACCGCGATGCCAAGTTCGCGGACAAGGCTGCGCAGCAGGTCAAGGAGCTTTGCCTGAACGGAGACATCGAGGCCACCGGTCGGCTCGTCCATCAGCACGAGGCGAGGGTGGGTGGCGAGTCCCCGGGCGATCTGCAGCCGCTGCTGCATGCCGCCGGAGAAGATTTCGGGGAGGTCGTCGATGCGCCGACCCTCGATATCGACCTTCTCAAGCCATTCCAGTGCCGTCGCGCGTAAGGAGCCGTAGTGGCGGCCGCCGGCGGCCATCAGAGGCTCGGCGATATTGCCGCCGGCGCTGATATCAAGGCGCAATCCGTCGCGCGGGTTCTGGTGAATGAGTGAAATCGTCGTCGGCAGGAATTGCTCGCGCGAGGCTTCGTCCATCGCCCAAAGATCGACGACGTGGTCATCGGAGGCGATCAGCACTTTGCCATCATCTGGCTCGATGCGACCCGCAAGACAACGGAGCAGCGTCGACTTGCCCGAACCGCTCTCGCCGACAATGCCGAGAACCTCGCCCTGACGCAGCGAGAACGATACCGCGCTGCAAGCCGAAACGCGCCCAAAGGTTTTGGACAGATGCTTCACCCGGAGAATTTCCCTTACCCTCGGGTTCATGATGCGGTCCTTTCGTCGCGCCGCTCGGCGCAATAGGCGGTGTCCGAGCAAACAAAGGCCCGGGTGCCGCGATCATTGAGGAGGATCTCGTCGAGATAGCTGTCCTGCGCGCCGCAAAGTGAGCAGCACGCCTCGAAGCGTTGCACTGTGAAAGGATGGTCAACGAAATCGAGACTCTTGACATCGGTGAAAGGTGGGATGGCATGGATACGCCGCTCCCGGCCCGCGCCGAAGAGGGCGAGCGCGCGGCTGCGGTGAAGCTTCGGATTGTCGAATTTCGGGATTGGCGACGGCGAGGCGAGATAGCTTCCATTCACGATAACCGGATAATCAGCCGACATCGCAACGTGGCCAAGCCGAGAAATATCTTCATACAGCCGGACATACATAATGCCGTAGCGGCCGAAAGCGTGGATTTTCCGCGCGACCGCCTCATGTGGAATGAATCGCCGCAACGCTTCGGGCTGCGGCACCTGGAAGACGATGATCTGGTCCCCAGTGAGCGGCCGCTCAGGAATGCGATGACGCGTCTGAATCACCGTTGCTTCCCCCGTACGCTCGGTCGTGGCAACATCGGCGACATGGGCGAAGAAGCGGCGAATCGAGACGGCGTTGGTGGTGTCGTCCGCGCCTTGGTCAATTACCTTTAGCACATCCTCGCGGCCAAGGATGCTCGCGGTAACCTGGAGTCCGCCAGTGCCCCACCCGGGGGGAAGCGGCATTTCACGGCTCCCGAACGGCACTTGGTAGCCCGGCACGGCCACCGCCTTCAGGATCGCACGCCGAATCATTCGTTTCGTCATCTCGTCGAGATAAGCAAAACTGTAGACGCCGCTGTCGTCGAATGTGAAGTCAGTCTCCACTGAGAGCCTCCGTGATCATATCTGGCCCGGGAGCGGGTTTTTGACTGGGCTTTGCATGTCGTTCCGCATAGTCCGCGCGCATCTGGCCGAGCAGCTGCATCTCGGCTTGGAAATCGACGTAGTGGGGCAGCTTTAGGTGCTGCACCAACCCGGATGCCGGCACGCTATCGCAATGAGACAGGACAAATTCGTCGTCTTGTGCCGGGTAAGTAGCCGTCTCACCCAGTTCAGCCGACCGCAGCGACCTGTCGAGGATGGCCATCGAGAGCGCTTTGCGCTCACTATGGCCAAAGACGAGACCGTAACCGCGCGTGTAACGAGGCGGCACCGCACCGTCGCTGGTTGTCAGATGCACGGTTTGACATTCGGTAAGGCAGATCGTCCCAATGCCAACAGGTATGTTGAGCTCAGGGATGATCAGGAGAACCCCAACGTCACCGCAGCGCAGTTCGGCAACAAACGGATGGTTACGCCCGTAGCCGCGCATCGTCGAATAGCAGAGGCCCATCAGGAAGCCCTCATCCCCGCGGGCCAAGCTCTGCAGCCGCTGGTCCCGTGTGGAGGGAAACTCCACTGGATCGCGGGTGATGTCGGCAACGTTCGACTGCCCGTCAGGCCGGGCGTCCTCGACGATATCGGCCAGTGCGAGGACGCCGCAATCTTTTGTCAAAGCATGAGCCGCTGAATCGGACCCCGGCTCTGCAGCGTCGTCTTCAGCTTCCTTTTCATACCTACTTTCGCCGTCACCGGCGAGATCGGAGAGATCGTCGCTGCTTGCTTGCAAAAGAGCGATATCAAGGATCCGGTGGGTATAGTCATAAGTCGGCCCGAGGAGTTGGCCGCCCGGCACGTCCTTGTGGGTTGTCGCGATGCGTCGGCGTACCACCATCGCCGCGGGGTCGACCGGTTCGGCGTAGCCGAACCGGGTGAGCGTGGTCCGGAAAGCGCGCAACAGGTAGATCGCCTCGGTGAGGTCGCCCTCGGACTGCTTGATCGCCAGCGCCGCCAAGTCAGGGTCGTAGAGCGAACCCTCGCTCATCACTCGGTCGACGGCGAGCGACAATTGCTCGCGGATCTGGTCGACGCCGAGGTCGGCAATCGTCGGATTGCCACGGCGGCGCTTGGCAAGGAGACGATGCGAGGCAGCGATGGCGGCTTCGCCACCTTTGATCGAGGTGATCATGGTTCCTCGGCTTTGGTGGAGCGCGGGAGGCCGACAACGGCGAGGTCGTCAGTCAGGAAGATGTCGATGCCGAGCGGATAGCGAGCGGCATTCTCGCGCCAGGACGGCCAAAACCAGTCCGGCAGGCCACGAGGCGCGAAGCTGGTCGTCGTCTCGATTCCGGGCCCGGAAAGACGGACGACAGGCCCGCCGGTGAGCGAAGGCACTTGGAGCAGTAGCGTCGTCGACCGGTCAGGATACGTGGCCACACCCGGATGGAAGCTGCCGAATCCCGGCATCCGGCCAACATCGCCGATCAGCGCGCAGGTCGCAGTTCTCGGATCACTGACTTGTGGCGCGTTTGTATGGAAATGGAGATAGCGCCGCACCGAATCCCTCGAGAGTGCCGGGTCGAGCCAGATCGAACAATCGTGGTCGATGAGCGTCAGCGCGATAGCGGCGAGCGGCCCGTTCATCGGCTGCGGCGGCTGGGCGGGGCCGGGAAACGAAACCGGTGTGCCGGGCCGCGATAGCGCTTTCAGGAGTCGGCGGAAAGCTGACTGCGCATCGTGAACGGGATCGCGGAATGCAGGCGGGATCAGATCAGCCGTCATTCGCCATGTCTCCCTGGCCCAGCATGAAGAAATCAACCTTGCTCCGTTGGGCCTCGCGTCGGATCGCCCGCTCTGCTTGGTGTACGCAGCGATCGATCGCGGCGATGATCGGGCCGATCGCGCCCGCCCCGGTAGCTTGGTCGCGCTGCATCAGTCCGTCGAACACGGCGGCGAGTGCCGCGTGGCGCTTGCTGCGGCCGAGCACGTAGGCAATGCCAATCTCGCCAGTCTCGATCTGGAGCGTACAGCGCGTCACGGTCGCCTCGCCGAGATTGAACACAGTGCCGGTGCGCCCGACGGCCCCCCGCAGCATCGCTGCGCCATACTCGGGACGCCGTATCCACTGGAATTTTGGCCGAGCGATCGCCGCCCAGTGCCGGTCCAGTTCTGCAACCGGTGCTTTGGCAAGCAAGGTCATCCAGTTTTGTCGGTTATATTGATGGTGCGTCACTGAGATATTCATGTGTCTCGGATCAACTCACAGCGCTTGACGTCCGGCCGTCCAGACCGCTCGGACGACAGGACCGGCTCGGTCGGCTACGCGGATGAGGTCGGCGCGCTTGCCCACAGCGATCTCGCCGCGATCGAGAAGGCCGAAGGTTTCCGCTGGCCGCTTGCTTCCGAGTGCAACGGCCTCAGGAAGCGTTAGCCCCCCGGATTGGCTCGCTAAGTACCAAATGCCGCGCAGAATGCTGGCAGGGATGTAATCTGAGCAGATGATGTCAATGAGACCGTCCTGCGCGAGCTCCCGCACCGAGACGTTCCCAATATGTGACCGCCCGGCGACGAGGTTCGGTCCCCCGACGATAATCGTCATGCCCGCGGTGCGGGCGGCTTTCGCCGCCGCCAGCGTAATTGGGAATTCAGAGATGGCGAGACCGTATCCGATCGCTTCCGTGATATGGGCGACCGTGGTGTCATCATGGCTAGCGAAAGGTACACCGCGCGCGCGACAGTGTGCGACGAGGCGGCGCCGATTTTCTTCCGTGCAGTCCTCTGTGGTCGCGACGGCGGCAATCGCAGCTTCGATCTCCGCCGCAGGCGTATTTTTGCGACGTTCTAGATGGCGGAAGCGCTTCGGGTCCCGCCGCGGCCCGTCATCCATGATGGTGACGAATCGAAGTTCGGACTGGTCGGCATATTCAAGGAAGAGTTCAATGAGGTCGTGCTCGCGGGCGTCGCAGCGCAGGTGAAGCAGGTGGTCAGCCCTCAGCAGGCCGTGACGGCGCGCCTCCCCAAGACCCTTGAGCATCAGCGGCAGCAGACGCCGTCGCTCCGGGTTGCCCACCGCCCCAACGATCAGGGAATCGAACACAGTGGTCGTCCCAGCCGCGCAGACCTGAACGTCATGAGCAATCGCCGCACCCAAGGGGTCCCAAGTCATGCCGGCGCGCGGGAGAATCTGCTTTTCGAGGTGGTCGGTATGGACGTCAATCAAACCGGGCAGCAGATGATCGCCTTCAAAGTCGAGAGCGCCCCGCGCCTTGCTATTGTTTGTCGAGATGTCAGCTATCGCGCCGTCAACGATCTGGACAGTTCCTTTGAAACAGGTCGACCGGGTCACGATCTTGGCGTTGGTCAGGACAAGTTCGCGGGATTGAAGAATGGCGTGTGAAACTTGACTTAGCGTACCGATCGATTGACCCATCAGAGGACGCCTCTTTCTTGCTTGCAAACCCGCTTGAGTTCTATCAGCAGTCAAAGGAGCAGTGAGAGACAGCGCGATGACAAATCGTGTGACTTTGATAGAATTGTACAATGTCCTCAATCGAGAGGCGCTGTCACAATAAACGTTCGACCATGCCGCTTCAGTTTCGTCGCCAACGTGAATGAGAAGCAAGGCCCCGGATGGTTCTTTCCGAAGGTACAGGTGGCGATCTGATTCCAATTCTGTCAATTCAGTTTCATCTGGCCCGCTTAGTCGGAGCATGTCGAGCACATGCCGTTCCGGCCACGCCTATTCGGCGCTGGCGTGATCCGTCTCCGCTTCAAGGCAGGTTGTCATGATGAAAATGATGTCTTAGGCAATATTAGCCATCGCTGGCGCTCTCATCGGGGTGACCGCAGCCCATGCCAATCCGGTCACACTGAGGGGTGGGCTACGCCTTTCCGGCCCGCGACGGCCTCTTCCGCCAGCCGACTATCGAGCGGTTCATGCAACAGAACCCCGAGATACGAATCGTCACGGAAGCCAACGCCGCCGGCTGTCCGGCCCTGTTGCAGCAACTCCTGAGGGCGGCGGTCACCGGGGATCTGCCAGACGTCGTCGCCTCGCTCTGCTATCCGGATATGCCGGTCCTCGCCGAGCGAGGGCTGCTCGTACCACTCGACAGCTTTCTTGCCGCTGACCCGCTATGGGCCGCGGTCGGTGTGAGGCCAGAGGCGTTCGCCGCGACGCAATGGAAAGGCAAGACGATCGCCCTTCCGGAATCCGTATCGACGAGCATCATTTACTACAATATAGGCGTCATTCGTAAGGTGCGTCCGAATCTCTCAAACCTGGATCTTTCCAGGGACGATATCCTGTCGCTCGCCGACAACATCCACACGCCGATCCCTGCACTTGTTCCGATCTTCTTTGAATATGATCCCGACAGTTACAATGGTCGTTCCACGCGCTGGTATATAGCCATGGTAGCGACGTGTTCACACCGGACGGAAAGATCGCCTTCGACGGCGCTGCCGGGCAGGCCGCCTTGCGGTTGATGCGCCGCTTCGGTCAGACCGGCATGGTCGACATGATCACCGAACAGGCGCGCCAAGCCTTTGCCTCGGGCAAAATCGGCATTTATGTCGCCTCCAGTTCGCGCCTGGAACAATTGACCGCCAACGTTGGATCTACGCTCGACATCCGCACGGGTCCGTTCCCGCAATCGGCTGCCCACGGCAGGATGCCCTCAGGTGGCAGCGGACTGGCGATCATGACTCGCGATCCAGCGAAACAGGGAGCGGCGTGGGGATACCTGAAATTCGCTCTCGGCGCGGAGGCGCAAATGCTGATGGTATCGAAGACCGGATTGAGCCGGTCAACACGATTGCGGTCAACGACCCGAAATGCCTTGGCGACTATTACAAATCGAAGCCGAACGCCCTCGCTGGCCTCGCCCGGATAAAGAGCGCGAACGTCTGTCCCGGCGACAACGGGTCCCGCATCACCGCCGTAATTCGAGATCACCTGCAAAGTGTCGTGACGCTGAAACGGACGCCGGATGAAGCGCTCGTCGACATGGTCAGCGATGTCCAAAAGCTCTTGCCGAAGCGCTGATTTAGCTGTCTGCTTCAGCTGCCAATTGCTGGTGCGGAGGACAATCAATCATTCCTCGGAAGCCCGTTGCTGTTTCCCAAATTCTCCCTCAGAGCGAAAATCTCCTGCACGCGGTCGACTGTGACGAGAGGAATTCATTCCCGCCGGCCGCCGACCAGCCATCTGACTAACATTCAGGGTGCCAGAATTTCCGGTCTACCTCTCGATGCCTTGGTACTGCTACGGAGGTGGTGCAGAATCGTGCACCTTTGTCATCTTGGCAATCGCATTGCCCCGAGTGCGATTGAATACGGTGTGGCGGCACATTCACTCAGCCTGGACGTGCTAAGCGACCCCGCGGATGGGTATGAATGGCGCGGTCGTACCTATTCTGTCAGTGCAGTTTCATCAAGAGCGGGTAGCGATCGCCAGAATGCCTCAGCAAGGTGCCCGGCACGATGAGGGCCGGTTTGGAAAGAAAGTGGCCCATGAGTGACATCCACCTTCATCACATCACCAAATCCTTTGGCCCAACACCGGTCCTTCGGGGTATTTCGCTTGCGATCGACCATGGAGAGTTCCTGACGCTGTTGGGGCCCTCGGGGTGCGGTAAGTCGACGCTCCTCAGGATTTTGGCGGGGCTGGAAGTGCAAGACAGCGGCTCCGTGAGGATCGGAGAGGGTCTAGTTGATGGCTTGCGGCCGAAGCTCCGTGATATCGCCATGGTGTTCCAGTCCTACGCACTTTACCCCCATATGACCGTGGCCGCCAACATGGCCCTGCCGCTTCGCATGCGGCGATTGACGTTCTGGCAAAGGCTGCCGATCCTGGGAAGGTTCATGCCAGGCGCCGGGCAAGTCTCGGCCGAAATCGACGCAGAAGTCGCCCGCACCGCAGAGGCGCTCGGCATCGCCCATCTGCTTTCGCGAAAGCCCGGCCAGCTCTCCGGCGGACAACGCCAGCGCGTCGCTGTAGGTCGCGCGATGGTCCGCCACCCTGCCGTCTTTTTGATGGACGAGCCGCTCAGTAATCTGGACGCCAAGCTCCGGGTCCAGATGCGCGCCGAGATCAAGGACCTCCATCGTCGTCTGGGCGTCACCTTCGTCTACGTCACCCACGACCAGGCCGAGGCGATGACGCTATCTGATCGAGTCGCAGTGATGCTCGATGGCGAATTGATCCAGGTCGCTCCGCCCCAAGATATCTATGCCGACCCCGACGACCGCCGCGTGGCCGAATTCGTCGGAAGCCCAAAGATCAACCTTCTCGACGCGCTTGTGCGCGAGCGGGGCTTGGCCGATGCCCTGGACACCAGCTTCAAGATCCTCTCCGATGCGCCGCCCGGTACGGCGCTCGCCCTTGGCATCCGTTCGGAAGCCTTCCACCTTTCCGAGAGCGCAGGCGTCAATACCCTGACCGGGGCGGTCCGGCTCATTGAGCACATGGGTTCCGACCTATTTGTCCACCTCGACCTCGCCGGCCTCGATCATCCGCTTATCGCCCGGCTCGCCGCCGAGCGGGCACCCCAGATTGCGCTCGGCCAAACGCTGTATTTGTCGGTGAATCCCGACCGCATCCTGGTCTTTGGCCAGGACGGCAAGAGGCTTCGGTCCAGCGGGTCGGCGGAGACACTCAAGGCCATCCCGATCCGGCAGTTCGCCCTGTGAATGCGCTCGGTCCAACTCAATCGGTAGACGCGCCAGCGCGCGCCGCTCAGGTGCCTTTGCGTCGGCAGCGCCTTGCCGAGGGGATGGCTGCCTACGCCCTCGCGGGCCCGGCGGTCCTGCTTCTTTTCCTGCTGTTCTTCGTACCTGTGATCGCGGTCTTCGTTATCGCAATAACCGACTGGCAGTTCGGCGCTCACATGTTCGCCTTCGTAGGAATCGCGAATTTTCGCGAGGTGTTCGCCGATGAGGGGTTTCGAGCCTCGCTCCTAAACACCGTCATCTATGTCCTCATTGTGGTGCCCGGCACCGTGATCTTCGGCCTTGCCATCGCAATGCTAATCGAGAGCGGACGATCGCTGCGCGCTCTTTACCGCGCCATTCACTTTCTGCCATTCATGGCGACGCTGGCTGCGATGGCGATCGCATGGGAGGCGCTGCTCCATCCTACCATCGGCCTCGTCAACCAGACTTTCTCAGCGCTGGGGCTGCCTACCGCGAACTGGTTGCGCGACGAGGTGACGGCCTTGCCGGTGCTTGCAATCATCGGCATCTGGCAGAACCTCGGCTTCGCTATGGTTCTCTTTCTCGCCGGCCTCAAATCGATTCCCCGCGACCTCTACGATGCCGCCGAGATCGACGGTGCTGACCTCTGGCTCGATCGCTTCCGCACCGTCACCTTGCCAATGCTCGGTCCAGTATCGATGTTCGTCGTCATCGTTGTGGCGCTCCGCGCTTTCGAGGCCTTCGACACCGTCAAGGTGTTGACCAAGGGTGGGCCAGGCCACGCCTCGGATGTACTGCTCTACACGCTCTACCGCGAGAGCTTCGAATATTTGCGCACCGGCTACGGCGCGGCTGTCGCCGTCGTATTCCTCGTCATCGTTGTGGCACTAACGCTCATTCAAGCCCGCGTCATGGATAAGAGGGTGCACTATCAATGAACGCTCGGCTCTCGCCGCAGGCCGCCATATTGCGCCACGCCGTATTGCTGATCACGGCAGCCCTCATCCTCATCCCCTTCGTCTGGATGATTAGCCTGTCCATGAAACCGCCGGGTGAGATATTCCGCGAACACTTCGCGTTTCTCCCTGAGCAATGGTACGCGGTGCAGAACTACAGAAAAGCGTTAACCTCCGCGCCGCTTCCGCGCTACATGGGCAATGGCGTACTGGTCTGCGCGGCAATCCTGACACTGCAGATCCTAATCTGCGCTCCCTGCGCCTATGCTCTCGCCAAACTGCGCTTTCCCGGCCGTGATCTGATCTTTGGTCTCGTATTGATCGGGCTCCTTCTGCCGCACCAAGTGCTCTCGCTGCCACTTTTCGTGCTCTGCTATGAACTCGGTATCCTCAACACCTATGCAGCGCTTATCTTTCCCTTCGTGGTTTCGCCATTTGGCATCTTCCTCTTCCGCCAGGTGTTCAAGACTATTCCCGACGACGTGGTCCACGCCGCGCGCCTCGATGGGCTCTCGGAACTGGGCATCGTTTGGAAGGTGATGGTGCCGATGGCGCTCCCGGCAGTGATTGCTTTCTCGATCTTCTCGGTCGTTGGCCGTTGGAACGATCTCTTCTGGCCGCTGATCGCGGTGCGCTCAGAGAGTCTGATGCCGCCACCGCTCGGGATTATTGCCTTCGCGAACGAGGAGGCAGGGAACGACTACGGGCCCCTCATGGCCGCCGCCACAATCGTCATCCTTCCCCTCATCATCGCCTTCCTCGCCGCTCAGAAGTGGTTCGTTGAAGGAACGACAGGGGGAGCCGTCAAATGATGAAGTCTTCTTGAGAGGCCGGGTAATGAACGGTCTGTATCGAATCGGCCCGACGCTCTGCCACCCTGGCTTGGCGACGCACCCAAATTTGGTACGTTTCGGACAGTAGGATACAGGGAGCCCAAGACTGCGACTCCAGAATAATATCGCGCGTCCCCGTTCCGGCGCGTTGGCGTCGGCTCCAGTGGAGCGAAATGCCAATATGGCACCAGGGGAGTCCCGCCGGTTTCCTGCGGCGCAGGTGAATTTTCCGGCGGATTTCGACTGCCATCTGCCCCTTACGTTCATTGCCGCGCGGTTTGATGTGGTAAGCGCAGGACGTTGGCGGGGGCTTTGGCGCAGACTTTCCGCCAAGCACAGGCCCGAGATCGATGAGCGGACAGAATCAATCGCCTTCCCTCTACGCCAGGCGTGGCGCGAGTTCGCTTTGGCGGATCGTGGTGGAGGCGATCCGCAAGGATATCATCGGTGGGACGTATAAGCCGGGCGAACGCCTACCTACAGAAACTGAGCTAGCGGCGATCTTCGGCGTTCACCGCAACACTGTGCGCCGGGCATTCGCGGTGCTCAAGGAGCGCGACTATGTGCGCATCGAGCAGGGACGGGGTACCTTCGTCAAGGAGCGCGTCGTCCACTCCCGATTGGGTGCGCGAACCCGTCTGAGCACGACCGTGCGCGACATGCACAGGATCAGCGAGCGCCGGTTCGTCGGCTCCGCGCGGGTTCGCGTCGACAGGGACCTTGCGCGCGACCTCCGTGTGCCACAGACCCAGTTCGCACGCAGAGTCGATACGCTGATACTGATCGATGGTATCGCTGCCTCGATCTCGTCGAGCTATTTCCCGCTGCCTCGATTCGAGGGAATCGAGGCGTTGATCGAGCAGACGGGCAGTCTCACGGAGTCCTGGAAGCACTTTGGCATCCTCGACTATCACCGATTCGAGACGCGGATTTCCGCGGGTTCATTGTCGCAGGCCGATTCCCTTCTGCTTGCGCTGCCGCGACGGCAACCGGTCATCCTGATGACCAACATTAATGTGGACCTTGACGGCGTTCCGATCGTGGTCACAAGAGGGAGAATGGCACCGCAACGCATGGAAGTTGTCATTCGATTCAGCGAGTGACCAAGCAATCTGTGTTTTGGGCTGAGGGGATGCTTGCCACTTTCATCCGAAAACAGCCAATGCCGTACAAGCCGGCATTGGCAAGCAGATCCCTCGTTCTTTGCTAGATCAGAGAAGCGCCGGTGCTTCACCAAGACTGATTGCATCGGCGCTACCTCGCGGCTGCCGCTTCCTGTACCAAACCATTCCTTTTTTGTGAGCGAAAGCGGTGACCAGCAGACGGCGCAATCCATCTCTCAACTGGTTCAAGCGGGCGTCGCGCCTAAAGGATGACATCAAGGAATTCCTCTCCGGAAAGCGGACGAGAGAGATTTTACTGCCTCATAGATCATGTGCGACTCACGTAGCTAAACTGTCCAACTGGGAGTCCTCAAGCAGGAGTCACAGGCAAGAAGCCGACTAGCGTTACTGTTGCAATTTATTGAAGGCTCGAAACCATGAATGACAATGAAACGTATCTATGATTGGGGGGTGCGTGGCTTGCTCATGCTCTGGACCACGTCACTGCGAAACACCGAGCAATGCAGCCGGTCCTATCCGGCGATTGTGATATTACCCGCCGGGCCTGCATGTTGGCGCGCGGCGCTGTACGAGGCCTCGTTCTGTTGCAAGAAGCTAGCTTTCTCGATGATCCGAACTACCCGATCATTGCCAAGCGTTTTCGTAGTTCGGCGGCCCGCTGCGACAAATTTTGGCATTTCGGAGTCCTGGACACTATCGTCGGCTGGAGATGCGTATTTCCGTAGACTAACTGTCGCACCGATTCTCTCCTGCTCGCATGCCACGCAGGTGAGTGGATGATCCGGATGACCAACATCAAGATCGATGGCGACGGCGTTTCGATCACCGTCTCAACCGCCCGAATTGTCCAGCAATACGTGGTGAAGTCATTCGCTTCAGCGAGTGATTAGCCGAGGGCCGGATCTTCGTTTCGGCTGAAGGTGCGTTTGGCGCATTCATCCAGAAATTGTCAGCACTGTTTCAGCGAACCGACATCGGTACTTTAGATGCCGGGTTCATCTTCCCAGTCAGAACGCTAGTCGAATTTGACGTGAGGCCTCGCCTACCAGTGGTCGGTCTTGCGCGACACCATCCCTGCGCTCGCCGAACGCTTTGGCGTCCTAGTCTCGCTAGGAAACCGAAAACGTACAGTCAACGATTGCGTCTTTTTTGAATGGAGACTTTTGTGCTGAAGAAAGTAGTCAAGCTAAACTCGAACGAGAATACCTGCCATCTCGCATCACCCTCACGACGGTCATTGAATGGCGGCTGTAGGAAGCATTCGGACGCGGCTTCCAGATCAGCCGAGATGGAGCTGGGCTCTGCCCTGAATAAGCCGATCCATGGCGAGCGGGCGCGGTACATAGGGGCGATCAAACAGGCTATCTTGACTTCAGCGGCAGCTGTCATTGCGTTGAGTGGCGCACAAGCAGCTGACCTGCCGGTCAAAGCGAAGCCGATCGAGTACGTGAAGGCCTGCTCGCTGTATGGTGCCGGATTCTACTACATCCCGGGGACCGATTCCTGCATCAGACTGGGCGGATATCTACGCTTTGACACAACTCTCTTGCCGAACCCCGTGACTGGCGCGGGCGGAGCTGACAACCGCCTCAGCAACTACTACAGCATGCGCTCTCGTGAGGCTCTTGACATCGATACGCGTACCGCGACCGAGTACGGCGTAGTGCGGACCTTCTTCGAAGGCCTGCTCCAGTGGACCGGCGGTGGCTACGCCGGTGCTGGCGCGGGTCTCTCTGGCGGTGCCACAACGTACTCCGGTGACAGCGTCGGAGGCGGTTACCTCCAAGTGTACTTAGCCTTTATCCAGTTCGCCGGCTTCACCTTCGGTCAAACGCAGTCGCAATTCAACACACCCTGGACCGAGTATCCAGCGAACATCTTCGAGCTGCCGGGCAGCGGCGGCGGAGACGCCGTCAATCAATTCACGTATACAGCCGAATTCGGTCAGGGCATCACCGCTTCCTTTTCGGCTCAGGATCAGGTCGCCAGATACACAACAAGCATCTGGAACGTGAGCGCCGCGACTCCCGCAGGTCTCGCAACCGGCGCGTACGGTGCCAGCGACATCGGGGGGGCGCGAGCTCCAGATCTCGTTGCTATGCTTCGCGTTGACCAAATTTGGGGCCTCTTTCAGGCGTCGGTCGCTGCGCATGACAACCATGCCGCATATTATGGCGCCACCGAGACCACGGGTCATCCGGGCGACAAGTGGGGCTGGGCCGGGCAATTGGCCTTGTCGATCAAGAACCTCCCGACCGGGCCGGGCGACACCATCAATGTGAGCGGCATGTATGCCAATGGCGCAAGCCGCTATGGATTCAACAGCTATATGCCGACGACGTACGCGAGATACGGCAGTACCGGAGCAGCAGGTGCTTACCAAAGTCTGGGCATTGGCGGTGTGTCTGACTCCGTCTTTGTCGCCGGTGCCGGTCAGGAGCTGACCACGGTCTATGGTTTCAACGGTGGGTACACCCACAACTGGGATCCACATTGGGCCACCAGCCTCTACGGAGCGTGGGCTGCTGTCCGGTATGACAGCAGAGCGAAAGGTTACGTCTGCGGCGCAGTCGTCGCAGGTCTCGCGCTATCGAGCGGCGTTGCCGGTTGCAACCCCGACTTCAACTACGCGATTGTTGGCGCACGCGCAATCTGGACCCCGGTCAAGAAACTGTCCTTCACAGCCGAGGTTGCTTACAACATGCTCGATCAAAAGCACGCAGGCGGAAGCACTGTGACGCTGCCGACCCAGTCAGGTATTGCCAAACCGGGTGCTGCGTATGAGCTGAAGGACCAAGGCGCCGTGAGCATCATTCTGCGCGCGCAACGGAATTGGTGAAATCCGTTCAGCCAATGCCCACCCCGACCCCGAAGTTCAGGAGGTTCACATCCGTCGTGACAACCTGCAAAATATGGTGCCCCTCAAGCAGGCCCGCCCAAGCGCCGATGCCGGCAATGGTTCGCGACGTGACGAGCCTACCGAAATCCTGATATCGACGGTTGGCCGTCCTCCCTTCGGTGCGAGGACGGCCAAAGAACCTCCGACAGAAAGACATAATACAATGGCTCATGAAAGCTATTCGCCGGCCGAAATCCTGCGGTTGATCGACAATTCAGACGAGCGCCATTTCGTTGCCGAACTCGAAACAGGCATTGTTACGCTCAGCCGCAATCGTCAGTACTTCAAAGGCTACTGCTTCTTTTCCGCGAAGCGGAAGGCACGCGAACTGCATGATCTTCCGATCGAGACTCGCACGAAGCACCTTCTGGAAATGGCGATGGTCGCTGAGGCAGTTCAGTTGGCCTTCGGCGCGAAGAAAATGAATGTCGCATTCTTCGGAAATTCGTTCGCTCACATGCATTGGAACATCGTTCCCCGTTATGGCACGGATCCGCTACCTGAAGATTCGATCTGGACGCTGGAGCGCAAGTTGATCGAATCGCACGTCCTATCGGAACAAGAATTTTCGGAAGTGAAAGCCACTTTGCGTGAGGCGCGCTCCAAGCTCTGCGAGCGCGACCGGATTCCGATCTCCTTCTCCTGATCAGGCACACCTCTCGTCCTGCCCGTCATTGCCGTCCTCTAGGGTCTTCCATTGAGGTGTCCCTGACCGCGATCCAGGCACCTTACGATCTCAATAACCTCCTTGATCCTGCGGATTGAGCTTCGCCACGGCGCTTCAGCGCCACGCATCTGAACACGAACTATGCACAATTGAATACGGCGATTCCGTCCAACCCGGCCCGCCGAACGACATTGGTAAGCTTGCAATTGCCGATGTCGCCAGAATGGTCGCTCGGCATGGGTGCGACCTACAAGGTATCGCTCGAAAATCACGGTCCATTGGACTTCGGCATGGATGCCCGCTACGGCGCCTCAGCTTGGATCTCCGCCGCAATGCTCGCACGGGCAGGTAAGCTATGCATTTCCGAACGCTCATTGGACGGTGACCGGACGAGTGACAGCTGGTAAGCTCGATCTCGATGATTCCAGCCCTTGCACACTGCGCAGGCGGTGAAGAGGGTGGTTGTGGCACGCCGTTCTAGATCGGAGCCGCCACAGGTGTGATCTCAACGGGAACAAGAGCAGGCGCGGCATCTCCGGCCAGTCGATCGTGGCGCGCTTGTCGACGCCACGCTAACAGCAGGGCTATGAGCGACCCGTGCCGGCGCGCGACGCCGCAGGCCGCCTCGCCAGCCTGCAAGGTCTCTTCGGCCCGGCGAACCTTCTCGTCGTAACTGCATCGCCGCCGACGCTCGGCGCCCGGCACATTGACCTGCATTCGCCACGTGACCTTAAAACTTTAAAGCTAGACTTGAGGTCAAATCCTCGGCCCGCCTCTCAAACTACACAAGGCGGCCGCCGCCGGAGGGATACGCCATTTCGTCCGCAGGCGCACACGATCACGATGGTGGACGGCTCGCCATCGCTGTCGCATCCAGCTATTGTCCGTTGCCGCGGTTCGAGCGCATTGAACAATCATCATGTAAACCGGCAGTTTCGCGGGTTTCGCGGAGGCTTGGCGCAGATCGGCGTCACGATCTACAAGCGCCACGAAGCCCGAATCTCGGCACTCGCACTCTCCAAAACCGATTCTGAATCGCTCGGACTGTCCCGATACTGATGACCAACGTCAATCTGGACGCCGCCGGCAATTCCGATCGTGCTTTCGAGGATGCGCCTCGCCCCCAGCACATGGAACTGGCCATGAACATCGACTAAGTCGTTTCGGCCCTGTCGCCTCTCTTCGGCAGAGGGGCAGCCTCGCCAGGCTCTTCTTTCCCCAAGGTAATGTGCCGATATTGTACGGTCCGTACCATCCCGGCCATCCCGGTGATCAAGGCCATATCTTACCCCATCCGACTTCTGAAGCACTCTCGGTAGCCCAAGATCTGCGCGCCCATGTCCATCGAAATGGGTATGACCGGCCTAATCGTCCTGGTTCTGTCAGCGCGGCTTCATTCTCGCCCGATACAGGATACCCAAGGTGCCTCGGCGAGAGGAGGGCCGAGTGGCTACAATCGCCTTCTCGATCTTCGCCGTTGTCGGCCAGTGGCACGATCTGTTCTGGCCGTTGATCGCGGTACGCTCGGAGAGTCCGCCGCTCGGGATTATTGCGTTCGCAAACCAAGAAGGCGGCAACGACTACGGTCCCCTTATCGCCGCTTCGACAATCGACGTGCTCCCCTCGTCGTCGCTTTCCTTCGCTTACAAATGGTTCGTCGAGGGAATGACAAGAGGAGCGGTCAAGTGCAGAGCCATTTCAGGAAAGGATGGGGGAATGAACGGCGCATCTACTGAGTCGGTCGAAACGTTTGCCGCCAGTTTCTGGTCAACCCCGCCCAAATTAGGGAAGTTTCGCGTGATCGGACACAGGGGAGCCCCGGAATACGTGCTTGAGAATACCAGGGCGTCTTTTCGCCACGCCCTCGACTCGGGCGCGGATGCGGTAGAGACCGACGTCCACCTGACCAAGGATGGGACCGTAGTCTGCCTTCACGATGGCGACCTGCTACGTGTCGCTGGCTTTCCCGACGCTATCGCCGACATCGATATTCAGCAGGCACGACGGCTCTTTCCGGCACTGCTCACCTTCAACGACTTTTTGGAGATGACTCGCGGCAAGCCGATCATCGTCGACTTGAAGCACGCCACCGCAGCTGAGGTGGACATCTACGTTGGAAGTTGCCAGTCCCTCGGAGCGATCGAGCGCATCCTCTTCACCGCCTACACGACCGAGATCGCTGAGGCGATCCGGCGCCGGTCAGCTTCCGCGACCGTCGGCGCCTTCTTTCCCAATGGGGGCGCCGGCCTGCATGTTGCCGTTTCCGTCGGCGCCAGTTGGATCCGGGTGCTACCCGCAGATTATAACCGCCCCACGATCGATACCATCCGTCGCGCCGGTCTTGGAACCATTGCGGTCGCCTCGCCGCGATCGAGCTTTCAGACCGCGACCGACATCGGGGCGCTCGTGGCGATCGCGCGCCTAGGGATTGACGGCGTCCTCACCGACCGGCCGGCCCTCGCCCGGGATCGGCGCCTTGTCGGTGCGCCAGTTTGATCGCGCAGCGGCTGGACGTCACCGGACGGCGCCCGGAGACCCGAGATCGACCAATGACTGTCAACAACCAGGATCGACCATCATCCCTCTACGCCTGGCGCGGCGCAACCTCGCTGTGGCGCATCGTCGAGGCCATCCGCAAGGACGTCACCGGCGGGGACGTACAAGCGCGGGCTAACGCCTGCCAACCGAAGCTGAGTTGGCCGTGAAGTTCGGCGTTCACCGCAATACCGTGCGGCGCGCCTTCGCAGTGCTCAAAGAGCGCGATTATGTGCGCATCGAGCAGGTCGGGGGACGTGCGTCAAGGAACGCATCGTCCGCCACCGCTTGGGCCCGAAGTCCCGCTCGACCACCTCTCTGCGCGACATGGACCGGCTCGGCGAGCGTCGCTTCGTACGTTCCGCGCGGGTCTGAGTTGACAAGGACCTTGCGCGCGACCTTCGCCTGCCCCACGGGCAGTTCGCACGCGGGGTCGATACTTTGAGCCTCATCGACGACTCGCCGGCATTGTTGCATCGAGCTATTTTCCGGTGCCCCGCTTCGAGGGAATCGAAGCGATCATCGACGGACCGGCAGCTTCAGCGAATCATACAATTCGCGTCCTCGACTACCGTCGGTTCGAGACGCGGATTTCCGCCGGTTCACTCTCGCAAGCCGATTCCATGCTCTTCGCCCTGCCGCCCCGGCAACCGGTGATCTCGATCACCAATATCAACGTGGAGGCCGAGGGCGTTCCGATCGTGATCTCAAGGACCCAAGTCGCCCCGCAGCACATGTAATTGGTCGTTCGCTTCGGCGAATGAGCCCCCATGCGCCGAACGCTAGCTTTCGCCGGAAGAGTACGTTTGTCCGACTCGTCTGGTATCTGTCAGTGCCGGTTAAAAGAACTGTCATCGGCTTATCAGATGACGCGCTCATGTTCACGCCCAGAGACGCTCCGTTGCTTCCCAGGATGGGAAGAACATCGGAGCCTACCGTTTGCCTCGGAGATGTTCAATGACAAGGATTGCCTGTGTCGGCGCGATTGCCCTGACTCTGCTTGGCCTGGCCACTGTGCATGCCGAGACAGTGCTCGCCGTGTCGTATGCGCTGCCGAGCAGCTACCGGCCGACGCAGGAGGAAATCGCCAGACGCTTTGAGGCCGAGCATCCCGGCGTACGGATCGACTTGCGCGCGCCGCTCGCAACCTATGATGACGTCGTAAATGAACTTCTGAAGTCCCGCCTCACTGGCGGCGCACCCGACGTAGCCTTTATCGGTATGAATCATGTCGGCCTCATCGCCGAACGCGGCCTTGCTGTGCCGCTGGACCGGTTTGTGGAGGGCGACGGGGGGTGGCCGGCGCTGGGGTATTATCCGACGATCTTGTCTCTCGGCGCCGTCGCCGGCCGGCAGCTTGGAGTACCATTCGCGATATCTGTCCCGGTGCTGCATGTGAATCTGAATCTGGTGCGCCGCGCGGGCGGATCCATGGAGGCTTTTCCAGCCCGCTGGGACGAGATCGCTGAACTCGGGCAAAGAATCTCCGCTCTCGATCCCAAGCTAACGGGCTTCACCTTTCAGTACGACTCCTGGGGCAACTGGACACTGCAAGCCCTCATTCGAGGAGCCGGCGGACAAATGGACGGGCCCGACGGCTGCGGCATCGGCTTCGACAGTCCAGAGGGGCTGCGGGCGCTCGAAGTCCTTCAGCTCTTTCACGACACAAGGATGCCAGCGATGTCATGGCAGCAGGTGCTGCAGGCCTTCTCCTCCGGAACAATCGGCATTTCTGCTGCATCCGGCGCTACGACCCTGCGCAACGAGGCGGAGATCAAGACTGCCTTTCAATATCGGACGCTGCCGTTTCCGACAACGTTGGCCAACGGGAAGCTGCCCGCCGGCGGATCTATGCTCGTTGTCACCACTTCAGCTCAGGAAAAGCAAAAAGCGGCTTGGGACTACGTCAAGTTCGCCACCGGACCGGCAGCCCAGACCATCATGGCCCAGAACACCGGCTATCTTCCTGTCAGCCAGCGTGCAGTCGATGATCCGGCGTTGCTCGGGTCCTTCTACAAGAGCCATCCAAATCAGGCGACGGCCCTGGCCCAGATGGGGAAGCTCACTGCCTGGTATATGTGGCCGGGCCCCAACGGGCTGAAGATCCCTTCCGTCATCCAGGAGTATGTGGACGCGATCATCACCGGCAAAGCGGGTGCCGGAGAGACCATGCCAAAGCTTGGTGCTGCCATCACCGCATTGTTGCCGCCCTGCAAGACGACCAAGTGAGCGGGCAGCTCGAGCCCAGAGCCGCATCAGGCAAGCCAACCACGATGACAGTCAGACCACGATGACAGTCAGATATGACTATGTACGGGTCAATAGCGCCCGTCTGCGTGAAAGCCGCGCCAGCTGCAACTGGAAGTGCCAGGACCGATCTCCTGTTCGTAACTCCGCTCAATGAGCCGGCGCATCTTGGCGGACTCGACCAGTTGGCGAAATTGAATATTGCGCCGGAAGTGTTGAAAGCGTCTTCGCCTTTCCCCGGTCTGTTTCGCGCAGTGTGATCGATGGCGTACCCACATGGTACTGAGTCATTTCCCGCTGCCTCCGCT
The DNA here is from genome assembly GCF_055811035.1 of Bradyrhizobium sp. MI1.10. Lineage (NCBI taxonomy): Bacteria > Pseudomonadati > Pseudomonadota > Alphaproteobacteria > Hyphomicrobiales > Nitrobacteraceae > Bradyrhizobium > Bradyrhizobium sp. MI1.10. The sequence continues at coordinate 98,439 of NZ_JBVVPN010000019.1, forward strand.
TGAGAGGAATTACTCCTTCGAACGGACACGCAGTCTCTCCGATTCTTGCACTTCTATCTTCGATTGTCATCGGTTCTAGCCGGTTCTCGCTAGCTGAGTTCCTTCTGATCGCCCCCTGAACCGATAATCACGAGTATCCACATCTATGCGGTCGTCAAGGGCGTTCTCATCGTGGTCTCAAGAATCCGAATGACCCGCAACAGGTGAAAGTGGGGATTCTGCTTCGAGGCCCTGCGTACGAGTGCATTGAGTACGTCTTTGTCAAGGTGGTCTGGGAATTGTAGTTGCCGCTCAGGCGAACCGACATCGGCACATCAGATGCGAGCATATCCGCAGCCAAGTCGGGCCGTTGGTTGACCAGGCCGTATCGCCGCCAAATGCGGGGATCACAGCGCCTCATAGCACCGAAATCATCGGATGAGGGATGCGATATTATCTTTGACCACCTCTTTCTTCAGAGTCGCCGTTTGATGGCTGCGGCTGGTCTCCTGGCACGAGACCGAAGACCATGCTGGCCGAATTGCTCGGACACAGGTTGTTCTCAAGGACCGCGAGCGAAGGTATGATGAACGTCTGATGGTTACCCGAATCCGTCAGAAGCTACGAGGACCTGAGCTGAGCATAGCAAGCGTCATACGAGTCAACATCTCCTGCATCAATTCTGTAGGGACTTACAAAATTCGCACTCCGGTCAACTACCAACGTTAGCAATTGATCGAGAGAACCGACGCATGGCATCCTCTAGGAATGTAGAGCGAAGTCACACCTTCGGAATTCGGCACGCAACATCAACCCTGAGAGCAGGGGCAAGGTGATGATCGGGTATCGGCGTGACTATGAAAATGCCATCTCGGCCGTCGCCTATCTGTTTGCCGTCGTCGGGCTGTTCCTGGCCTTCAACGGCAAGATAGAGTTCGACGTTGCGGCGATGCTCTGGATTTTCTTTCTAGATCATTGGAACGGGCATATTGCTCGCAAAACTAGCCATCTTCGCCCCCCAGGTGCAGCAGAATTCGGAAAGAGCTTCGATAGCTTTGTCGACTTCATCCACGGCATCTTGTTCCTGGCCGCCATCATTATACTTGTTGGCCGAGGTTCGGCACTGTCACTTTTCGCCAGTCTGCTCCTGGTTTTGGGTGCGATTAGGCTGAGCTATTTCGAGAATGTCGGCCTAACGCATGACGCTCCTTTTCTCGGGATTCCGGTTTCGTATGATGCTCCATTACTTGCCCTGATGTTCTTGCTCCGACCGCTAATGTCCGGGGGGACGTTCGAGACGGCACTGGCCCTACTGTTTTCAGTCCTTGCGGTCTTCCATGTATCCGAGTTTGTGAAGGTCCGGGCAATCCGAGGCCTTGGCGTTCAGATAGTACGGCCACAGCGATTGGGTCGTTGGTTCTAATGGCCGCCACTTTGATGTAGCTGGAAGTGAACTATCTAGGAGGGCGCCCCAATGAACAACGCGTTTGCAGCAGCACCTGCTGTGAAAGCCTCACTTCAGGCCCAGCTTGACCAACGCCTTAAAACGCCGATCGCACTTAGGCTGAATCCGCCGCCGCCAGTAGCACACGTCTTTGATCCGGTCCTCAGCAACGCAATAAATAACATTCTGGTACGGGGTGCTCTAAGTAACATTATTGGACATCATCGTTGGTGCGGAACCGAACCCGACCGACGAGCCGGCGCTGAATTCTGCGCCTCGCGCCTGGGTTATCGAGCTGACGAAGCGCGTATTGTCCTGGCAAGCAGCACACAAAGTACTCTGAACATGCTCATTCCCGGCCTCGTCGGCGCAGGCGGGATGCTGGCCGTTGATGAACTAACCTACCCGCCGATCAAGGTGTTTGCAGCCCGTTATGGTGTAAGCTTGGCGCCGGTCCGGATGGATGACGACGGCATGATCCCGGACGCATTTCGAAAGGTGTGCCAGACGCATCGCCCGAAAGCGCTATACCCTCTTTCGACGCTTCAAAACCCGACCACCGTCACCATGTCCCTGGAAAGACGCAAGGAAGTCGTCGCGATTGCTAGAGAGTTCGGCGTCTCCATCATCGAGGATGACATCTACAGCCTTATTCCCAGGAATGCGCCACCGCCGCTTTCTGCCCTTGCCCCGGAAATTTCTTGGTATCTGCTCGGCTTAGCCAAGAGTGTCGCGCCGGGAATGAAGGTGGCCTATGTCGTTGCGCCGTCAAAGGAGGCGGCGGCGGACCTCTTTTGGCCGGGAGTCCGGGCTACCTTCTGGATGACGGCGCCGCTTAGCGCCGCACTCGCCACAGAATTGATTGAGACTGGATCAATCGCAAGGATTCTTGACGCTGTTCGCAGCGCAACGGCCGCGCGGCATACTTTGGTTCGCCAACATCTCACAAACGTCGATCACCGACTCGGGGAGGGGGGTCTCCATGTATGGATGCTAACGCCGCCTCACGTCACGAGTGCCGATCTAACTACGAGACTTGAGCAAGCTGGCGTGCTTGTTTCGACAAGTGATGGGTTCGTGATCGGTGAAGCGGAGCCGCCACGAGCGATCCGGTTCGGCCTCGGCAACCCATCGGATGACTCAACCCTCGAGAGGGCAATCAAAATTATCGCGGCAGAGTACGACAAGTACCGATTGACCTAGGCCCAGCGTCATGGAGACAATAATATGTCCATACGAAGCACGGCAACGAGCCAACCTGCGTCGGGCCAGATTCACAGTCCCTGGGACGATTTTGATGATCTCGGCTACTTTTATCAGTTTCGCCCGACGTACCCGTCGCGGATTGCAGAACAATTGAGGTTCGTGCTCGCTGATTGCAGGGGAGGTCAAATCATCGAGGTAGGCGCCGGGACCGGGCTGTTCACGCGCAGCCTTGCCGCGGTTTTTGGCTCTAGCTTCCAGATCGTCGCAGTAGAGCCAAACGAAGATATGCGGCGGCACGCGGAGACCCAGACGCCAACCGGCGTGCTCGTGCACTACACAGACGGGGTGGCCGAACATCTGCGAGCGGCAGACGGTTCTGCTCAGTTAGTAACGGCTGCTAGCGCAGTGCATCGCTTCAATCGTCCGGCGTTCTATCGAGAGGCGCAGCGTGTCCTGGCGCCTGGGGGTGTCCTCGCAATCGTTCAGTACGAGCCTTACGACAAGGGTAGTGCCTTCGTGGATGGCTTTCTCTCGGTAATCGAGGCCGCACTCCCCGGCTACCGCCGGCATCGGCATTCCAGACCTGAGGGCGGCTACGCAGAGATTGATATTGCGGTCGAGTTAGGAGCCGAAGCTGGTCTGAAAGACGTGACGCGAGAACGCTTCGTTTTCAACGAGCTGATCGATCGCGAAACGTTTCAGCATCGTGCGCGGTCGTTCACAATCGTGCAGAAAGCGATCAATCACGAGGGAGAGGATGCGATCCTTTCGGCCCTCGGCATCCTCTTCGAACAGTGCCGTGATAGCAACGCACTTGTCGAAATGCCTTACGAGGGCGAAATCATTACAGCGCGTCGCACCTAGGGTCTAGTGGAGTCTTCCGTCAGTGGATGGTGGAGATCAGGATGCGTTTAGTATTAAGCGGCGCCACATTAATCGATGGACGTGGAGGCAGGCCAATTGCGAATGCTGAGGTCGTTGTTGAGGCCGATCGCATAATTGCTGTCGGCTCTGCAGGTGAATTGGCTGATCAAGCCGAAGCGAGAGTTATAGACCTGACTGGGAAATATCTTTTGCCAGGCTTCATTAATGCTCACGATCACCTAACAACAAAAAGACTTCGCGGCTCGCGGACAGATCGCGCGGGTGCCGATGATGCGATAATGGTCGCGCGGGGCATCCAGAACGCACTTGTCAACTTGCGAGAGGGCATAACAACTGTTCGCGATGCGGGCGCCCCCAGAGGATTGTCGCTGTCACTCAAGTCTGCGATTACAAGCTCCGATATCGTCGCGCCTCGCATTCTCGCAACCGCTCAGGGCCTTACTGAAACGGCGGGCTACGCGCATGAGATATTTGTGGAGGTGGATAGTCCTCTTGAGGCGAAGAAAGCCGCCGGAGCGATGATTAAGCGGGGCGCTGACTTCATCAAATGCATGGCTAGCATCGAATGGGGCCATGCCGAAGGCGAGCCATTAAGCGCGGTTAACATGGATGTTGCAACGATGCGGGCCGCTTTCGACCTTGCGCACCACCATGGCCGCAGATGCATGGCACACGCGCTTTGCGACGAAGCGATCGCAAATGCCATCGAAGCTGGCGCTGACACCATCGAACACGGTGTATTCCTCAGCGCTGCTACCGCAAGAAATATGTCAAAAAGGGGCGTGGGCCTGGTGCCGACTCTCAGCGGGTATAAGGAACTCGGAAATGACTGGGGACGAGGTCAAGGCATCATGCGCCACAGCGCCGAGCTCGTTGAGCACCACAAGGTAGGCTTTCGGCATGCCCTTGACGCGGGAGTGACGCTTGCCTTTGGTTCGGATAGCCTAGGCAATCTGACGGATGAATGCAGTACGATGCAGGAATGGGGGATGACCCCGATGCAGTGCGTTGAAGCGATCACCCGGAACGCTGCGATCCTGTTAGGCATCGATGATCGAGTGGGGATCGTTACTGCGGGAAGAGCGGCCGACCTCGTCGTTCTCGATGCCGACCCAATGTCAAATATCGCTGCACTTGGCGAAGTCGAAATCGTCGTCAAATCCGGCCGCTTAATGGATCCAGCGATGCTGCCCATATAGCGCGATCTCGGCAGCCCCCGCAGGCTTTCTTTGGCTGCCCGCCGACATCAAAATGCCCGTGGTCGTGAGGAACGTTCAAATCTTCAAGCTGAGCTGGAAGGCGCCAGCTATCACATGGTGATGCAGATCCTGTACAATCCGCTCGAAGCTGGCGCCTTCGCGCTTGGCCGAATGAAGACACGGATGCGGTCGCGCCCGTAAGGTCAGCGGGTTCGAGAAGCCGCGGGAGCACTGGAATGTTCTTCTGCACGGCAATCACCCCGGCTATATTAGTTGGCAGGAATATAAAGACAATCAGAGGCTCCAGCTGGAAACCGTGCACACGAAGAAGAACTGCTCGGGTAAATCGGCGCGCGGGGGACGCGCACCTCTGACCGGCGTGGTACGGGGCGTTGCGGGCGGATGATGCGTGTGTTCTATGGCCAGGCCAAGGGCAATGCACATCGTTATCAATGCCGCGGTGACGAGGCCATATCGGGCAGGCTTATGTATCAGCATCGGCGGAGTGCGGGTCGATCGTGCGGTCGCGCTGCAAAGCTTGAGCTGTTTCCGACCTGGCTGTTGCAGCGATATTGGTGTCCGACCAGGTTGAGCGCTCGAGATACGCATGATCTGCCGCGGGTTTGGAATGCACGTCCACGGACACACGCACCAAGCAGCGGCTGGTTCACATCGTAGTCTTAGAGATTGTTTGCGATCTCGATGAGAACGCCAATGGGGCGTTTCTGCTCACCCACTGGGCCGGTGGCCGGCACACGGAGGTTCGTGTTAAGAGCACGCAGAGCTGGCGTAAGCTCCTGATCGACGTAGAGCAACGCGGGTTGCAGATCACCCCGGAAATTGCCCTTGGTGATGGCGCGCTCGGCTTCTGGAGGGCGCTTGACGACGTCTTTCCCGGCACGCGGCACCAGCGCTGCTGGGTGCACAGGACCGTGAACGTCCTGGACAAAGTCCCGCTCTCGGTGCAGGCCAACATGAAGAAGGACCTGCGAGGTCTTCGCCGAGAGATACTGCGCCAAATACACCCGGGCGGACGAATGCCTCGCCAGGGACCGCGACGCGCTGCTGGCCTTTACGACGCCCGGCCGGGCATTGGGATCACTTGTGCACGACCGACGCCATCGAAAGCGTGTTCGCGACCGTGCGGCACAGAACCGTGCGGACGAAAGGATCGCTGTCGTCAAGGACCGCCCGGCTGATCGTGTTCAAGCTGCTTATCGCCGCATCAAAAGCCTGGCGGCGGCTCAAAGGCACAAATCAGTTGCCGAAGGTGATCGCAGGTGTCAGATTCAACGACGGCATCGAGGTCATCCACATGCCGGCAAACACGCAGCCTGATTGCCTTGTCGCCCACGATTCCGCATAGCCTTGATTAGCGCTGAGGAAGAGCATTCGGGATCAAGCCGCGTCTGAGAACCGGCAGTGAGAGAGGCCTTCCCTGCCAAACGAGCGGTCAAATCGTTCTGCCCGGCGCGTTGCTCCGTTGCGACAAAGGGTGTCAATTGAGTGGCGTCCTGGCGAGGCTAGTTTGTGAAGAACCGTCTATTGCCTAAGATTTCGCGATAGGCATTAGTCCTGCTGAATACAGATCATGATTGTTGGAGATAAGAGGAGAATGGAAGCGGAGGTGTTGGCTTCAGGACTCCAAAAAGGGAATCTCTCATCGGGTCGCAACCTAAACAAAACCGAATCGCCTCTGAGGATCTTCGCGAAGATGGGTCGAACCGCCGAGGCAGCACTCCGCGGCCCTGGATTTGAGCGGCTTGTGGCGATGGTGTGTTCGGGGACGTTGGGGGCCGTCTATTGCATCGAGGCCTCGCGGCTGGCGCGCAATGAACGCGACTGGCATCACTTGATCGACATATGCGCCCTCGCGGACGGGTTCGTCATCGATCCCGATCGGCGTCTATGATCACCGGCTTGTCAACGACCGCCTGCTGCTCGGACTGAAGAACCGATGTCCCAATATGAGCTGAGCCTACTTCGCCAACGTGGAATCGCTGCTCGAGGCTTCAAGGCCCAGCTCGGCGAGTACCGCGCTCCCGCCACGTTTTCGTCGGCATCGATCTCGGTCTTGCCGAGTTCATTCCAACAAAAATCCGGGGGAAAGCATGAAGCGTCGCTTCCTACGTCCACACTAGGGTCGTCGAAGCATTTGGTTGGCGACGTGATCAATGATCACCCTCGCAACTTCAGCGGGATAGCTGGGTCTATAAAGGTCGTAGCTTTCGCCATCGCCAGTGAACCCGGACCAGGGGGCCTCAAAATTGGGAAATTTGGCAGTCATGGTAAGCTCTCAAAGATCTCCGAAAGCTATGCTCTGATAAGTTTGACGGGCCGTTGCGAAGTTGGTCGCGATCGACGGCGACCCCAAGCCCTATCCGGAATGTTGTGTTACCTAGAGACGACCACCGGCGAATGAATCTCCGGCCGCGACGACAACACCTCATTGCTTCGAAGTTTAGGTGGTCGGGCGGTTTGATCCAGAGGTGGTAACTTGCCGGATCGATATCGGATGGCATAACGAACGCCTCTTCCGCGATATTCCGGCGGCTGTGCGTTTCAAGGCGCACTGCATCCATAATTCAGATGCCAAGCCAGTCGTTAGCCAATGGGGCGCGATCTCCGCGATGAGAGGCGCAACGATCCAATTTGTTGTTCTACCCCCATGCCAAAATGCCCTCTGCGTCGATAAACTGGACCCGCAACGTAGCCGACCCGAAGCTGACAAGCCAAGGATTTGCTGAGACCCGAGATGTACTAGCTGCGTGCGGGGCGCATACGCAGAAAGGGGAGGAGGAGCGTTCTTCGGGAGGACGCCATAGATGTCGCCCTCAAAGATTGAAAGATTATGACGGCGCGCGATCTTCGCGAGTTCTTGTCGCCTCGTCTCGGTCACGATCGCTGATGTGGGATTATGAAGGGTAGGCATACAGTATAAGGCGCGCGCCTTCCCCTTGAATTTTATGGACGCACAATCAAGGGTCTCAGGCTCAATCCCTCCCAACATCGCGAGGATGCTCTGCGTACCGGTTAGCGAGTACTATTCGGCCCGGATCCAGCGTTCCTTCGAGTCGCCGTGCGAGCCAATTGGCACCGGCTTCACGATCCTTCTGTGCCGGTGAAATGAGGAAATCGAATAGCCTCTGCGACATTCGTCTTCGCAAAATCGGAAAACATTTTAGAGTGCAGTCCGGACGAGCGGACTCGGAGGGGGAAAATTGCGCCCGAAGTCGATGAGCCGTGCGGCAGCCTGTGCAACTTCGCTAAGATGTGAAAAATTGTCTATTGTCCCCTCCCTGGCTTGAAACCAAAACGATCTTCAGCCGGTTAGCGGGCAACACCCGGGACAGTTGCCAGCGCGATCGAGCCGGCAATTGCAAAGGCTGTCGCGACCGGCACCGCAATTCCACGAATTGCTGGGACGCGGATTGCAGTGGTCACGTGTAAGAGCGCGAGTATGATGAAGGTTGCCGCAACAATTGTCGGAAAAGCATCGTCCGACAACAACGGGCGAGCGAGCAGCAGGATAGAAAGGACTGGCGTATCGTATGAAACGGGAACGCCGATAAATCGCGCGTCAGATGTGAGTCCTACATTTTTGAAATAGCTGAGCCTGATCGCGCCCGCCAATACCAGCGCCATGCTCGCGACGAGCGATAGCATCGTGCCTTGACCCACAAGAATAATGATCGTGGCCGGGAACACAACGCCATGAATGAGATCGGCAAATCCATCGAAGCTTTTTCCGAACTCCGCCACACCTGGACGGCGAACATGTCGCATCTTCCGGGCAACATGCCCGTCCCAATGATCCAGAAACCAGGTCCAAAGCATTGCCGCAACGCCGAACTCTATCTTTTGGTTCAAGGCCAGGAACAGCCCGATGACGGCAAACAGATACGAGAGGGCGGTGATGGCATTTGCGTAGTCACGCAGATACCCGATCATCGCCTCGCTCCCGTCAGCGGGATGCAACTTGCCGCAGGAAGTGCGCGGCTCATCGGCGGCGCGAAAATCTTCTCGGCCAAGCGCAGATCATCTTCGCTATCGATTTCGAACCAGCGCGTATCGCTGCAATCCGCTGCTGAAAGCTGCAGCTCTCCCTTCTCGACAAGCAGCGCGAGGATCTGCTCGACATAGGCCGTACGATGCCCACTTTCCATAGCCCGGTGCAGTGCTGGGACGAGCTGTTCGCGCGAGGCGTCTGCGGAAAAGCGCACCAGGTTGATGGTCTTGAAGAGACGCCTGGCCCGGGCCTCGACGGGCGTTTGGTTCATGACGAACGTGACGACAGAACCATTGTCAGCAAGCTCCACCGCGGAACCACTCATTGCTGCGTTGAACGCTGCGACGGCCGCCACACTCTGCTTGGTGGATGAGACCGTTCGAATGGTTCGTTCGAGGACTTCCCGCTCGAAGAACACGTCGCCCTCGAGAAGGACAGTGTCGCCGGCGAGCATTGTATTTCGCGCTAGCCATAGGGAATATGCGCTGCCGGTCCGATCGAAGATGGGATTATGGACATACTCGATGTCGACCCCCTCGAACCGATGACCGCACGATTGTTCGATGTCTTCCTCGCGATAACCCACGACGATGGTCGCTTCGCGAGTCCCGAGCTCGGACAACTGGTGCAGCGCGTTGTGCAGCAACGGCGTTCCGTTCACCTCCACCAGGGGTTTCGGAACGAATTCCGTGTAGGGGCGCAGTCTTGAGCCCATTCCTGCGGCAAGGATTACGGCCCGTGTACCATTGAGCATCTCGAAATGTCCTTTTAGGAAGCCTCAGGCCGCTGATTGTCTGGTCCGCAGGTTGTTCAGGGTCTCGACGGCGCGTCTTAGTCCCGACTCCAGCAGGTCTGGCGGAGCGCCGAACGAGAGACGCAGCCCGTTCACGTCGCCAAAGGTACTACCGGCGACGGAGCCCACATCGGCTTCCTCCAGGAGCAATCGTGCAATGTCGTCGGCGGATCGAAGGTGGCCGCCGGCCGGCAAAGCGGAGACAAGCCTACTCAGATCGAGATAGAAGAAGAATGAGCCGTCGGCGCCCGGCCAGGTTACGTCCTGCAGACCAGAGAGGATGCGAAGACCATCGTTTCGTGCGTCGGACAGACGCTCGTGCATCTTTCGTTCGAAACTGCCGTCGCCGACTTGAAGGTGATGCAGGATCGCGTGCTGCGCGATTACATTGGCATTCGAGGTCGTATGGCTCTGCAGCTTCTTGGCCGCGGAAACGATCTCCGGAGGAGCTGCGAAATAACCCAGGCGCCAACCGGTGATCGCCAGCTCTTTGGAGAAGGCGTTGACTAGGATCGTGCGTGAACGGACGCCGGGATGCGCCATGACGATCGACTCATGGCGCGAACCGGTGAACACGAAGCTGGAGTAGCATTCGTCGGAAACGATCCAGAGCTGATAGTTGATCGCGAGGTCGCCGATAGCTTGTAGAGTCGTTCGATCATACACTGCGCCAGTCGGATTGTTCGGCGAGTTAATGATAATGGCTTTCGTGCGCGGTGTGACAGCGGCACGGATTGCATCAGTTTTGGGAATATATGTCGGGGGACGGGCGTCAACGAACACGGGCTTTGCGCCAGCGAGAAGAACCTGGGACGGAAATGTCGGCCAGCAGGGGCGAATGATGATGACTTCGTCACCCGGATCGAACACCGCCAAGGCAACGTCGAGCAGTCCTTGCTTTGCACCCGCAGTGATCGCGATGTCATCCGTATCCCAGCCGATGCCTGTTTCCCTCGACAGCTTTTCGGCGATAGCCTTACGAAGCGGCGTCAGGCCGATGGAATCGGTATAGCGGTTAGTCCCGGCATTGATCGCGGCAATCGCTCCTTCGCGCACGGATCTTGGGGGCCCGATGATGACTTCGCCGGCCGCCAGATCGATGATCTGACGTCCGGTCGCGGCAGCTGTCTTAGCTGCCTCACGGGCGGCAGCAGTGCCCGAACCTGAAAGCAAAGACATCCGTTGCGCCAACATGTGCGCTTCTCCTGAGCCGATTGTCGATTTTGTTAAGGTGATCGCAACCGCTTCGCCGCCGGTACGCGATCTGCCTCAGCGGATGTCACTCGTCCGCTCGACAACCGCGTCGTAGCCAAATGAGGCTTAAGAGTTTTGGGACCGGCGACCTCTTCATCGCGCCAAGGAGCCCTTCATGCACTTACACGAGGAGGGAGGGGCGCCGTTGGAGTAGACCTGAGCACACAGTATTTTGGCACCGCGCAGCCGACGCATCGATCGCGGCCGTCGGCCAGAACAGAGTGAGAGTGAGTTTGCATGCTGAACTCCTTGCAGCTGATGTTGCCCAGCGCGATGCTCATCCGTCAAATAGTTTGCTCCCATCACCGGATCAAATACTAACGTTGGTAGTTGACCCGAGCGCAAACGCAAGAATTGGAGCGAAATTTGCGGATTTACGAGGTTCGGAGTCGAGCGCGTCTAGACTTGCTCCTGGTGATGGCTTCCATCATTTGCAAGCTTGTCGATGCACGAGGCGGTTTGAAACATGCCGCAGTCCGATCCTGACAGTGCCCCCCGCGCCATCGATGAGGCCGATTGGCGCGCCGTGCGCGGGCTCTATGCTGTGACGCCGGATGTCAGTCGACTTGGAGAACGGCTATTGGGGTATCATGACCGAGCCGGTGCGGCGTCAGTTCATCCGCCAATCCGACATGCTCAACTACCAGAATTCTTACTATGTGCGGCAGCGCTCCAGACCGGAATTCGAGGCCGTGCGCGCCAAGGTGGCGGAAGCCGTGGGCTCGGCACCCGAGAAGATCGCGCTCACGCCTGGCGCGACCGATGCGCTGCAGTTCCTGGTGGGCGGCTACAACAAGCTGAAGCCGGCGATGCTATGCTCTACGCCGATCTCAAATACGCTTCGATGCTATATTCCATGAACGCGCTCAAGGCACGGCGTGGTGTCGAGGTCATCAAGTTCAACGTGCCGGAGCCGGCGACCCGACAGGCCGTGCTGGACGCCTACGTCCGGGTGCTCGACGCGAACCCGAAGACGAGAATCCTACTCCTCACCCAGATCAGCCACCGGAAATGCCTCGTCATGCCGATGGCGAGATCGCGTGCATGGCGAAGGCCAAGGACATCGACGCCATCGTCGACGCGACCCATTCGTGGGGACAACTCGATTTTAAGGTGGCGAGCTCAAGGCCGACTTCGTCGGCTTCAACCTGCATAAACGGATCGGCGCGTCGCTCGGGTGGGATTCTTCGACATCCGGAGGACCGCCTCGCCGAAGACGAAGAGTTTCTGGAGCAAGCCCGGGTGAATCTGGGAACGACTCGACTTTTGCCTCCAGACCCAGTTGAAGCACCTTCAACGGTAGCTCCGCCTTCCAGCAGGGCTCGAGAAGGAATATCATCTCGCCCGTGGGCTCGCGCATGTGGTCCACGGGAAACATGCTGGTGTTCGCAAGCACCTTGCTGACGGTTGGGGCGCTTGCCGACGAATTCGGCCGCAAGCGCAGTGTTGGCGGCGGCATCACACTTTTCGTCGTAGCGCCCGCGCTGCGCTGGCTACCCCGACGAGGAATACGAGCATTGGAAATGCGAGCGCTATTCAGAAGAGAAATCCGAGGAGAGACGAGGCCCACGAGCAGCGGCGCAGATACCACCACGGGCTTGGCTCGTTCGCTGGGATTCGTCGATTGCGCCTGCACCCGCTCGCCTCAATCTCCCGGATGATCTGCTCCTGCTCCACCGGCAGACGTGCCAGAATATCCGTCTGAAGGAGGGCCGCCGGCAGGGGTGCGCGGGGAGCTGCGCCGGCGGCGCGCTGCGTCGGCAGCCGCGGCCGCTTCGCGTGCTTGCCTGCACGACTTCGCGCTCGGTGCCTGCATCGATGGCCCGTTCGGCAAGCGGTTCACGCTGCAATGTCGGAGTGAGTGCTGCAACCGCCTCTTGGCGACGCTCGCCGCCAACGGGTACGATCGGGTGGAGCGCGCAGCGTCGCTGCTTCCCGTCCCTCCCGCAACCGTTTCGCGTCCGTGCGCTCGATGAGCCGCTCGCGTGCTTCTCGGCACACAGGAAGGCGTTTTCTCACGAGCCATAAGTCTTTGGGCGGAAGGTGCCGATGCGAGCTTACGCTTCACTACGCGTGGGGCAGAGGGGGCAGACGGCTCGGGCTGTTGCTGCCGCACCAGGTCATTCGTCGCTTTCCCTGAACGCCTACCTCGCGGCCTGCCATCCCCCAGCCGATCGAGAAGCCAGCGCCGAACCTTTCGTGGATACGAGGTCTCCGTCTGCGCACATCGTGGCGGCACCATGCGGCACATCTACGTTGTCCGGCGAGCCTGCCCGGTGGACATTCGTTGTGATACGTCACGATCAGCGCGCGCACCATCCATGCATTCTGTGATCATCCGGCTCGTCCCCGCAAATTGTTCGGCTGCACACTCAGCGCAGCAATTCGCTCGCTGAATCGCACCCTTTGCTCGATCAATGGGGCCGTTCACATCCGAATGTCTCGCCGATGCGCGGCGACCACAGGCAACGCCTTCTCCGGAACCGCACGGGCTGCACCACCCTCAAAGCACCCACAACTCCTTTGTTCAATCCGGCTTCTATGAGATCGTACGAAGACGGAGCGCGCGGCTCGCCCCGCGACCGCATAAAACGCTCAAGATTTCCCATTAGATGCCTTCAACGAATATCGGCAGGAACTACTGGATCCTTGGGATTCTGTTTTGATCTATCGGCATACAGAAGCGTTGGGGTCGAAAGGTGCCAAGCACCTCACATGATCCTTCCCTTGCAATTTCTTTGGTGAGCAGTAGCGCGACATATGGGGCGAGCGTGACGCCTGCGTGCGTCACCGCAATAAATATCTGTGCATGACCAGGTAGTCGCCCGACGATGGGGTAGCCATCTTTCGGAACGGGACGGGTCCCTCTCCGCACGGCGATGGACTCCCCAAGGGAGGAGCCTTTGAGCTCGCCCCTTACTAACGAGACATTCTCTCTGGCAGCCGTGAGCTCTACACCAGAGTCGCGGACGCCTGTGGGATCGCCGGCACTGCCGACGATGATAGAGGAAGGCCCGTTTGCCCGGAAATGAATATGATTAGCAAAGACAACGTGCTCGATCGGAGGGCCGAAATGCTGTATCTGCGCAAGTACCTCGGGCGACTCATGAACCAATGGCGTACATGCTAGATCTTCAAGCAAGGCGTTGATTCCGGTGCCGCTGGCGAGCACGACTGCATCGACAAGATAGCAAGTACGATTAGTCCAGACCACGGCGCCTTGGTTGAGAGGCTCCATCTTTGTACATTTTTCAGAGACGCAATGGGTTAGCCCGGTAGCGACGGCAGCGTCGATCATGCGCTTCGTAAAATAAACAGCATCGAGCCATCCCTCCTGAGGAACCCGCACAATAACTTCGGGAGACCCGACGATGCTAAGACTGGGCTCAAGGTTCAATGCCTCGTTTCGTGAAAGGTACTCAACGGTCCTTCCTAGCCCCTCGGCCATACTGGCTGCCTGAAGCAACTTCTTATTTTGCGTGGAGTCGGTTGACCAACGCAATGTTCCGGTTGCTCTGATGGCGTCTACCAGACCAATCGGGCGTGCAAGTTCCATGTGGTAGTCAAGGGCTTCGGACCTGAACTGCATGTAGTCCGACGCCGCCGCAGCAAAGAAGTTTAGGCACGCGAAACTTGATCCGGTCGCTCCGGAGCCGGGCACGGCGCCATCAAACAACAGTACCGTCATTTCGTTCGCGGCGAAATGAAGCGCGAGCGACGCGCCCATAATCCCAGCTCCAACAACAGCGACCAACATCGATTCCTCCTTCAGGCAGCCGGGCGCTTGTTGGAGGAGAAGCTATCGGCAAAGAGGGGCTCCGCCACGGCGTGATCGCTCGCTCTATTGTGTCTCGAGGCATTGGATGGTCAATGCACAATCGGATCGCTTCCGGAGCTTCCTCCGTTGAAACAGATAAATTGCCACTCTCGCAAATTATGACGCCTGCCGAGGCAGCGGCTGCCACGTAAGCGCTCTTGTGGTCCAGCATGTTGGTTGGGCAGCCAGATGTGGATGCTTTGAGATGCAACTGAGAGCTAGTCCTCTCAAGGGTCTGGGCCCCCATTCCCCCCGAATGGTGGTCTCTCGCGAATAGTTTCTAGGATTCTTGCCGAATCATCATCGATCCAATGTTCCGTGGTAGCTGCTATTCTTCCCCGCCCGCGGTCGGCCGCAGAATTCAGCGATCGACGACGGGATGGCAGTCGGCAAGAAGCGAGCTCTTCTTCAAAAAACGCTATCAACGAGCGCGACGCCGGCAGCGTTGCGCTGACGAGCTTGCGTGCCAAGATGCGCGCGTTATTGAAGTTCGTGGAGTTGCTATCGCCGTCACCGAGCACGGCCAGTTCGGTCGAATCTACGATGTTCTCCCCGCAGAGGCCTTTCAAACCTGCGCGCTTGGCGGTCGCACTGGA
Organism: Bradyrhizobium sp. MI1.10; assembly: GCF_055811035.1. Classification (NCBI taxonomy): domain Bacteria; kingdom Pseudomonadati; phylum Pseudomonadota; class Alphaproteobacteria; order Hyphomicrobiales; family Nitrobacteraceae; genus Bradyrhizobium; species Bradyrhizobium sp. MI1.10. The sequence goes on from NZ_JBVVPN010000019.1 coordinate 113,621, forward strand.
GTGCACATCCTGCGCTTCCATGAACGCGGAGAGATCATGGCCGAAGCAGGCCGGGACGCGCAGCATTTCTGCTGGCGACAAGTCAACGCATCGATCGGGGGCGTTGACGAGAACAGATTGTGGTTGATGTTCCATGCCGAACACCTGCAGGTGACGTTGGCTCGAAGTAATCAACTAGTCCGTGACATGAGTCTCTGATCCAGATCAACTACTAACGTCGGTAGTGGATGCAAACTGTTATGCTCGGTACAGCGTTGCAAAATTGAGCACCAATGTCCGATACGGAAGTGCTAAGGGGCAATGAGCGAGTTTCATCGTCTCATCACCCTTTTGTCGTAACGCCAACATGATCGTCAATTTTGTATATAGGCTCCCGGTTGATTTCATCCTTTTTCAGTCACGTGGTTCTCTTATGGCACGCTCAATCGAGGATAACATCACCATTCGCACCGCTGCTCACAGAAGCGAGTCGACGAGTGTTCGGTTGCACCAAGTTTCGGAGATTCATCCGCGCGGCGCTACGGGCGTGCGCCCCTTCGACCGCGAATCACAAGGGAAACGGAATCAGTGTGCGGAACGTTTTCAACGACGTCCGACCTGGCAGCGCTGCGGGGTGGCGTGGCGTTCAGCGCCTTGGCGGCGGCGGCCTTGATGCCCTCGGGGCGTCCGAGATTCACTAGCTAGACGCCGCGGAGACCCCGCCTGGCGAGCCTACGCAGAAACGCCATCCCCGGACGGGCCGACATGCATGCCGGGAACTTCGCGTCGGCCATCACTATACGCCAATCGCGACGATCCCTGCGACCGAGACAATACGCCCCTGCCGGGCACCTTCACGTGGGTGGCCTCGATCCACAGAGAGGGCCAGTCGCCCTCGACCGGACCGGCGAGGAACGCCCAGTCAACTATCAAGCCCGCTAGTTGATCGAGATATCAGAAAAGGGTCAGTGTTTGCCGAATGTAGGTTGGGCTGCTCAGTCGGGCTGCTCAACCGTCGCTCCCGGGGTATTCGGCATGAAACATCAACCACAATCTGTCCTCGCCAACGGTCTTGATCGACGCACCGCATCCTCTCCCGCAGAAATGCTGCGGGCACAGGTTTGCTCCGATCTTGAACTCTCCGTCCTCATGGAAGCGCATAACGGCCTCTCCGCTGCCATCGCCGAGCGCGCAGGGTTCAAAGGTCTGTGGGCGTCGGGTCTTTCAATTGCCTGCTCTCTCGGCTATCGTGATGTCAACGAAGCGTCATGGAGCCAACTTGTCGATGCAGTCGAGCGGATCGTGGACTCGACCAAACTGCCTGTTCTGGTTGATGGGGATGGCGGCTTCGGGAATTTCAACAATGCACGCCTCCTCGCCCGCAAGCTCCGTCAGCGAGGCGCTGCGGGCGTTGCGCTGGAGGATAGCTGCTTTCCAAAGATGAACTCGCTTATTGGCGATCGTCATCCGCTCGCCGATATCGACGAATTCTCCGGGCGCCTGCGGGCGGTCAAGGATACAGTCGCAGAAGACCTGGTCCTCGTGGCCCGGATCGAGGCGTTGATCGCGGGGCATTGCATGGACGAGGCAATTTTACGCGCTCACGCCTACGCGGACGCGGGTGCGGATGCGATCCTCATTCACTCGCGAAAGAGCACCGCGGACGAGGTTCTTTCCTTCACGCGCACCTGGCAAAACCGATTGCCCGTCGTGATTGTGCCAACGACATACTATCGAACACCGGTCTCTGCGTATCGTAGTGCCCGCATCTCAACAGTGATCTGGGCCAACCACTCAGTGCGAGCTGCAATAGCGGCAATGCGGCAGATCTGCCGTCGCATCATTGCTGAAGAAGGCGTTGCCGGCATTGAGCCTAATATTGCGACGCTCGACGAGGTCTTCGAACTGTTGAGGTATGACGAACTTGCCCGCGCGGAAGCGCGCTATCTGTCGTGAACACAACATTGCGTACGAAAGCGCACCATAACTTGGCGCCGATTGCCTGAATGGCAACTTGCAGAAACGACCTACCGAGCGGCGATTTCGACGCCGGCTCAATTGTCGCCCGGCTCTCGTTACACGTATCAGGACGCGCATCCATCGAAAACTCTGACACAGGTGTTGTGCCGACGGTCTAACTCGGGCGGGCAGTGGACCATTGCCTGTTCGCTGGAGCCAAATCTCTGCGCAGTGGATGCCACGGCATCGCACTCAACTCGGCTAATGCCTCACGTCTCCCTCCGCGCCGTGAGTGGCTTCGTAATATTTCTCATGATCGCAAGGCGGGAGTTGGCGAGCAGCTAGTTGGAGTGCATTCCGCGGAATTAGTGTAGGATGAACGAGAATAACTTAGATTTGTCGGTAACGCGAATTGGCTTGTCGAGAATGAGCCGAGTTCGCCAATGCGTTCGCGGATAAGGTTGACAGCGTTCATTGAGTGAACCGCCTCGTCCGCTATCGCCTCGCGCAATCAAGGAACGTGTTGTTCCCCACGGCGTCGTAAAATGCCTTTCTGCAGCATGGGCGCGGCAAGTGCAAACCTCGTCAAATGCGATCATAACCATCGGGGAGAATTCGTCTTTCAGATGTTCACCCGATGGGACCAAATTATGTGATCGAATGTCCAATCTCTCTCGAAATTCCGTTTCGGATCGTTAGCGACAGCTCAATGGCGTCATCCGTAGCGATTAGTCCTACTGCGTCATAATTGTCACCGACTTCGACGTGACATTGGCCCGATGCAACAAGGTCATTGAAAAAGTGTGGTACGAGAGCTGCGTTCAATCTTCTCCGAACCTTAGCGATCGAATTTGGGACGTGTCGCTCAGTCCGCAATGGCGGATCCCTCGGTCGATAAGCTTCGGGAACTGCAGCTTCCTTGAACAGCTTGGTGGAAGCTGTTTCTGAGAGAGGAATCGTTTCTCGCTCGGACACCAGAAATCCGTACGCGGCAATGCACGGTGTTACCTGACGGTGGGAGCCACGCCAGCTTCGCCACTCTAGGTGGCCAACGCCAACTTCTTGTTTGAGTTCGTGGCAGTCGCGCCCAATGCGCCAGCGCAGCTTAAGATCGACGAACTATCGGAAGCTAATGTTCGCCGGAAGCGCTGACAACCAATATTTGGTGGGCGCCTCCTTTCCTGCCGGCGACTCGATCCGCAGCCATTCCTCCAGCCGGCTTTCGACGCGCGAGTAATCTCGATGTGCTGGACGGACGCCCACACCGGCAAAGCGCGACGACAACCGCTCTGCCGTATCCTCACGACACGTGATCTTGTGCCAAGCATGTGATGGTAGGCCAATCGCACGCTTGTTGGCCGAAATCGGTCGGTGCCTAACCCTTCGGTGAGGCTTTCAATTACCCACTTTTAGTCGAACGGGCTGAGGGAGCGCACAAACCATTGCTCGCAGGAATCGAACGTGATTCTTTGTCTGGCAGCGGTTCGCAGGGGCCGGTGCAAATGGACGAAGAAGCCGACGCATGGTTTGCTCGCGAGCTCTCTGGTTGCAGCCTTGCCGACGAGCGCCTGAACAAGAGGCTCGCAAACTGCTAGCGCAGATCGGCAGCGTCAAGGGCGAAAGTGTTCCGCTGGTGCGCCAGGACTGGGCCAACACCAAGCCTGCGTATCGTTTTTTCTCCAACTCACCGGGTCAGTGAGGCGGACATTCTGGCCACTGCACGATCGACATGTTGCCTCAGGCAGTTTTAAGCGTGTCGCCGCCGATCTCGCGGTTGCAAGGGCAGAGCTCGTCAGTCTGTATCGCATCCAGAACGCGCAACGTGTCAGTCGGGCTGCGGCCTACATTGAGGTTGGTCGCATAGACATGCTGGACCGTGTTCTCAGGATCGATGATGAAGGTATAGCGATGTGCGATGCCATCACGCGAGCGCACTCCAAGGCCATCGACCAGTGCGCCCTTGGTGTCGGCAAACTGCCAGATGGATAGACGGTGCAGGTCCTTGTGGTCACGCCGCCAGGCGAGCTTGCAAAACTCGTTATCGGTCGACCCGCCAAGCACGATTGCGTCGCGATCGGCGAAATCCTTCGACAGGCGGGCAAATTCGGCGATTTCGGTCGGGCAGACGAATGTGAAATCCTTCGGGTAAAAGAAGATGACTTTCCATTTGCCGGGGAAACTTCTCTCAGTCAGCGTCTCGAAAGCGCTTTGCCCGTCCTCCTCCTGCAGGTGAAAGCCGGGCTTCACGCCTATGATGTCGAACGGCGGCAACTTACTTCCAATTCCAAGCATATTGTCCTCACAACATCGGGGTCACACGGAACAGCATTCCGCGACTGAGCAAGCAATATGCCACCCGATCTGGCGGCAAGTGCCCGCCATGCCCGTCGTGGAACGTTCGCCTTTGATGGTGGCGATGTCCTCGAGCCCGATCTGCAACATGTCGTCTCCTCAATCGTCTCGGGCTTAAGGCGCGGGATTTCCCGTTTGTGCTCCTTGGCCGGCGCTCGTAGTGGAATCCGAGCGCCGAGTCTTTGTCGGGTTTCGGTCAGAGCCCTTGCGGCTGTCCGGTCCGCCACAGCCCGCCGGCGTCCGAGGCCACGCGGTTAGTTGAGCGTGATCAAAGGCTTAACGCAGGCGCGAAGGAAATGGCACGCCAGTTGCTAACTGGATGGAGCAACAACGAGCGAGGGCTGAGGGCACGCCGACGCTGATGGCGAGCGATGGCCTCCTTCCCGAAACTCGTGTGTCCATGGTTTCTACGAGAGAAACAGGCTCGCGCATTCGGCGCGAAAAATTGGCAATCGGTTGATGGAGAGCAACATGTCTTCGCTGAGACAAATCGCGTTTTATGGCAAGGGTGGCATCGGCAAATCGACGACGTCGCAAAATACGCTGGCGGCCCTTGCTGAGCTGGGCCAAAGGATTCTGATCGTCGGCTGCGATCCCAAAGCGGACTCGACTCGCCTCATCCTGCACGCCAAAGCGCAAGACACCATTCTGAGCCTGGCGGCGAATGCCGGCAGCGTCGAGGACCTCGAAATCGAGGACGTCATCAAGCTCGGCTACAGGGACATTCGATGCGTCGAGTCCGGTGGTCCGGAGCCGGGGGTCGGCTGCGCCGGACGGGGCGTGATCACGTCCATCAACTTTCTGGAAGAGAATGGCGCTTATGAGGACATCGACTACGTCTCTTACGACGTGCTCGGCGACGTCGTCTGCGGCGGCTTCGCGATGCCTATCCGTGAGAATAAGGCACAGGAAATCTACATCGTGATGTCCGGCGAGATGATGGCGATGTATGCTGCCAACAACATCTCCAAGGGTATTCTGAAGTATGCGAATTCCGGCGGCGTGCGTCTCGGCGGCCTGATCTGCAACGAGCGGCAGACCGACAAGGAGCTGGAGCTTGCCGATGCTCTTGCCAAGAAGCTCGGCAGCCGGCTGATCTACTTCGTGCCGCGCGACAATGTCGTGCAGCACGCGGAGCTGCGCCGAATGACGGTGCTGGAATACGCGCCGGACTCCAAGCAGGCGGATCACTATCGCAATCTCGCGACCAAGATCCACAATAATGCCGGACAAGGCGCTATCCCGACGCCAATCAGCATGGACGAGCTTGAAGATATGCTCATGGAGCACGGCATCATCAAGCCCGTCGACGAGAGCCAGGTCGGCAAGACCGCTGCCGAGCTTGCCGCTATTTCGGCATAGTTCATGTTGTCGGCCTTCTCGATCCGGGAAGGCCGACCTCGTCCACTCAGAAGCTGTGCGAAAGTTATGATCGGCACACAAGGAAAAACGACCGACACGATCTCATCTCGCGTGTCGGTAGCTCACGTCGCCAAGCAGCGAGACGCGAGTGAGCTCTACAAGCTTCTGACCGGGCGCCATCCCGCAGAAGTCGACATCAGCGACAATGACGACTTCGATCGCCATGTGCTGGCTTGCATTCTGGCCACATCAGCCATGGATGGCGGCCAACTTCCCGAACGGGCTGGCTTGACCAACCAGGAGCTCACTGGGCTCTTGGTGCAACACTTCCCATCCACCCCGGTCAGGAGCTGTACCTGGCGCGAACAGTCCGCCTTACCGGCGCCTGACGAGACAGTTATGGTACGCGACCTCCTGCTTGCGCAACGTTCCACTCATGGCGAGGTTGGCGGCTGGCTGGCGACGATGATCGCGCGGCGCGCCATGGAGCCTAATCACTTGTGGGAAGATCTCGGCCTGCGGAAGCGGGATGAATTGTCCCGTGTCCTCATGCGCCATTTCGGGCCGCTGGCGGCTCGCAACACGAAGAACATGCGCTGGAAGCGCTTCTTCTATCGCATGCTATGCGAAGATGACGGCCTGGTGATGTGTACCACGCCGGTCTGCACGGAATGCAATGATTTTGATCTTTGCTTCGGCGAAGAGAGCGGGGAGAGCCGGATGGCCGGACGTCGGCGGGATCATCTGCGCCGCCTTGATGACACCGTCCAAGCCGTCCCAAGCTTGAAAGGCTGAGTTCATTATTGATACCCCTCTTTGGCGCCATTGCGGGTATATCCTACGAGCTTTCGGCCACCTGTCGCATGGGGGTGAAAACAGACCGGGGCAAACGATTGCGCGTACCCGACCCACGGGCCGAGGCGGCGTCTGATGATCGCGGGTTGATATCTGGCGGAGCCGACAACGCGCCGCTGAAGGAAGTTGCCGTCGCACTCAGACAGCTCTGTTGCGTTGATACCGGCGTGCTGCTATCCGAACTGGAAAAAAGTCGCGGTCGTCGTTGCAGCCGCTGCGTCCCGTACCGTCCCGCTCAACAAGGCGATTGTCGACGAGCATGTCTTTACCAATGAATCCGGCATCCACGTCCACGGGCTGTTAAAGGACCTGGCGCAGCTACGAAGGGCTAGACCCGGGGCTGCTCGAGCGCTCCCCCCGGATTGTGATCGGCAAGCATTCAGGGTTCGCCGCGATTACCTTGCTGCTATCGTGCAACTTTCTTTCGGCGCCGAGCAAAGCGAAACCATCCCCGCGCCCGTCCGCAAGCATGCCATCGAGCACCAAGGTCTGGTTGCGCAGGAAACGGGGGTGGCGATTTGACGCGACATTCACGAGAGCTCGCTCGTCAACAGCGAATCAGCCACGCGCGTCGCGCGATCGGTTGAAACATTCCAGCCTGGTCGTTTCTGGGCGCGGATCGAGATGGAGGTTGAGAATGACGACGGATGGGATCCTCGCGCGATTGAACAAGGCCTCGGCGGCAGAGGATTTTTTTGCACTGCTCGGCGTCGAGTACGATGCGAAAATCGTCGATGTGGCGCGGCTTCACATCCTGCGTCGCATGGGCCAATATCTCACAGGCGAGGAGTTGACCGGTGCATCTGATCCTGAGATCACCGCGCGTTGCAAGGCCACGCTTGAGCGCGCCTATGCCGACTTCGTCACGTCCTCCCCGATCGAACAGCGCGTATTCAAGGTGCTGAAGGATGCGACCGCACCACAAGCGAACATGCATCCCGCATTGGTCCAGCTCGATTTGTTGGAGTGAATTGAGCTTATATGTCGTGCTCTGGACCGTGAAGGTCCCGAGAGCCTGACAGCAAGCCATGGCTTCGAATTCAAGCGGAAAGCTGCAGTTGCGGCCTCGCGGATCCGCAGTTCATCACCACGGCTCCTTAGGGGCCAATCACGACTCGCCGCCGATATTTCCATCCTTTCGAGCTGGTACGCAGGTGTACCTATCTCCTGCAATCATGCGCCGGCAGCGGGACCGCACATGTTGCGCGGAAAACTCAGCAAGGTTCAGATGAGTGTCTTCTGTCGCATTCCGGACACGGGTCAGTACGGTCTCGAATGTTTCGACCTCGTGAGAGGCCGCCAATCCGACTTACTTCTTCAGTAAGATTTTGAAATAGCGGCCAATTTTCATCGCCTGCGCAATTGGTACGACAATTGCTGACATATGCTCAGCTAGTTTGGAGCAGCGCATGCACGTCTTGGTTCGCATCGATTTTATTTTTGACGCCGCGCAGGTTCGCGCGCGCTGCCTGCCGGCACCATAATGCGTCGCGGCGCCAAAGCGATGGTCGCATACCTGGCTGAGCTGAAAGGTGCGTTTGATTCGTGCGCCCCCGTTGGCCGATCCCTGCCCGAGGTTTCGCGGGGAGAGCCGTTGCTCAACAGCGCCGGCCGTGCGGCGCTGTTGACCGGGCGCCTTGAGCGCCGCCCCTCCTGTCCTCGCCAGGAGTTGCGGGCCTGTCGCTATGATCGGCAAGAAACAAGCGCACTCGGAGCAATGAGATCGCGCTTCCACCGGCAACGACGCGGCCGACAATCGTACCAGCCGAGCCCCTCGCAGGTCCTTGATCTGTTGCACCTCGGTTGCATCTCTAGGATGAGGAGGACCAATCGATCGGCACGCCTGACCGGCCCGGTCGGTGCCTTAGCAGTGCCGGGAACCAAACCGTCGTCCCAGAATGCCGCATCCGGAACGAACCGGAAGCGCGTGCTTCCGGGCTCGTCGTCAAGATCCAGCAACGGCTGTATCGGCCCCACGCTGCTGCCAGGCCGTGCTGACGCGATGCCGGCCGGCATCCGGCCCGACGCTTAACTGAAGAAATCTTCAAGCGCAAATTCCAAACCTGGAGGCGGAGCATGCGCCGCTGGCGAGCCGCTACTGAAAGCGAATGGGAGTACAGATGATGAGCACCGCACCGAAAAGTGCAGCTCCGGCCGCGGGTGGTGGTCGCGCGGCGACCAAGAGGGAACTGCCCGAGCGATTTAAGCCGTATAAGCACGTCTGGGTTTTCATCGAGCAGGAACGCGGCGTTGTGCACCCCGTCTCATGGGAGCTGATGGGGGCCGGCCGCCGGCTCGCCGACAAGCTCAATGTTGACCTCGCCGCGGTTGTCATCGGCCCGGTCGGGGAGACAACGCAGCAGGCGGTCGCCGAATCCTTCTGCTACGGCGCCGACCTCGCCTATATCGTCGCGGACAATCTCTTGGCCGATTATCGCAACCAGTCCTATACGAAAGCTCTGTCAGAGCTGGTCAACACTTATAAGCCGGAAATCCTACTCCTAGGGGCAACAACACTCGGCCGCGATCTCGCCGGCTCAGTGGCCACCACATTGCTCACCGGCCTAACTGCGGACTGCACCGAGCTCGATGTCGATGCCGACGGCTCGCTTGCGGCGACCCGGCCGACGTTTGGCGGCTCACTGTTGTGCACGATCTACACACTCAACTATCGTCCACAGATGGCAACCGTCCGTCCGCGCGTGATGCCGATGCCCGAGCGCGTGACAGGCGCCGTCTCGCGCGTCATCTCGCATCCGCTCGGGCTTGTAGAAGAAGATATCGTCACAAAGGTCCTGTCCTTCCTGCCAGACCGCGATTCTGCAAAGTCCAACCTTGCCTATGCCGACGTGGTCGTCGCTGGAGGGCTCGGTCTGGGATCGCCTGAAAATTTCCAACTTGTACACCAGCTCGCGGACGTGCTTGGCGCCGAATATGGCTGCTCGCGGCCGCTGGTCCAGAAGGGCTGGGCCACCTCGGACCGACAAATCGGCCAGACCGGGAAAACCATCCGGCCAAAGCTCTATATCGCGGCCGGCATTTCCGGCGCTATCCAGCATCGCGTCGGCGTGGAGGGCGGCGACCTCATCGTTGCCATCAACACTGACAAGAACGCTCCGATCTTCGACTTTGCCCATATCGGCATCGTCACCGACGCCATTCGACTGTTGCCGGCATTGACCTCTGCATTCCGCGCGCAGCTATCGCCGCACTCGCACGACCGCATCGCTGGCTAGGGGAGCTTGTTATGATTCAGGAAAGATTCGACGCCATCGTCGTCGGTGCTGGCATGGGCGGGAACGCGGCGGCGCTTACAATGGCCGAGCGGGGTCTGAAAGTGCTGCAGCTGGAACGCGGCGAGTATTCCGGGTCGAAGAACGTGCAAGGGGCCATCCTTTATGCCGATATGCTGGAGAAGCTGATCCCGAATTTCCGAGAAGATGCGCCGCTTGAGCGGCATCTGGTCGAGCAACGCTTCTGGATCGTGGACGAGCGTTCGCACACCGGGATTCACTATCGATCCGATGATTTCAACGAGGAGAAGCCGAACCGCTACACCATCATCCGTGCCCAGTTCGATAAATGGTTCTCCCAGAAGGTCCGCGAGGCCGGCGCTACGCTGCTGTGCGAGACCACGGTGACCGAGCTCCTCCGGGATTCCCATGGCAGGGTCGTCGGGGTGCGCACAGACCGCGATGGGGGTGAAATCCATGCAGATGTTGTCGTGTTGGCCGAGGGGGTGAACGGAGTGCTCGGGACGGGTGCGGGCTTAAGAGGGCGGCCGAAACCGGACAAGGTCGCACTCGCGGTTAAGGAGATGCATTTTTTGTCGCGCGAGACAATCGACGCTCGCTTCAATCTCAAAGGCGACGAGGGGCTCGTCATCGAAGCGGCCGGAACCATCTCCCGCGGCATGACCGGCATGGGCTTCATCTATTCCAATAAGGAATGCATCTCGCTCGGTATTGGCTGTCTTGTTGCCGACTTCCAGCGTACCGGCGAGACGCCTTACGGCCTGCTTGAGGGTTTCAAGCGTCACCCGTCCGTCGCGCCGCTCATCGAGGGTTCGGAGGTCAAGGAATATTCCGCGCACTTGATCCCCGAAGGTGGGTACAGGGCAATTCCGCAGCTTTGCGGGGAGGGCTGGGTGGTCGTCGGAGACGCCGCCCAGCTTAACAACGCCATCCATCGCGAGGGGTCCAATTTGGCGATGACGTCGGGCCGTATCGCGGCGGAAGCGATCTGCCTTATCAGATCGCGAAAAGATCCGATGACGGCCAAAAATCTTTCGCTTTACAAGAAAATGCTTACTGATTCTTTCGTGATCAAGGACCTGAAGAAGTACAAGGATATGCCGGCACTCATGCATACCCACTCGCAGAACTTCTTTCTCACATATCCGCAGCTCTTCTCCAAGGCGATGCAGGATTACGTGCGCGTCGACGGCACACCAAAGCTCGAGAAAGAGAAGCTGATGCTGAGCTCGTTCATCAAGGCGCGGTCTTGGAGTGGGCTGTTTAGCGATGCCCTGCGCATTGCCCGGGCCTGGCGGTGATCCAAACCTAAGACAACGACGAACGACGGAGCCAGAAACAATGCCGAGCGAGCCATCCCAACGTGTCGAGGATAAACTATTCTACAACCGTTATCTTGTCGATTCCGGCCGTGCCCATATCAAGGTGCGTCCGCACACCACGCCATCCTCGCGGCTCTTATCGATGTTGAAGGCCTGCCCTGCACGGTGCTACGAGCTCAGCGATAAAGGTCATGTTGAGGTGACAGTCGACGGGTGTATCGAGTGCGGCACCTGCAGGGTGATCTGCGAAGAAAGTGGTGATATCGAGTGGAGTTACCCACGCGGCGGTTACGGTGTCCTATTCAAGTTCGGTTAACACTTCGGGTGAGGGCCCTGCCACGGCGGCTGCGTCGTTCTCGCGATCCAACGAGATCACGCGTGAATCGGGGTTAACCCGGGCACGTTCAACCAGTGTCCCAATCTTTCCATCTACCCGGCGGTTCTGGCCAGTTTCGTCCTCCCTGGAAGGTGGCGGTGATCCGCCCGCCGCCACCACCTCGCTGCCTATCACCTACTGACGGAATGTTGGAAGCAGGCCTTCGCTCGGCCGTAGCCTCCGACCCGACAACATGCCATTCCGCGCCTTGTAGACTAGAAAAGCACGAGGGCATCACGAAAATAGCGCGTTCTGAGTCTTCGCGCGACCGCCGGTTCCGCGTTCGTCAGCCGGACTGGGCGCATGCACCACACAACTTTGCACTTTCATTCCGCTGTATCGACGGCATATATCGTCCGCCGGAGAGCATGACGATGGTTCGGGTACAAAAGAGCAGGGCAGCCGCTAACGCGCGGCGAGCAGATGCAGGGCGTGAGAGTTCGGTTGGCGACATCCAGGCTCGCATAGTCGAACTGAGAAGCTTGCCGCGCGAGAAGCTCGCGGATGCGGCGTTCATGCTCTGGATGAATGCACGAAGCCAGCGCGAGTTGATACGACAGGCAATCGAGAAGCGCGCCGCGGTCGAGTTAGACTTTGATCCGCCGGCGAAAGGGGATTTGGCGACCTATCTCGCCAATGATGTGGTCTCGACCTTACGCGACCACGTTGCTGAACTTCCGACCTTGCTGGACCTCTTGGTTCAGCGAGCGCCTGACGTCGGCTTCACCGTCCATCGGGAGGAGGCCGTTTCGCTGCTCGCCGCAATCGTTCGCGAACAGCGGCTCGAAGGCGTCCTTGAAGGCCTCAGGCTCGCCGGCCTTCTGAACGAGCCAGCTAAGCATCGCCATGGCGGGATCGGTTCAGAAGTGGATTTGAGGGAAGCTGCCGACGGCACGTGAGTGGCGAGGGCGCTTTGAGGACAATGTCCCTGCAGATGGAATGTCTACAGGCAACAGGGACGTCGGAAATCTCGGTGCCTGCTTGCGAGGACAAAATTGCTTGAAATTCGCGGCGCAGTTCCTTGTCGTCCGTTTATCGCTGACGCAGAGCTGCCATGCACGCTCCATTGCAGTCCCGAGCGCGTATAGCTCGGCGACCGTCGCGTTAGTGAACCCGAGGACCGCGGTTCAGCCCGCGCAGTGCGCTGCGCTCGTCGATCCTGGAGCCTTTCGCTAATAGCCAAGCAAGGGAAATCACCGAAGGAGACGTCGACCGAGCCGCGGCGATGTGTCAAAGCGGCGAAAGGCGATCGCTCATAGCGAGGCGCTCTGGTGAAATCGACCGTCCTTGTTCCGGTCATCACTGGCCGCGCGCTGGCGAACGACGGGGGAAGGGCAAGTATTCCGCGAGCTACTCGGCAACAGCGGACAAGCTCAGTGGCGGTCCGCCGCAAACTGACAAAGGGTCTTCTCGGGTCACGCTGGATCGTCGGGGTGAACGCTCTGCCGCGCGTCTGCCATACACGCATGATCGTTGATCGATTTCCGGAGAATTGCGCCGGAAGTCGCCTCGCCTATTTGCTGGGCCGCGAGCCGCACCCGGATTTCGTCGCACCTCGCGTGCACGATCAGGGCGACGGCTTGGCCAAAACACGCCGCTGCGTGCGCCGAACAGCGTGTTCCGCGCAACAACCGGGCCTGATACGTTAGTAAGTCCGCTCAGAGGCCAGGAAAGCGCCTCGCGTGCTGTGACCAGCCGCACTTCACTGAGCTGCTGCAATAGTCTGACCGCATCCGATCGCAACTTCCATCGCGATCAGCACGACTATAACCCTCCAAACGCAGCGAGCGCCGTGTCTCGATGATGCCCGTCGGCGCGTTGGCCGTTCCGGAGATGGCCCGCAGTTTGCGCTGGAGCATCTCAAGCCGCTCCTTCAATTCGTCTTCGTCTTTCAGGCGCGAATAGAGCCGCTCCAGCGCCGGCTTGCCCCAGAGTGCGTCGGGCTTCTCCGCAATGGCTGCGCGGCCCGCCACACGCTGCTGGACCAGGAGCGCATCGCCGATCAGCTGGAGAATGCCCTTGGGTCCCCGCGCGGTCGGCCGCGCTCGGCTAGTTCGCGTGCAAAGGGTGTCTTCGCGCCGGCGGCCGGAGGATTTCCGATTCAAGAGGGGAGGTAGAACGATTGTTCGAAACGGCACAGGTTGAGCAAAGGCGGGGCACCCATGTGTGTTCAATTTCATCCAGAGTATGTCAGCTAGCTCACACGGCGAGCCTTGCGGGGGCGGAACGTTTCGACGCGCAATCAGAGGCTTAAGGGCGGTGGCGGGGTGGCATAGCTGTTGCTATCGAAATCTCGCAGACCGAGCGGAGGCTGAGTGCACACCAGGTCCGACATGGCGGAAGCAGGACGTTAGCGGTCGACCCAGGTGCGGAAACTGAAATGCGGTTTCGAGCGGTCTACCACACAAGGCCCGAGTAAAAAGGCAAGAGGGACCTGGACCATGCATATCGAACCGGGAATAGTAACAGGCGCCAAGCTTGTGTTGAGCTACGCCATAGGCCTTGCGACGTGCTGCGTCGCCGCCAAGCTTCTGGTCGAGACTATGCGCGAGCGGGGCGCTCTGTCATTTGCCCTGCAAGCCATCGCCGCGACGCTTGTGTTCATGTTCTTCGAGATCCTGCCGCACGTTGCGGTTGGCGTCTCCGAGGTGCGCTTCGTTCCCGGCTCGATGCTGTTTCTGTTGTTCGGCGCGGCGGCGGCTGCGTTTGGTCTTGCGCTCGGCCAGTTGCTGGAAAATATACTCTTTGTTCCGGCCGACCTGCCGCAATTTGGTATGAACGCCACGACGCTTCTGGTGCCGTTGTTTGCAATGGAGGCGCTCGCCAGTCGGCTCATCCCGTCCAACACCGCGCATCGCGATCTGCAGTACAGCAAGGCGCTTGCCCTCTCGACGGCGTATCAGTCTGGTATCGTTGTCTGCGTCACGTTTTGGGCCCTCTACCGCGCGGGCTTCGGCACCGCCAATCTCTATAACATCGCATGGTTCGGGGTTTCCTACGCACTTGTGGCCCTGGTCCAGCTAGAGGTTGAGATGGCTGTGCTGGCGCTCGCGAAACAAGTTGGGCGGCGTGACTGCGGGCGGAGTTGTCGCCAACCGCCTGTAGAAGGCATGTTTCCGTTGATAACAACGATGGTCGTCGGAGCGCCCGTTTTGCTCAAGCGATGCATACGCTTTCCCTTACAGTTGCCGTGAGCAGCGACCGCGGACGGCGCGTGCTTGCTGCTATCGGTGCCAGAAAGGCGGCCGAGCTTATGCTCATTTCGGACAAGGTCACCGGGAAATCTTATCACGCCGACTTGCGGCCGGCCGTCTGCGCCTGCTTCGTCGCTAATCAGCGGACGCGCACGACGGAGTTCGTCCTGCCGGTGCGCGATGCAGCCGAGGCGGACTGCCGCAATGACGTGGAGCACGGGCCCGATTCGCTCAGCGCAGCAGCCGGGTCGCACAGCATCGCGGGCGAGGTTGGAGGTGAGGGGAGGGGTGCGCTGCTGATTCAGGAGCAATCATCTGTCGAGCGAGCTTACCTACGGAACATTAGCACTGCTGCGATCGAGCGCCTTTGGCCACTTGGCAGCGCTCTGCTGCGCTCGTCGGGAATGGTCGCGGTCCGACAAAGAAAATCGCCATGCCAGGATTGATCATGGTGTTGACCATGCTCGCACTGTTCAGCATCGTCCTGGCCGGCGGGCTGACGGGGCCGGCAAAGGTCATCAGCACCGACACCCTTGAAATCAACAGAACACGCGTTCGACTCTGGGGCATTGACGCGCCGGATGAGACCCAAATGTGCCGAGATATCAACGGCAATCTCTATCAATGTGGCCTCAGGGCCGCGCGCGATCTTGAAAGCTTCGTTGAAGATCGCGAAGTCAGTTGCGTTCCAGTCCTGGAGGATGAGTGTGGACGGACGATAGCGACCTGTTCAGCTGGTGGCACCGATATTGGAGAATGGTTGGTGCGCAACGGTCTCGTGCTCGATTGGAAGCAATACTCCAGGGGACGATACTATGCTGCGCAACGCGCGGCCGATCGTGCCGGGCTGGGCTTATGGGCGGGCAGCTTTGCCGTACCTTGGTTATATCGAGCGTGCATTCGGTTGGGTGGTCGACCAGCCAGCTGTTCTGACGACGCGAACGCACATCCTTGATGGCTACCCCTACACCAGAATACGCGGTTGCTCCGCGTGAGGTGACAGTCACGGGCGAGCTGGCTCGATCGGGAGTGAGTCAAGCTCACCACTGCCGCCCAACCATGCTCAACGAGTAGGATGGTCCCGTACTCTTGGGCGGGATGGTCGGAAGCAGTTCGGAGCAAACGAAGACGCTCTGCCGATCATATCGTTCTGTGATGCATCTTCTCCCTGCAGCTCCGTAGGGCAGACATCGCATGACTCGGGCAAGCGACCTTTCTTGGCCGGCGCCCCGGAGCATCAGCGGCATACCTGGGATCCATTACTGTTCTATTCGTATTCGCGAGTTCGGAGGCGAATTGTTCGTGCCGCTCCGGGTGTTACATCGTGCCAGACGCCATGGCCGTGGGCACGCCGATTGTCGACGGGCGTATCGTCCTCACCATGGGCGTTCGCGTTGCGACACTGAGGCTCGCGGTCAACAGGTCTCGGCCCAGAGGGCCTGCATCGGCATCCGGTTCACGGCGACTTTCTTCGGCCATCATCACTGCTCCCTTCTCGGCGCCGCGCCCCTCGGCGGTGCGCTGGAACGCGCCCAGGTCGACAAACACGGCGGCCAGTCTCTGCGATCGTTGCGGCGCTGACCTGCTGTTGGTCAATGCTTCGATGTTTTCGTCAGGACACGAGCTTCAGCCCGACAATGCCGGCCACGATCAGTCCGATGCTGGCAAAGCGAAACGCGGCGGCCGGCTCCCCGAACAGGATGATGCCGAGCGCCGCGGTGCCGACCGCACCGATGCCGGTCCAGACCGCATAGGCAGTTCCAATGGGCAGCGTCTTCAGAGCAAGGCCGAGCAGGATCACGCTGCCGGCCATGGCCGCGAGCGTGAGCACGGACGGAACAAGCTTGGTAAAGCCCTGAGTGTATTTGAGTCCGATTGCCCAGGCGACTTCCAGGAGACCCGCGACCAACAAAATGCTCCAGGCCATGGCAACCCTCCGTTCATGGCGGGGTCGTCCCCGCGGCTGATGTGATGATGAGCGGCAAGGCCGTCCTCGCCTGGGCTCCCGATTCGTTTCGATCAGTCAGGGTCAACTGCTCTCAAGGATGAGCATTCCGACCTCAGTGGCTCGGCGAATTCACACGATCGACAAAGTAGAAAACCGTCCGCGCCGTTCATGCGACTGGTAATCCTGCAAAAAGCCGCTCCTTCGAAGAGATCCTTGTGTCTGTCGCGGAGAAGGTTGCCCAGAACGTGGCGTCGCTCAAAATCCATGCAGCAGAAGGTAACGTCGCCGTTTGGCAGAAGAACATTCCGATATTGCCGTTCGTCTGGACATCTCAACGCTCCAAGGATTGGCTGTCGTGCTTCAACCATCCTAAGCTCGCCGCTCCCAGGCCTGCTGCGCGGGGGACGCGAGCGAACGAGCGCTTCGTCAGGTATTATGTCGAGTAGTTCAGGATGCACCTCGCCCATGACTATGAAGAGCAGTGACGAAATGCCGGCATCAACAAGTTGGCGCATCAAATCGACATAGTTGCGTCTGACGAGACCACTGTCCATATGCGTGCCGTCGTCAAAAACGTGCACCAGGAAACCGCGGAACTGCAACGCACGCAAGCGTCTTAGATCCCGCCCATTCATTCCTACGAGGGTTGTGAAAATCCGGATTCCATGGCCACACGCGTAGGCATGCTCAACCATTTCGGTGCAAGCCGGATTG
Source organism: Bradyrhizobium sp. MI1.10 (assembly GCF_055811035.1). NCBI lineage: Bacteria > Pseudomonadati > Pseudomonadota > Alphaproteobacteria > Hyphomicrobiales > Nitrobacteraceae > Bradyrhizobium > Bradyrhizobium sp. MI1.10. The sequence goes on from NZ_JBVVPN010000019.1 coordinate 130,936, forward strand.
AGCCAAGGCTCCGAATACCCGGAAAAGCTGATGTCCACAGTTGCTGGTACGCGCGCCAGGCATCGCTTGAAATCCTGCAAAGAAAGATGCTTCACGTCGGATATAGCTCTTTGCCGTTCGGCGAACTTGTCCTGCGGGCAATAAGAACATCCGACGACACAGCCCGTTGTCGTGGTTACCTCCAAGACCCTGCCGCCACTAATTGCAGAGCGCAGCTCCTGTGCAGTCATCGATTGTATATTATCCACGTCCGCGCTCCGCCATTGGGAACAAAGAGATCTTGAGGGGGCACCCTCGCGTTGCATCCCTCATGTCGGTTCGCTCATGCATCATCCTCGGTTCGTCGCCCGTCGCAAGCCGCGGCCGCGATAGATGAAGACAGCGCCGATGGCTCACTCACCCTAGCGCCCCCAGTCCACCAGGATCCGGTGGCTGCCGAGTGCACATGCATCGACGACGTCGATCTAACCTCTCGCTTGTTCCAACAAGCATCACTCATGCCATTGGCGGTATTGTCCATAAGCCGACACATCCGCGATAACTGTCTTCGCAATGGCACAACGGAGGCGCAACTGCGATCGAAAGCGTACAATATGACGCTATGTACGATTCAAGCTCTCTCGAAATGAGTTGAATGGCAGCCTTCCTATGAAATGTGAGGCCGTTGCCGCCGCCCCGAGGGCCATGTCATCATCATCGACGTGCATCGGGACCGGCCGCGCGAAGTGCCGACTGGGAGTGCACTTTGCCGCAGTCAAGAGTGCGAATTCTTTACACGACTTCATGCAGCAAGTCGTGAATGTCAATAGTTGGAAACGCTATACAAGGGAGCGGCGTCGTCATGCTCTCCCATGCTCGGGAGGCGGCTGGATAAATATCGGGGCGCCAGCGCTACGGCCGGACTTGCGAGGCGTCTTCTCGATGATGGTCCAGAACAGGAGTGGGGCCGCGCTGGCCTTGCGTACGAATGTTCCGCCCTACTGGCTTCCGACTTTTTCTAAACCGCTGGCAAGTCGGCGGCGCTAGTAGGGCACGGGCGACTTCACCTATATCTACGATATCGCGATGGGCAGTTTCACGGTTGGCTCGGGCGCGGTTCGCTCATCGTCTTTCACGGGGGGCAGTTCACCGACAACCCCATTGCGGTGTTCATCGGACAAAACTCGAGTGGCACGCGCAATTTCGCTTCGACTCCGAGCGTCCTGCCGACCTTGATGCGCTTCTCGCTCGGTGTCGCGTACAACGACGTCCTCAAGCGACTTCGATAGCCGCACGCTTGCCGCTTGGTCATGTCCTCGATGCCCTGGCAGCTTAGTGTTTCGTTTACCAATCTCAGGTAGGAAATTGTGCGTTATGTAGGGTATGGGGGCTATGTGTCCTAATTGTGGAGGTCGCTATGACTGCGGACGAGCCATCTTGGAAGATGTTGATCGCCTTCTTGACGGTAATCACGCTCTCCACGGTTTTGCTTCACGCTGGGCACAAGCCGGAGATCGCGATCATGCCGTGCTTTCTGTTGTCGATGCTGATGCAGGGGCGGCTGACCGAGTGATGGCTTCGACCAAAAAGCCTACCGATCTCGCAGACAAGAGTCCTTCCGGTCCGGCCGATGTGATGCGTGCCCCCCGCATCCTAATCGTCGATGACGATAAGGCTGATGCAGATCGCATTAGAACGGCGTTAAAAAATCCCCTGACGAAAATTGGGCAGCTTGATTGCAAGATAGAGTGGGTCAACGACGTAGCAAGCGCTCGCCAATATCTCGAGAAAGATGATATCGACTTGTATTTCCTTGACCTTGATATCTCGGAATACTGGGGAAAGCCGACCGACAAGGAAACGGGCAAAGCTTTCGTGAAAGCTGTAATCAACAATACGAATGCTGGCATCATCGTATGTTCTAATCTGCCGATTGACGAGGAGGCGCCACCTCTCATCGAGTATGGAGCAGATGATTACGTCGAAAAATCCTACGGCTTCATGGCAATCGCACCCCGGGCAATGTCGGTCTGGCGAAGAACGCATACCGAGAGGCGTTCCAAGCAATCGCATTCCGGCCGGAGGTTTCGGATCGGGAATTGGATGTTCACGATTGGTGATCGTCAGATTACCGATCGTTTGGGGATCTCCAAGCGGCTTTCGATAACCGAACACATTTTCCTGCGCCATCTCTGTGCGGTGCAGGGTCATGCTATCGATAGCGAAGTCTTCAACATCGAGGTGCTGCGTAGAGAGAAAGGTGATAAGCACGTTCGACTGGACGTCTTCGTGCCAAGGCTTCGCGCCAAGTTGAACAACACGATCGACTTGGTTCCCCAAGGGCGAACGGGGATTTACAGGCTCTTGGACGTTGAAGAAGTGTTCTCCTTATAGTTTGCTATGGCGCCTTGAGCGTAGTTTTCAATTTTTGAAGATCCCAATACGGATCGATGAACGGGCACTTGTAGTTGGGTCCGATATATTCCCTCTCGGCGTCATCAAAGAAGATCCGAGCCGCACCATGAGACTCCTCAGGTATGATCAGGAAAGCGGCGTCCTCTTGTATAAAGTCTAGGTCGCCGACGTGCCACCACTCTCGTTGCCATTCGAAGAAGTAGGTGGTTTTGCCTGGTGCCTGGCTGGCAGCCGACCACCTCGAGCCCTCGCTTTCGCGAGCGTCAGCCGATTCTTTCCAAATCGGCCAGACACTTTTCGAGGTTATCCTTGGCTTCGCTTAAAAGCCTCTTCGTCTCGCCCAGTCGCTTGAAGTCAGGTTTCACCGGGCCGGCACCCACCGCGCTTAAGTGATGGCAAACAGTCGTGAGATCGCTAGACATATCCTCGAGAACGAAAGCTATATTTTCGAGCGGCACTAGCCCCGAAAAAAAGGTGTTGGATACAGTGTCGTCCTGGCCGGTCGGCCCCTCGAACTTCACCTCGACGAGCGGGACTAGGACATCGCGATTGTCACGCGCAGCTCTGCCCATACTCATGACCAGCGAGCTGAATGTCGCCGAGATATATGTAAGCCGGTCGACCAGGGCGCTTCCATACAACATGACAGCGTCGGGATCGCTTTGCACCTCATCCGGCTTCGAAGCACTAAGATCTTCATTCGACATGTTCGGTGTCCTCTCCCTGCAGATGCAGGATCCCCACGGGGAATGAGACGGCTTTGGCACTCGTCATGGGTTCTATCGTGTAGGAGCCGTGCGCTTCGGCCTTTTTTGCCTGTACGACAGCGACGGTAAGAGCTTGATAGGAGCTTTTCGTCCTCGCCTTCATATATCCGGGCGCGGCGGGTGCCGGCCCATGGAAATGGAGCAGATAGTCCTCCATCGCTCGCCGGACGCCGACAGCGCTCGCGTTCAGCGTCCCAGCTGTGGCGTGCGATGAGCCCTGCATTGCCAAATCAATAAAGGTGCGAACAACCGTGTCTGCATCTGCTGCTAGGTGGAGCGGGTGGGCGGCTACCGGAAATTTGTCTCGAACGAGATGGGTTGACCCGCCACGCTCCTTCGCTTCGCGCTTTTCTAACGCAAGCAAGCCGTCACGCGTCAGCGCGAAATGAGCGAATTTGCCCTGTGTTGTTCGCTCCACGAAACGCGCATTCGTCATGAGGCGGAGGATACGGCTGAGATTTGCATCTCTCAGAGACAACCTCTTTGCGATCGCTGCCTTTTCCATCTGGCTCGACGGTGTGTCGCGGAGTAACGCAAGTATTGCGACGACGTGCTGACGATGCATGACCTCGTCTGGACGCGCGAGCTTCGAGGTATTGATCGACATCTGCAGAAGGTCGTAGAATGCTCTGAAGCGCTCCGCATAGGCAGCATTCCTTGGTCCGAGTGTTGCGCTCATCCGACGCAAGATATCGAACCATTCCCGCAGCTCAGGGTCACGCCGACGGCTTTCAAGGGCGTTCCAAACCCACGCCCCGAGTGTTGCATAGAGGCGCTCCAAGCTTCTTTCGGAGCCCTCTTTGAGGAGGTCCGAAATGACACGCCGTGCCTCGCTCGCCGTCGCTTCGCCCGTCTCTATCTTTTCCAATGCTACGTCCGACATGGGCTAGCCCTACACCACAACCATTAAGAACGTTTTACAACGATTTACTCTGATTTTAGTCCCCGAATCTAGGTGTCAAGGGCCCCATTTGTAGGCAGCCCAAACGCTTTTTTGACCGAGTTCCTCGAGAGAAACCGCGCTGGGTTCCTTCAGAAGCGGTAGGATGCTACCTATTCTGTGATCTTTGAGCGCTGTTTGGGTCGGATGCTGCACCACGAAGCTACGGGTGCCGAACCGCACCTCAACCTGAGCCGCAGTGATCTGGTGGCCGTGCATCGTGCGGTCGTTTCCCATCGATGGGACAAGCATCACGTCCACATCGAGTTCGCTGAAGGGTGTCTCGCAGACGTCACAGAAATCCAGGCAAATGGCGATCCCAATCAAAGCGCCTTCGGTTGCCAGGACACATACGCGGTCACCCGCAGCGATGTTTTCCGTTCCCCAACCATCGTCCGCGTACGGGGCGATCTTGTCGTAGATCAGGCGCTCCTCTCCATAGCCGTTGTAGATCCGGGCTCGGTTGACGATCCCACGGTCGGTTGTCTCGTGCCAGGTCCCTGGAATCAGAATTTCGGGAGCTTCCAGCTCGTCCGTAATGTCGCGATCTCGAACGAGCTTGAGGATCTTCTCGCGCAATTCCGGCGAGACGGTTAACTCGGGCCACACAATCGCGATGCAGTTCTCCTTCAGAGCCTGACTGATCTGCTGAGAAATCGTGTCCTCAGCTAACGGCACCTCAATGCCCGAGATGATGAAGCGCTTATCGCCCTCTGTTGAACAGAACTCTGGCTCGAGCTCCAGTGGCTTGAACAGGCAAGCGCCCATCTTCCATTCGCTCACATCCGGTGCGGTACTATGCAATGTGCGAGTATCCACGACCTGGACAGGATAGCCCTGTATCACTGAGGGCAAGATCCGATGAAAGAGCAGGCCTCGTTTTGAGTAGGCCTGCAGCCTTCGAGCCGGACGCAATGCGCTCACGCCCTGCCGCGGAATGAACCAACATCTAAGCTGCTCGACGTGCCACTCACTCGGCGCGATCGGCCAATGAGACCGCCGATCAGCAAGCGCACGATCGAGTTCCCGTATCAGGCCGCCCATTCTTACGGCCGCGAGTTCAGGCGTCTCATCGGACAGCGACCAAGAGAGATGGCCATCTCCTATTGCGCCGGTGAAGCTCTCTCGTGCGTCCTCGATTCGCTTTTCTGTAAGATTTCGGTAGGCCTTGTGCACGCTTCCCGGAGCATTCCGAAACAGCGTATCGAGCTCGATCAGAGCTTTCCTGAGATCATCCCGACTGGCCTTCGTGACTAGCTCCTGCCGCGCGGCAAGCTCCCGCGCCTCCTTCTTCCACGCATCAAAAACTGACGTTTCGGCTCGGCTGTCCACGCGCCCAGGCAAAATTTTCGTCCCAATCACCACCACCAATATATTCCATCGATAGGCGTGCGCCGACGATTTTGCAATCGGCCCGACCAGTTGCTCACACTTGTCGGCCGGTGCCGAGCCGCCACAAGTGACTCGCTTTCGCAGAAGTGTACGACCGCAGTGAAAATCTGCGCAAAACCGAGTGGGGACAACGAAAAGCTGCATTGTTGTCACGATGCTATTGACGAACCCATGCGGACTGTTTTTCAATGTGCACGGGAGATCCGCGGGTGCTCAGGCACGCGGACGGGGGCGTTCATATGGGGATATTCAGCCGAGCCGCGGCTGGCATTGGCATCTGCCTTGCCGTGGGCGGGTGCACCAGCCTGTATCATATTCATGACCCGCAGACAGGTGTGATCACGGTGGGTGAGCTGCCGTACTTTCTCAAGTCGATCAGGTGTGAGGTCGTGACTTTCTACCAGCTCGAACGCGAGAGGCGAAAGGAATACCTGAAGATCTACAAGAGGCGGCCTGAAGAGGCGTTCGATAGGTACGCTCATTTCGACATCGACCCCTTCCTGTACGGCACATTCTTTCTGGAGTTGAAGGTGACCGATACCGGCGGGCTCGGATCCGGTACAGCATTCGACTACAAAAGGATTCTGAGCGTGAGCAGTAATGACGTGACCCATGTGGGCCCCACTGCTTCAGCCCAGGATACCTATGACCTGATCTGGTCATTTCTGATGAAGCAGAACGCCCAGCTAGCGTCCGATACGGCGCCGGCGCCGGCGGATCCAGCAAGGTATGAGCGTGGCTGCTATCGAGGAGCGCCTGCGGACCTGATCGAACTCGAGGGCCTCGCCGAGCATAAGTATCCGGACCGCGCCGCCTACAAGCGCATCATTGTCGATGCATCCAAGCCGCTCGCAGCTTGGTTACGGGACAACGCGATCCTCATAGCCGCCAACAATCTCACGCCGGCCATGCCTTCGGAGAGCGCGGAGCCGGCGCAAATGACGTACACGTTTTCAGTCCAGGTTACTGGCGGCGTCGAGGCAAAATACTCTCTCACCTCGTCGCGCTGGACGCCTGCTGCAGTCCAGGCGTCGGCCTCCGCTCAGCAATTCAGTAATCTCGGAATCTACATCAACGGTCCGAATGCCGTCCTTGCTAACGGAGCCAAATCCGGGTCCGCCGGCTATGCGGACAAAACGCCGCCGCTTGGATCAAAGGACAATCCAATTTACACGGCACCCTCGCCGGGAGGAGAAAAGTCGCAGGAATTCCCGGGAGCAGCCGGGTCCACCGGGCGCCGTACGGGCGCTGGGCCTCGGACAAATGGTTTCATTGTGGCGCCAGTGCCTGTGTTCCCGCCGACCCCTACACCGACGCAGTAGGAAAATGTTTCGCCTGTGGCCGCCCAGACTCGTTCTGTTGCTCGTCCTCTTGTTCTGCTGGGGGGCGAACGCTCAACCTGCGCTTCCTTCGGGAGTCTCCGAAATGGAATTGTACGGCACGGTCATTCGCGGCTCGAAATGGGACATCAAAGAGATACCGGTCTGCTGGGAAAACCTGCAGCCGAAGGATCAAAAGTATGCCGATCTTGTTCGAAAAGCGGTTGCGGAAACGTGGGAGACTGCGGCGCAAGGTGGCGTGCGGTTTTCGAAGACCTGGCCGTCCTGTACCGACGGCGCGCCGGGTGTGCACGTGCGAGTCTCTGATGAGGGTGCCCACACCGACGTCGTCGGCAAGTATCTCGACCGCAAGCCATCGGGCATGACTCTCAATTTCAGTTTCGATCATTGGAGCAAGGGCTGTCGAAATAGACGCGAGTTCTGCATTCGTGCGGTTGCAGTCCACGAGTTCGGACATGCTCTTGGTTTCACCCATGAACAGAACCGCGACGATGCGCCGGAGCAGTGCCGCAACGAGAAAGCTTCTGGCTCGGTCGGCGATTATAAAGTCACCAAGTACGACCCCAATTCCATAATGAACTATTGTAATCCAGCATGGAACGGAAACGGACAGCTCAGCCCTCTCGATATCGCCGCTGTCAGGACATTCTATCCCTCCTGACACTCGGCCCTTTGGTATTCATGGGCGCTCCCGCGCAGGCGGATCGTGCGGCAGTGCAAATTGCTGCGCGTTACAACGTCAGGACGGTTCACGTCCAGTTCGTTGGCGTGATGTACAACGACAAGCAGGAAGTCGGCGGCGGCTCCGGGCTGCTCATCGGCGACAGCCTCGTGCTGACCAACAGCCATGTGATCGGACGCGAGGAGAACTATAAGAGCTTCGAAGTCAATGCCCGTCTCGGGTCGCGCAATGCGAACCCGATCAAAGTCACTGCGGTTCATCGCGACGATGCCAGAGACTTGGCTCTTCTCGAGCTGTCGCAGTCCGCCGGAAACAGCGGAGGCGCCTCTCGTTGTCCGATGCCCGTGATCGATGACAACCAGCAAGCCCCGATGGGGACTCAGCTTTATCTGCTCGGTTATCCGCTCGATCTGGATCTGAGCATATCGAGCGGTCTGATAAGCAACCAGACTAGCCCGAACGGTCGCTGGCAAACGAACACGGTCATGAACGTCGGCAACAGCGGCGGCCCCGCATTCAACGAGTTCGGCGCCCTGCTGGGGATCGCAGTTGGCGGCATCGTCAAGTGGAACGAGGCGGATGTTTTTGGCGTCAACTTCATCATTCCCGCCACCGTGATTACTGCAAGCCCCCTGTACAGCATGATCGCGGCCATTCCGCAGCCGTCTGTTTGCTGGACCAAGTGGGTCGAGACAACGATCTCGTTTGAGAACTGGACCAAACTGAATTCCACGCATGTGCAGACGCAAGCCAATGCCGGCGTGAAGATCCCCGAAATCCTCTCCGGAGCGATCCATACGCTTCTGCCCGAAGACCGCCGCCTCATCGTGAACGTCCCGGTGTCGCAGCTCGTCGACCCGAAGCTGATCGAGCGGGCGTATACGGTGGACAAAACCAAGGACGATCACCCGGTCGTATTTGCGGAGCATTCGGCGGACTACGCCGAGACTTTCCCTGCTGAGCCCGGCTACCGCATCACAGGGTGCACGTGGCACGTTGAGACCGCCAATGGTGCCAGCAATATCGGTTGCGCGATCAACGGCGGCGGGGCGGAGGTTCGCTTCACCTACAAGCTTACCAGCGGACCTGCTGTCGACAGGTATCGCGGATGGCTGGGCGCTACGGTCAACGTTTCCCAAACCCTTGCAAAGTAGGTAGCTGATCGATGGTCATGCTCGTCTTGCCAATTCGAGGTTCGAACCGGTTGCATCGGCTCGGCCACGCGTTCCAGCAGCTTCGAACAGTGCTCATTGTCTTGTTTTGCGCGCTCGCGACCGGTTGCGCCCACCAGGGTCCGGCCTCGCAGCAGGCCAACCGGCATATACAGAAGGCGCCCCAGAAACATGAGAGCGCGTTCAAGAAATACGGCTATCGCTATGGCCCCGGGTACTACCACCATGTCCGGCACTATCATGCCTATCGGCCGTGGCGACGGACAACCGGTGAGGCGAGCGAGGAGGCGCCTCCCGACAAACGCAGCACCGGAGCCGCGGTGGTGGTCAATAGATCTGTGATTAAGGGGTTGGTACCCGTCTACTTCGCCACCAATCGCGTGGTGACCGGTGGGTCCGGTCTGGAATTGACCCAGATCTCCTATAGTCGTGCGGCCACCAACACATTTGGCTGCGTGACGGTTAGCATTCCCATCGTTCACAAGATGGGAGAAGTCGAAACGCCGAAGACAAGCTGGTTCGGGATGCGCAAGGAGGCGGAGGCCGATGGAAAGCACTTCCGAATCCAGAAGCTCGATCGTCTTTCTCGTGAGGAGTTTGCTTCCGCTATCGCAAATCCGGCCGACAGCCTGATGCTCTTTGTGCACGGCTACAACGTTGCCTTTTCGGACGCAGCCTTCAAGGCGGCTCAAATTGCTTTCGACGCGAACTACAAAGGCCGTGTCATGATGTACTCCTGGCCGTCCAAGGGCGGAGTGAAGGACTATGACTACGATCGGGAGAGTGCTTTGTACGCTCCGGATGGCTTGTTCGATCTCCTCCAGCTCATTAAAACGGCGGGCAAAGTGTCACGGATTATCGTGATTGCGCATAGTCTGGGCAGCGAGGTGGTTTTGGGCGCCTTGCAGCAAGCCGCGCTGAGCCAGACGGCGCTCGGGATTACTGAATTGATTTTTGCGGCCCCGGACGTGGATCGCGACATTTATCTTCAGCGCGCGAGCCAAATCAAGGCAGCGGCGGGCGCGGTGACGCTATACGCGTCCTCGACGGATCTCGCGTTGCTCGCCTCCATGGAGAAAGCGCAATCCGCGTCGCGAATGGGGTTCGTAACCAAGAGCGGGCCAACTCTCGTGCCCGGTATCGAAACGGTCGATGTTTCTGCTGTGGGAAGCGAAATGTTTGCTCTAAATCACAGTACGTACTCAACCAGCCGCGCGGTTCTCGATGACATAGGCCGGATCATCTCGTCTTCGACGCATCTTAAACCCCCGCAGCGGACGCCGACCCTGCGATCGATGCCCGACGATTCGAATACGACTTATTGGATGTATCCATATTAAGAATCGCTCTTCCGCTGTTTGCAGAGTTGTGGGCCACAAACCTGGCAGATGTGTGCGCGTTCAACGCGAAAATGAAAACGCACGGAGGCGAAAACTGATTGATTGTACGGCGGATGTGGTTTCTCAGTCAGCGGGTCCCAGGTTCGAGTCTGGTGCGCCCATCAAATAACGGCGGCAGTTACTGGCGCGTCATTGGCTCGAGTCACGTCTGAGTTCGGCGTGTCGAATAATTTGCCTTGCGGAAAGCGGCAACCAAACTCGTAGGCCTCTTTTCCGATATGTGCCAAAACTGGATCGGCTGCTCCAGCTAGAGATCTTCGCAGCCTGTCCAAGAGCTGCGGACATTCGGCGGATGTCGAACGCGGCCGCGAGCCGACACCTGAGCGGACTGGAGGAGCGGCTCGCGGTGCGGCTGATCGAGCGCAACACGCGCCGGCAATGGCTGACCGAGGCAGGGCAGGATCTGTTGCAGCGTTGCAGCCCGCTCCTGAAGGATGGCGTCAGAGACCGCGCGCTGTCGCCCAAGCGCATGCTGCGCGTCACGAGTTCGCTGTCGTTTGCGATGATCTACATGGCGCCGATGCTGCCGGCATTTCGCAAGCTCTACCCTAAGCTCGACGTCCAGATCATCGCGGCCAACCGCTATCCCGATTTCCTCGGGGCCGGGTCTCCCTCCGGCGAGGACCGCCTTGTTGGATTAGCCTAATTGGCGCGTAGCAGTCCTTATGGACAGCCATAAGCCAGTACTCAGCTTGGGAAGCTCGATGTTCTCAAGGACATTCAAAGTGTTAGCTGCAAAACCAGCGCCAATTCGCCCCAATCCCATCAATACCTTACGCAGTGCTCGCAAAAACCGAGCGCTGATCATCCAGCGCGACGACGGAATGTTCCAGATCGGGGTGAGCGATGGCGCCCTCAGTCCGTTCGAGACGCGTAGCTTCGCTGAAGCTGGAATGGAGGCGCCACGCCTCCTGAAATGCGAAGGGCCGCCTCGGCAAAGGCAGCCCCCAATCGCAAATTCAACTTCAGCACCGACACAAATAGCACCCCCGCGCAGGCCCTACAAGCGTTGCAGGCGCGTCGCCTGAGGGCGGACTTCCATTTGCCGCCAGCGACTGCGGCAGCCGTTGCGGAACTCGCCTTTGGCCGGGCGGTGCCGCAATGACGGTTGCGGAGGAGACCGCGCCCGGCGCGACGCTGCAGACTGCGGCGGCGGTGAAGCTGCATGCCGACATTGCTCCCTGCGAATCGCCGGACCATCTCGACGCGATCTGCAAGCTGGTATGGGCTGCCCATTTCGCCAACGAACTTCCGGAACACGAGGCTACGTTCCTCGCGGCCTGCATCCCGCTTTGCCGAGCCCTTGTTGAGCCTGCCCCCGCATCTCTGCCTCGCGCCGGCGGCGGAGGACTTCATTTCGCTCGTCTGCCCCCTTACGCCCGTGACAATGCTTAAATTTCTTGCCAGAGCCGCATGTGCAAGGCGCGTTTCTCTTCGTCATCCGCTATTTGAAGACCATCTCATAAAGCATGGCGTGGCCGGGCGATTCTTCGAAGGGGACGGCGTCCTCTTGAGTGAGTGCTGCCGCAAAGATGTCCTCCCCGGATAGCCAAGCTCTCTCCGCGTCTGGCGTATTTAGCGCGAGCTGGAGTGCGCTGTTGAGCTCGTAGCAGACGTGCGAAAGGCCCGCTCCCTTCAATGCGACAGAAAGTGCAGTTGAGTAAGCATCGCGCCCGACGATGTACATCATCGGGGTGGGAATGTTCTCGTCGGTGAGGTTGGTGTACGAGCGCCGACAAATCTCTGCGTCGGCAGACGAAGCCAGCCTGCAAAACAGGGGGCGGTCCTGGTAGACGGAGCACTTATCAGCTTCGAGGAGAGGACACGGGTGAGGATTGTAGGGTCGTTGCTCGTGCGAGAACGACTTGGTGATTTCATGCGCCTCCCGCACGCGAGCGCCGGCCCGCGACGATAGACGCTTTGCAAGAAAAAGGACTTCAGGTGCTGTGGCGCTCACCCAAATGTTGCAGCAGTGGGAGCATCCGCGACCGCAAGCGATAGGAATGTCGGCCATACCCTTCACCGTCAAATCGATCTTCGAGAACAAATACTCCAGCGTTTCATCGACGCTGAAGCTCTGCTTGGCGCGACCGAGATGGCCATGAATCTGTCGCGCCAACTCCGCGACAATAAACTCGTTGAGCGCGGATGGGTCGATCCCGCCCGCGACGGCTTTTGGCGCTTGCTTCTTCGCTAGGCGACGTTGATTTCGATCCATACCCTCATCCCAGCTCATTCGCTATCCGCTTCAACTTGCGAATGGCGTCATCGAGCGCGCTTTGCGCTTCGTCAGTCTCCTTATTCTCGATGTGGTTTTGAACGTCTGCGAGCTCTCGACGGATCACCCGCATGATTGCTTCTGCCGCTACTGACATGAAATCCTCCGGCGCAAAATGCCATATCTAGAAAGCAGGCATCAGATCGCAACCAAAGCGCGAGCGCAAGTCCTACGCGCTAAATACGCCGAATGATCCGCGCCGGGGTAACAGCGATGACTTCACGGCACGCTGCAGTCGCGTTGTCGTCAATCCGGTGCGGAGGAAGCATTTGCCCCGACCAATAGTCACGGACCCGGTTGAGGTCGACCAAAGGCGTTTGTGGTTGGAGACTTCGCCAGTCAGCAAAGTGCTTCGGGGCTTGGGCGTCGAGCAGCTCAATCTCATAGGGCAGCATCGTGGCCTGTCGGCCATCCGAAGTGGCGTAAAAGCGTGCCTCATATTCGTCGTCAAGAAAAAGAGCGAGTCGAGGCGCGATGGCTTTTGTGCGAACTCTTGGTTCCTGACGTACTCAAAAACCGCCTTCCGGAACGCCTGATTGTAAGGCCAGCCGGTTAGGCGAACAATGCGCCCCCAGTTGCCGGGAGTCGTCGCGCGGATCAGGAAGGCCTGCTCTGCCGAAATCGGCCACGCCGTTGATCTGGCCGGGCATACTGGCTTGCGCCTAGGCGACTTGCTGCGTTTGTCCTGGTCTCATGTTGGCGAGGACGCGATTGTGCTGACGACCGGCAAGACGAGCACACCGATTCAGCAGGCCCACCAGTACACTGAATTGTTTGTCAGGGATCGGTCTGAAGGCGGGCGATTCGCGTTGTATGTGGGCAACGACCACGTTCAAACTGCCCACGATCTTGTACCACTCGAACAGTATCGCCCTGTAGTCGCCTGTACAATGATTACCTTTTCGTCGGCGAACGAAGGCGGTCTGGGCAGCAGGTCAAACTTCGGTTCGTCGCTCATAAGCACATCCTAGCGTAGACATCTCGTCGCGCCCCCTCTCCAAATTTCTACCGATTGTTATATTTCCTCGGGCGAGGCTGGTTGGACCCGCACACATCTAATTTTCGCACAATAAGACAACGCGACCGCCGTTGTCCGCTGCCCTGGCAGCGTCACAGCAATGATGGCCGCACTCATAGTGGTCGTTTGCTGTCAGCGTTCACAGAGCGCGTTGACGCCACGGCCCCGAGCGGCTGACATTGATGAAACCTCAAAGCGCTGCAACAGATGCTGCTCTGCAATAGAAACACCCATTGGTTGTCGCACGATCATCGTTATAGGATAGGTGTGGCTTTTGGGCCGTGGATTTTCCTAGCTTCAGTTGTTGTCGATCCAATTTGTCGAGAAGGATCAAAAAATGCTTCGAGGGCATGCTGTCGTTAAGCCGTTTTCCATAGCAATCTTACTCTCGCTAGTCGCACTTGGCTGCTGGCCGGTTCTCGCCGAGCGACCTCGCCGGTCGGCGGACGCGCCCAAATTGCTTGAACGGCAAAGATGTTTTTTCGGGATTACCCTCTTAAGGCACGAGCCGAAAAATGTGTCTGTGGAGCAAATGAGCCATGATGGGACACAGATTCCTTGGGCGGGCACCGCAAAGACCAATCGAGTAGTTCTGCGAGTAGGCGGCGATCCAGATCCTTCGCCCAATATTTGCCCGCCGAGGGGGATCGTCGAATTCGAAATCAGAGAAGGGCACGAACAGTTTACGTATCAACCCAATATCCTGTCTCCCGTAGCAGGATGTCTTCCAAACGATTGCTCTCGACTTGTAGGGGCAACAGCCGTGACGCTGCAGCCCAAGACGGCGTACAAATGGCAAGCTCGTCTCGTGGCTATCTATGACTGGATGGAGTGCACAAACTCCGGTTGCCGCTGCACCGGCGAGGCGAACAGGTGGCCAGGATTTTGGGAAGAGATTGGCCTCCCCGTGCCCGGCTATTTCTCATTCTTTACGCCGTAGGCTGATGCGGATCAATGCTCAGGTTCATCTAACATGGTCTCCAAACGGCTCTTGCTCTGCTGCCCGCTCCAGCCCGCCGTCTTCTGCCGATTGTTCTCGCCCCTACGATTCGAAGCCTATTTCGAAGCTTCCCCACCTCTCTAAGCTCGGCGATGAGCGTTTGGAGGCGTGCGTGCAGAACAGCACCGCTGTAGCCCTCGCGAATATTGGTCATTACCTGCCCCGGAATATAATTTGGATTAAGGAGCCACGATAAAACAGGACATTTGAGCAATCGCTAATTCGTGCGTTTAGTGGGCTAGAGCTGTAGCCGCCAGATGCTCCCAGTACTCTGCCTCTGCGAGCAGCTTCCAGCTTCTCTCGGGATCACGCGCGGCGGCTTGTCGGCATAGCAACGCCATCGCGCGAAAGCGGCGCATAGCTTCCATCGCAAAACTCCCTGCTTCTGTTTTCCCCAATCCTATTTTTTATTACTGCGGTGGAGTCATCATGATTATCGGACATAACTAAATTTGCCCTTTGAGGGCATCCAATTGGGTTCCGTCAGAGCATCGAAACGGAACTGCTTTCGCTTCAGGCTTCACATCAGTTTCGAATGCCACTTGATGCGGCATTGTCGCGCGCGGATTTCGCAGCTTGACGTAATCCTTCAATAACCGTCGAAGCAGCGCCGTCAGCGCTGCGGGTTACGACAGCAAACCTGCCCATGCTCCTCAACCCCGACGGCGCTCAGGACACTCAGCCAACATGGCATGATGCTTCGCGGGAGCACCCGCTTGTTCGGGGCGCTAACCCATCTGAACCAACGCCCCGGTTTGACCAACAAATATTTTGAATCTGCAATAAACTGCGCCGTTTGTAAGCGCACGTGATAATTTGGAGAGCGCTGGGCCCGAAGCTCTCGACCGAAAGCTGATACGCCGCGATGCGCGGCTTATTTGGGGCGCTGCTCAGCTGCCGGCCCGCCTGAGTGGAGTTGCTCATGAGTACTGAGCGGAATCCCGACCCTGTGATCCTGTTGTTCGCGATTGCCGTGATAGTCGCGGCGTTCGCGGCATTCGTCACGACGTTTGAGCGGGTTGGGAGCACCACAGCCGGTGGCGAGGCTCCCTCCGGGACCACGGGGATGGGCAAGCCTCGCACGCCTCTTGAGCGAGCACCAGACCCATCAGTAGGGAAGTAACCGCCACACCGGTGCCGGCGTGTGTGCCCGTTCTTGTATTGCAGCATCGCCCCCGCAGCCTTGTCAATCGACTGAACCTTCGAACGGAGCTGACCCGAAACACAAAGCGAAAGGAACGCGCAGCGACAACCCCTCTGGTGTCTGGGGCCTTCCAAGTTCACGCTACCGTCTTTTGGAGCTTGTATGGTCCTACCTCCGATTGCATACTCTTCCCGTTGCGGCCTGCATATTGTTTCAATAGTCATTGTTCGAGGCAGTAATGAGTAATCGAGGTCAGGTTTACAACTATTCGGCTATTCTGCGTGAACGGGTCGAGGAGCTCATCGCACTATTCGGGCAACTGCAGACGCTTCGGCGTCGCCTGCAAGCCGCTAACGCGAGAAGGTTTGGTCGGCGTATCCCGAAGGCCGCGCGGAGAAGGAGAGTTCTTCGGCGCTGATAGCTACCGTTCAATGCAACGATCGCGCGTCCCCGCGTCGACATTGATACGAAGCCGCGTCCAGGCCGCTTCAAAACACCTGCATCTGCAGCCATTATCTGCAACACCGAAGCGTTGGAGCAACAGTTTCCCGGCGCTTTGACCAGTGCGCGATTCTTAATTTGCGTCGTGTGCGCGACTCAGACCTGCTCTCCGTGGGAAGCAGACAGGCGGCGGGGGAATGATTGTACGCGCGGGGGCCATTGTTACGTTGCTGCTGCCCCTGGGCTCCGAAGCCTTCGCTTCGCGTCACTACAGACCCACATTGCGGTATCATGCAGCGAGGTCAGATACTACGTCCCGAAATATTCGGCACCGGTGGCCGAGATGTACGCTCGTAATCAGCGCGCTACCGACGCACAAATCGAATGGGCCCGACGTTGCGTGGCTTCGAACGAGGCCGCCGAAACAGGGCCGCGCCGGTACGAATGAGCATGACCGGTGATCGCCTGGACATGCTGCATATTCTTAGACGCTAAATCCGTGGCGTAACTCAAGTGACACCAAAAATAGAGCCGCATTCGCGCGGCTCCTCCTCTTACTGCGGGTCGGCTTCGTCGCCCTCAGCTTCGTCCCGCTCGGCTTCTCCGTCGTCCTCTTCTTCTTCGACATTGTAGCCGAAATCGACTTCTCTGAAATCGATTCGAGAGGCGGCGCATCGTCCTCCAACTCGGTTCCGCATCTTTCGCAGCGCTGAACGAAGAGCCAGGAGTGTTCTTCGCTAATGCGAGAGTGACGGCATTCGGGACACCAGAGAAGGTCGCTCATGGCAGTCCTCTTTTGTCCGATCCTTCAAGGTCGACCTTACTCATTGGTTCACCAGTTGGAGCTCGCTCCCTTTCATCTTGCGCGTCGCGCGGGGTTTCTTGAGTGCCGCAGTCTCCTGAGTGATCTGCTCCTTCAGCGTTTTAAGCTCGTTATCTATCGATGTTTTTTCAGCGACGAGTTCAGTTATGCGCTTTAGCCTGTCCACTATAGTTCTCCTATGTGCAGGGTTTTTCCACGCATTGGTACCAAGGCTGTTCGAAGACCCAGCCTTTATCGACGGGCTGCAGTGTGTTGCCCGTGATCGTCGGAAACGTTTCGAATGCAAAGTGGTTGAGAAAGCGCAGCGCGATCGACGGCAGCAGCTCCATCATGCTTTCGCAGAGAGAAGCAAGCTGGAGTATGCAGATTGGCGCCGGGCGCCGCAAAAAACCGAGCTCAAGTCGGAATGACGCTGAGGTGGACGCGCAGCTGAGCCCAAGCGAAGCTCCGCGGACCAGAAAGATAGCGGTTCAAGTTTCAGAACAGCATTTTGCTGACCGCCCGGGAATGCGCGAGAGCGTCGTCGCCCAGGCGGCTCTTGAGCGCTTCCTGGATCGGGCCGCCTATGGCTGCTTTTGTTTACGCGGCCATCGATCGGAATGAGCAGGTGCTCAACTTCTGCATTTCGGGTGGGCTTTCCTCGTCCAGTACGCGACGGGGTGAATTCTCGAGCAATGGCCGCAAAGGAAGGAAACTATCCCTCAATCCCCCTTGGCTCAAAAAGTTACATTGGAAATGTCAGATCGCACTCAAGCGCAAGTTGACGGGCCAAAGCAGGTCAGTTCACGTCGTGATCCCGAGCGCCGAAATGGTCATCCTGGAAGCCGATCAGGACGTGGAGTGGTGAACTCGACCTTGCGCTGCCTGACTTCCCGCCTCATCGGATAACAGGCGCGTCAAGAACCTCCGACCGACCGATTGCCTGAGAAGCTCCAAGCAACTGGTCGGATATGCGACATGCGTCGCAAGCTCGACAGGAATGATACAAAAAATGCGTAATTTCAATGAGCGCTGGCTGGCATGCGACTTGCTATTTTCTCCGCAGAGCCAGGTAAAGCGAATTTGAGCAATGACCAGTCTGACTGAGAGCGCAAGTCAAGTCGGTGCGGCGAACCTGCTGAGCGTCGGTTCGCGGGCCCCCTCGATCAAAGTGGAGAACTGGCTACGCGGCCAGCCCGTTAGAAAGTTCGAACGTGGGAAAGTATATATCCTCGTATTTTGGGCGACGTGGTGCGGACCATGTATCGCCTCGATGCCAAATCTGGTGGTCCTGCAAGACAAATACAGCAACAACGGAGTTGAGGTGGTGGGCATCGCTGCTCACGAACAAGCTTCGACGGAAAATGAAGCGCGAGCCAGCTTGGACGCCTGGTTGACAAAAAGCTTGTCAAATCTGAACTACGCGATCGCATTCGACTATGCCGGCGAAATGAACAAGCTTTGGCTGGATCCAAGCTTTTCTGTCGGGATTCCCACGTCATTCGTCGTTGACCGTGACGGCCACATCGCCTTTATTGGCCATCCGACGCAGCTCGATCATGCCTTGCCCAAAGTTCTGAACGGATCCTGGGCAATGAGCGACGAAGCCAAAGCGCTGGATGCGGAAAGGATAAACACGGGCCGACGCAGAAAGCGTGAACTATCGCAGAAGAGAGCTCTGGTGGAGCCAATCTTTGCCAGACTTGAGCCCGCCATGAAGACAAAGGATTGGCCGACAGCCCTTTCAGCTATCGAGGAGGCCCTCGCCGTGATGCCGGACGAGGTCACCTTCCGTGGGCTTCAAGCGGAATTGTTGCTTCACAAGATACGCGACCTGGGGGCTGGCCTGCCGGTGCTGCGCCAATTAGTTCGCGACGCGATCGAGAAGAAGTCCGTGGTTTGGATGAGCGTCGCGATCCGCCAACTGTTCGACCCCGCGAAAGACTACTCCGATTTTCCACATGCGGAGCGCTTTGCCATGGGCAAGGAGCTCTCCGAACACATCCTGGCGGCGAATCCGCCCCGCGGCAGCGACGGCGCGAAGTTCCTGTCGTACGGGGCGGTCGCTCAGTACTATTACGAGACCGGTAAGAGGGACCGCGCGATCGAATTGGTCGAGGTGGCGCTGAGATGGCTGGATGCAGCGCCTGCCTCGGATCTAGCGAAACGGGACGTCGTGCAGTGCTCTCTCCAGGCGTTGGCGAGCTACAGGAGTGAGAAGCTCTCTTACGAGGAGTGCTGTTCAGCCCCGCAAAACACGGCTCTCGAAAAACCGGAACCGAGATCGCCAAGGGAGGCAGCGTGAGCAATGCTGCTTGGCATGTCTTTTCGGCCTCGTGGTTTTGCGATCGAAATCGAAGCCTCTTGGGAATGTCCGGGCATTCACATGAAGTGAGGACAGGAGCCGCGAGCCGGTGAACGCAGGCGAGGCCGCACCACCATAAGTTCTTTATGGCGAATGTTTCCTCAAGTTTGGTCGCGCTCCGACGCGATAGCGGCGAGAGTGCCTGCTGAAGTGAAGATGGTTGGCGGCTGCTAAGATTGACGTCCTAGAAGATGCTGGATGGCATCTTCGAACAACTAAAAAGATAGAAATGGGTGGTGACGCTGATGCTTTCTAGCTCTCAAGGAAGCTTTCTCAAGTTTCTATCGTTGCTGTTGGAAGCGGTTCAGGACTTCGTTCCGCTTGGACGGCAAGCCGATTCGGGAGAGGCGCCAGTCCGTGGCTCTGGACTGTGCTGTTCGGAGCCGTCAGATTCCCCTGCGCCCTCCGGTGAAGGAACACTGAGCGAAGCTGTACCTTCAATGAGCCTCTTTGCGAGCACGGCGCCGGGTCGAGCATGATGTACAATCAGCGCCAGCGCCGCTCTGCCAAAGCCGCCGCCCTGTTCCGGAAATCTGGGCCCTGGTACAAAGTGCTTTACGTCCAGGTACTCATAGCGATCCTGATTGGCATTCTCGTTGGCTGGCTATGGCCCGCTGTGGGGACGAGTAGCTGGGTCAAAGCGCTTGGTGATGGGTTCATCAAGCTGATCAAGATGGTGATCGCGCCGATCATCTTCTGCACTGTTGTCTCCGGAATTTCGCATGTTCAGGATGCACGAAAGGTCGGCCGAGTCGGCGTCAAAGCGCTACTTTACTTCGAGATCGTATCAACCTTCGCGCTCATCCTGGGTCTTGTGATGGGCAATCTCGCTCAGGTCGGTCATGGGCTCGCTCCCAAGGGGGATGCCGCGGCCGTAGCCAACTACGTCAAGACGGCGGAAGCGCAGAAGACGGTCGAGTTCCTCCTCAATATCATTCCGGATAGTGTAGTTGGCGCCTTGGCCCGAGGTGACGTGCTCCAGGTGCTACTGTTTGCCATCCTATTCGGGTTCTCGCTGATGGCGCTTGGGGAGGGGGGTGAGCGGATGCGCGGTCTGGTTGACGATGCTGCGCAAGCGGTGTTTGGAGTCATCAGGATCGTAATGAAGGCAGCGCCAATCGGGGCGTTCGGCGCCATGGCCTACACTATCGGCGAATTCGGACCGTCCGCGCTCGGTAAACTCCTCGGATTGGTTGCCCTGTTTTATGTGACAGCCGGGCTCTTCGTGATCATTGTGCTTGGCCTGATCGCGCGCTTGGTAGGCTTTTCTATTCTAAAGTTCATCGGGTATATCAAGGATGAGCTGCTGATCGTGCTCGGAACATCGTCGTCCGAAAGCGCGCTGCCGCAGTTGATGGAAAAACTGGAACGGCTTGGCTGTTCGAAGGCGGTCGTTGGCCTGGTGGTGCCGACAGGATACTCGTTCAATTTGGATGGGACGAACATTTACATGACGTTGGCGACCTTGTTCATCGCGCAAGCGCTCGGGGTCGATCTCAATTTCGGCCAGCAGCTCACGATACTCATTGTGGCGATGCTCACCTCGAAAGGCGCAAGCGGTGTTACCGGTGCCGGCTTTGTCACCCTGGCCGCGACCTTGACTGTGGTCAGTCCTGAACTTGTCCCTGGCATTGCGATCGTATTCTCGATCGATAAGTTCATGAGCGAGGTGCGTGCGCTTACCAACATCATCGGGAACGGTATTGCCGCGGTGTTTGTGTCCTGGTGGGAAGGCGAACTCGATAATGTTTCGCTCCACGCGCAGTTAAATAAATGTGCGAGCTCAGCCTAGATCGCTGACGAATGCCGCGGGCCAACAAAGCCGTATCGTTCAATTCTGACTGGTAGCAGGCGACCATCCGGTGGAGACATTTGTTTTATTCGAAAGTGCCACACAGACCAATGGTTCCCCTTAAGCGTTCGATTTCGAAAGCGAGCCGGCTCGACCGTTCCCTTATAAGCATCATTTAGATCACGCATGATCTAGGCGTAGTAGCCAGGATCGCCCGATCGGGTGATGGTCATGCATGGCGAACCCATCGTAGACTAAAACCCGAGGATCAGGCAGCGGGAGAACCCTGTGGCGAAGGTCACAGTCCATCAGTTTACGAACTGCGACATCGGGCATTCGCCGTTCCCGAGACGAGCATGAGGCCATCATGCAAGTGATTGCGGAGGGTGACCGCGATACGGCAGCGCGGCGGATGCGCGCCCATATGCTGAACGCGGCTGCGGCACTCAGGCGCTATATCGATGATCGCTTTGGTAAACAGTACAGCGGCGATGCGCCTGAGAACATTTGACAAGTTACGGCAGGAGCTGGAGCATTTTGCGGCTAACAAAGAGCTCATTAGGAACTTAGTTTGGATCGCCAAAGCGGAATTGGAGCGCCCTCTCTCTTGAATAGGAGGCTGGTGGTTCGAGCCCACCCAACTCTCCAAGACGCCGAGCTTGGGGCGGACGCGGCCTGCAGAGGGATTCAAGGACCGCTGCCGAGGCGTCGCGCGAGCAACGCCGGTCATCAAATGATGAGCTGCTGCGAACCCTGATCTTATCGAGGACGCCGCAAACGGAGCCGCGGCATTCAGAGAAAAGCGTGCGCCGATCCGGCTGAACGCCTGATCAACAATCGAAAACGGGATCGATAGTCGACCATTCGGAGTGCGATCGCCATTGGGCACGATGAGGCGCTTGACCAGCGGTCGGCCTGTTGAACCTGAGGAATCGTTATCCTTGGGACGGGTGCTCACGAGAATGGAAGAAACCGCTCTTCGACCTTCGGGCGCCGGGAATTCAGGGCAAACCCCAGACCCGATAGCTAAAAACAGCCGGATCAACCGCACAGCGACTTGGAAGTGGTTGCTTTGGGCAGTGCATCGCTGGCAGAATGGCCTTGTTGTTTGGTGTGGGTTGCGGTTGTGAATTTCCAAGCGTCCATAATGAAGGTGCTTGCCAGCTGCCCGAACGGGTTGGCTAGGCTTCCGGACATTAAGCGCGACCTCGCATTTCTCGCGACCTGCGGCTCGGATTGGGCGGAGTATAGCAAGCGCCTTGGTGCCGCGTTTCCTTCGCTGGACATCTTCTCGCTCGGTTTCGTGCAGCGATATTCGTTCGGCTGGCGGTTGACCGCGAAGGGTGCGATTGCGCTTGAGATGATGGAAGAGAGCGCCAGAGCCACGGTGCGGGGTATCGAATCGACGGGGGAAGCGACCGCGCCGGACTCCGTCCGAGTAGATCCATCACCATCAGACGTAGAGGAAGTTGGCGGGCAGAGCGAGCAACCGGCGTCACCGGCGGATCGGCGCGCCCGGTTTACCGTGGTCGAGGGTGGCCAAAGCAAAGCCGCGTAGCAGCTCCTGTCGGTCCGCAACGTGCGCTTTACACGCTGCTTTGGGGCACAATGGAGCGGCCCGCAGTTTCCGAAACGACTTGGAAATGCGCTTCGATGGTGCGAGCTCAGCGTCGTCCGAAAGCCAATCGCAGCGAGCAGAGCGCGGTTTTTGTTGGCGGGCGGGCGAGGCTTTCACAACCGCTTGGCCGCTAACCCATTTCTTTGATTCCGCCTTTCCCACTGCATAGACCTTGACTTACACCGTAAATCGCACGCGTGGCCCCGATCGCAAGTGTGAAGCAGCCTTGCGAGGCCACTCTAGCAGGCGGAGCCGTCAGGACCTTTCCGTCGAGCGGCTGCCCCGTCGGTCGCGGCGGCGGTATTCATCCAGCATCGCCGAGAACAGCCGTGTCGCCACCAGCTTCGCTGGCTGCTGCAAATACATCACGCGGCCGGCTCCAAGTGGCGGGTCCAACCACCTGCAGCGATCAGGAAAGCGCGGGCCGCTTGGCTCTCGCTCTCTGTCTCAGACGCGAAATCCTTTGTTGCCGCCGCAAAACGGCGGGCGGTTCGGCAAATCCGCTGACAAATTGCGCTCTTGCGCTGAAACAGCAGTAATTATGCGGTCAATTTGAAGGACAATCTCGGTTCAGCCAACGTACTTGGCAGCAATTAGCGCTCTCAAGTTCGAGGCGGTTATGTAAAGTCATTTGCCTTCACCGCAGCGGGGATTCACTCTGCTCAATTCGATATCTCTGCATTCAGCTAAAGGCCGATCTTGTCGGCGCGGTCTCAAGCTGGTTACCCGCTGCTGACGGACTGTGTCTCTGTAGAAGCCCTCGCTCTGAGCCGAAGTATTTTTGTCTAATTTCTTAAATGGCTATTGAAGCTGTTGTTGAACAGCGTGAGCGTATGAACTGGGATAAGCGGAAGGCGAGGCGTGTTCAATTTGAACATGAGCACAGAGCCACTCTCTTGGGGGCTGATGGAACATGGTGGCGCGATTGCGTATTCATCGATGTTTCTGAAACTGGCGCGATACTGCGAATAAGTGGGCCGACGGATGTCCTGCAATCGCG
Organism: Bradyrhizobium sp. MI1.10; assembly: GCF_055811035.1. Classification (NCBI taxonomy): domain Bacteria; kingdom Pseudomonadati; phylum Pseudomonadota; class Alphaproteobacteria; order Hyphomicrobiales; family Nitrobacteraceae; genus Bradyrhizobium; species Bradyrhizobium sp. MI1.10. Next base: position 154,481 of record NZ_JBVVPN010000019.1, read on the forward strand.
TCGGTTTTTCCTATTGCTGTCCACGACGGGGCTGGCATTCCGGCGTTGCGAACTGGTTCGACTGAACGGGCAGGAAGTCGCGCTGCGGTTTGTGACAAGGTGGACTGTTGGGGGGCCCCCGGCCCTCCGGGGGACGTTTCCAACGCCAGGGTCAGACTAAGCGAAGGAATCAATATTCCGACGTGTCGCGCCATCGCGATCGATCAGCGGGTTTACCCCAACGAGGCTCGGTGGCCCGTTGCGCCCTCGCACTGGGTAGGCGGGCGCCCGCGGCGGGTTCGCGCTGCCGATCGCGTGTTTTCATGCCTTAGGAGGACATGCTTTCACGTGTTCATGAGCTGCGACAGGTCCGGAGAGAGTCAATCGGCCTGCAAATTTTGCAGGCCGAATGCTGGCCGCCATCATCATCCCGTCTCGGTGCAATATTGCCCGCATCAGGCATTCGGCCGGCTGCCACATCGAAGGATCTCAGAGATCGGAGATCAGGGCCCACTTAAAGGCGATCGCTGAGTATCTGGCCGGGAGCGACGTTCGCTTCCCGAATGCCATTATTCTCGCGATCACGGCGGACGCGAAAGGGTGGTGAATTGGCGTACTACACCGCGGTTCGGATCCCGCAGGCGATCGACAAGCACAAGCTTGACAAGGCCCGCAAGGGTGACCGCAATCAGGAGAACCTGCTTCGGCTGGAAACGCGCGTTGGAGGTGTTCGCAAATTCGACTGTCGAAGAATGAAGATCGATTCCGCTGTGGCGCAAGAAGCCGATGCGCGATTTCGCAATATCTCTGCGACATTAGATCCCGCGAAGGCGTTAGGTCGATCCGCTACAATCGACCCGAGAGTTCGAGAAAGCCGGCGCTGAAGGACATGAGAGGAGGTCCGGCAAGCTACGCGATGGCCTGAATGGAATCGGAGAAAACGCTTGCTGGCCGGTCCAAGCCGTAGTGATCGCGCAGCGTTTTGCCTGCGTAGTCGTGCCGGAATAGACCGCGCTTGCGCAGGATCGGCACGACCTGCTCGGCGAAGATGTCGAATCCACCGGTAGACAAGGCGGCATGACGTTGAAACCATCGGCCGCGCCGTTCTCGAACCAGGTTTGGATGTTATCGGCGATCTTTTCCGGCGGACCAGCAATCACCCAATGACCGCGCGCACCGGCCACTCGTTGCACCAGTTGACGAAGGGTCGGCTTCTCGCGATCGACGATATCGATCACCAGCTTGAAGCGGCTGGCGACGCCGTGCGCGCTGCCGGTATCGATCAAATGACGGGGAAAGGGATCGTCGAGGTCAAACCCTGAAAGGTCGAGACCGAGCATCTGACGCAGCTGGGTCAGCGAATATTCTGGCTGGATCAGGTCGTTGAATTCTTCCTGCAGTCGGTCGGCCTCGAGCTGCGTGCTGCCGATGAAAGGACTGATGCCGGGCAGGATCTTGATCTGATCCGGGCTGCGATCGAAGGCGCGAGCCTGGCGCTTGATGTCGGCGTAAAAAATCCTGGGCACTCGCCAGTGTCTGATGCGCGGCGAAGATCGCCTCGGCGAAACGTGCTGCACGTCCATCGTCGGACGATCCTGCCTGGAGATAGACCGGCCGTCCCTGGGGCGTCCTCGAGATGTTCAGCGGCCCACGTACACGAAAATGCTTTCCAACGTGGTTGATAGCGTGGATCTTGCCGGTGTCGGCAAACACTCCAGAGATGGGATCGTTGATGAGGGCGTCGTCCTCCCAGCTGTCCCAAGGGCGTGTGATCACGTCCAGATACTCCCGCGCCCGCTCGTAGCGCTCGTGATGCGGAGGATGCTCGGGCAGACCAAAGTTCTGCGCTGCCTGCGGCGAGCTCGTCGTCACGATGTTCCAACCGGATCGGCCACCGCTGATATGATCGAGCGAGGCGAACAGTCTCGCCAGGTTGTACGGCTCGGTGTAGGTCGTCGACGCCGTCGCGATCAAGCCGATCCGACTGGTAGCCGATGCGATCGCCGTGAGCAGGGTGATCGGCTCGAGCCGAAACCGCTGGGCATAACGGACATTGTCGCCAGCGCCGGGCCATCGCAAAGACCGCGTCGAATTTTTGTGCGCCTCGGCGCGCTGCGCCAGCTCCTGATAGTAGGTGACGTCGAGAATACTGTCGGATGCTGAATCCCTGTGACACCAGGCAGCCTCATGATGACTATCAGGATAGATGAAGAAATTGAGAGAAAGCTGCCTTCGTTCGCTCATGTCTGGGATCCGCATGTTGAGAGCTGTAGCAAGCGAAACTCTACGTCTGCATCCGGTTTGGGATCGATGTTGTGGCTCCGGCCGTGTGCGGGAGCATGTTGCGGCCGAATAGGGCCCACAGCCTGAGATGACCTGATTTATCTCCGCCGTCGCTCTTGCGACCGGCGATCGGCGGAGCTTTGCCTTGGGGATCGCATCGCGAGAAACGATCATGAGCAACACGACAATCATCGACAACGTCATTCCGCGCGCGGACATCGTGAAGCGTGCGGCGCGGCTCGGCGCGCTATCGGGCGATCTCTCGAACGAGGCCGTCCGTGCCATCAACCAGGTGCTGCTCGAGCATAAGGTCATCTTCTTTCGTGACCAGGAACATCTCGACGATGCCGAGCAGGAGCGCTTTGCCATCAGCCTGGCGAGCTGGTCCCCCATCCGACGGTCGGGGCGATCAAGGGGATGTCGTCGATCCTGGAGCTGGATTCCGCTCGAGGCGCTGGCCGCGCGGACCAATGGCATACCGATGTCACATTCGTCGATGCCTATCCCAAGATCCCGGTGCTGCGCGGGGTGGTGATCCCGCCCTATGGCGGCGACACGCTGTGGTCGAACACGGCGGCAGCCTATCTCGACCTGCCGGCACCGTTGCGCAAGCTCGCCGACGAGCTCTGGGCCGTGCACAGCAATGCGTACGACTACGCCGTGAAGACGCAGGCAACCGAAGCGGATAGGAAGCACTTCGACGAGGTGTTCACCGGAACGATCTACGAAGCCGAGCATCCGGTGGTGCGTGTCCATCCCGAGACCGGCGAACGGACCCTCGTGCTCGGCAATTTCGTCCAGCGTTTCATTGGGCTGCCGAAGTATGATGGCCAGAAGCTGTTCGAGCTGTTTCAGTCGCATATCACGGCGCCGGAAAACACCGTACGCTGGAACTGGGAGGCCGGCGACGTTGCGATCTGGGACAATCGCGCCACGCAACATTACGCGGTCAACGACTATGGCGACCAGCACCGCGTTGTGCGCCGCGTCACCATCGATGGCGATGTACCGCTCAGCGTCGATGGTCGCCGCAGCGTGATGCGCGTCAAGACATCCAAGCCCCAGACCGCCAAAGCCGCTTGATCCGGATTCGCTCAGGAGAGTTCGCAATGATGAACGCTATACTTCGATTGCTTCGCGCAAGGCGCGCCCGGTTGGGACGTGCCACCCGCATGACGTTGCGGGTTTTGTTGGCCGGCGCCGTGGCGCTCGGCCTCACGGCCCCGGCATTCGCCGAGCCGCCGCTCGAGAAGACCGAGATCCGCTACCAGGGATCGGCCGGGCAGGTGACGTTTATCGAGCTGGCCGAGGACCTTGGTTATCTCGCGCCGCTCAAGCTCAAATGGGTCGGCAATACCATCAGCGGGCCGCAGGACATCCAGACCGTCGTCACCGGCGATATCGACATCGGCGGCGCGTTCTATGGGGCGATCCTCAAGCTGATCGCGGCGAAGGCCCCGGTCAAGGCGGTGGTCGGCTATTACGGCTCCGATGCCAATACCTACTATGGCTCCTTCGTGAAGGACGACAGCCCGATCAAGACCGCGCGCGACCTGATTGGCAAGAAGGTGGCGGTCAACACGCTGGGCGCACATTTGGAATTCGTATTGCGCGAGTACCTGGCTAGGTCCGGCATCAGCGCGAGCGAGGCCAAGCAGGTCACCCTGGTGGCGATCCCACCGGTGAGCAGCGAGCAAGCGTTGCGCCAGGGCCAGGTCGAGGTGAGTGCGCTAAGCGGCGTCTTGCGCGACAAAGCCCTCGAGCGTGGAGGCATCCGCTCGCTTTTCAATGACACCGATCTGTTCGGCCAGTTCACCGGCGGTGCCTACGTGCTGCGAGACAAATTCATCGAGGATAATCCCAATGCCTCGCGCAAGCTGGTGGAGGGGATTTCGCGGGCCATCGAATGGGCCCAGACCACACCGCCGGAAGAGGTCCGGGCCCGGTTCGACAAGATCATCGCCGAGCGCAAGCGCAACGGGCGGCGGACCAGGCCGTCACCTCACCGCTCTGGAGGACATCACGCTGGATGTTCGCTCCGGCGAATTCCTCGCCCTAGTTGGCCCAAGCGGCTGCGGGAAATCCACCTTGCTCGATCTGCTGGGCGGGCTCACGCTGCCGACCAGCGGCCGTATTCTGCTCGATGGGCGGCCGATTGCAGGACCCGGTCGCGACCGCGGCATCGTGTTCCAGCAGTATGCGCTGTTTCCTTGGCGCACCGCCGAACAGAATGTCGAGTTCGGCCTTGATATCGCCGGGCTCAAGGCCAAGCAGCGGCTCGACGTCGCGCGGCATTTCCTCGACCTGGTCGGGTTGTCCGGCTTTGCCGACCGCTATCCGCATGAACTCTCCGGCGGCATGAAGCAGCGTGTCGCGATCGCGCGAAGCCTCGCCTACGATCCCGAGGTGCTGCTGATGGACGAGCCGTTCGCCGCGCTCGACGCCCAGACCCGCGAGACGCTGCAAGGAGAATTGCTCCGGATCTGGCGTGCCACCGGCAAGACAATCGTCTTCATCACCCACGGTATCGATGAGGCGATCGTGCTGGGCCAGCGGGTGGCGGTGATGACGTCACGCCCGGGCCGGATCAAGCAGGTGTTCGACATTCCAGATGTCGTTTGCGGCGCCGTTACGTCCGAAAAATGCTATAATTTCTAAAGGCTATGTCGAAGGCGCTTCAATTGTACGGTCGGGGTAAGCCCTGGGTAAAACCATTTCATTGAGTTTCGAAGGTATGCTGTGGGGAGTATCTGATATTCTAAAAGACAGGAAGCCACTACCCTTTCATGTGTGCAGGACGCTCACCAACGCTCCGGCGCAGGAAGGGTGAGGGGAGGAGCCATTTTCAAAGGCACTTCTTTTTCCCGAAGGCACGCAGTTTCGCGCCACATACAGAGGTCGAACTTGCACGGCTCAATAGGATGATGTCTGGTTCAGCGACGACGGAGCGGTTCGCAGCACATCTAGGCCCGGTAGATATTACGAATGGCGAACTGCGTGCCAAGTGTCATGTGCGGAGAGTCGCACACGCGGATTTGGTCGGCTACCGTTACTTGCGTCCGAACTGCGCTATTTCTGCAGGCACGCCTCGATTGCTTCCGCGATCGTCTCCGTATGGGTGGGCTGAATGCGGCCATTGCGCAATCGCCAGACGGTGTGAGCCGGTCGAGCCGGACTTCTTGCTGAATTCACCTGTCGACGCGATGGTCCATTCGCCCCTCGTAATGAGCCGGATGACGAGAAGGAGGCCGTCCTCTATGGGCTCGATGTCGAAAAGCTTTCTGCCCGCGTCTTCGGTGATCAGATGATCGCCTTTAGTATCGAGCGCGAAGACGACCTTGTCGAGCCAGACCAGGAAGTCAGGAGAGAAGGTCCGTGTGTTGCCGCGGTCGAGGAGCGGGATTGAAAAGCCGCCTTGCGAAGGATTACGGCACCAGACACGCTTGTACGTTCAGCTTCACTGGGCTCGAAATCGTGTCATCAGCAGAAACGATGACGAACAGAGTATATGTACGCGCGCTGGCATATGTTCGAAGAGACGCACGAAGCCGTGTTAGCAATCGAGACTGCGCTACTGCCCATGTTCGGGTGAAAGCCGGGAACAGCCGAAGCTTCAGCCTGCACGCCATGAAGCTGTCAAACTGTTCGGGCACGCAAGCACACAGGCTCGCACCACTGCGCGCGCCTGCTTTCTTTCCCGCCCACGCTCGCCTAGGCAATGCAGCATGCACGAAAGCGTCCACTGCGATCACTGCGACGAAGAGTTCGCGCCAGAAGAGTTGACCGTCATTGACCCACCGGCCGGGAACGGCGAGTCTATCTGCGTTCGGTGCATCGAAATCATGCTCCGTCGAGCCGTCTCGAAGCTACCGCTTGAATATCGGTGAAGCCATCTACTATCTTTGAAAGGGTGATTGCACCCCGCGCGTCGGAATGCCAGCGCCCTGTAGAGCCTTTCGGCCAGCCTCGAATATCTCCTGCTCTTTCGGGTCAGCACGATCAAACCAAGACCCGGGAGCATTCGTCGCGATGCGCTTCGCAAAGAACGATTGCGGCTCCCAATCTTGCCCTTCGCGTTTCTCGAAAACGATGATTCCATCACGGGTGAAATAGGCAGGCCCCGGAATCTTACATTCGACTGAAATCTGAACGCGCCACAGGTCACCCTTCGCGGTCTGCTTCTCATCTAACTTCGGCAAGTAGTCCACCCCAACCGGATCGCCGATTGCGCAACGGCCTTGCCGCAGTAGGTCGCCAAGCTTGCCTTGGGCAGTAGCCACGAAGTTGAAGTTAGCGAGATCATGCAGAAAGCGAAGGTTCACGCCCTTTTCGTCGTTTGTTGCTTCGTCAGCGATGAGCGAAAGCGCGAATGCCTGCCAGCCCAGTTCCATCGGCTTAGCGTACGGCGGCCCTAGCGTCATTTTGCCGTCCGATGCAACATCCCAACCGGTAGTATATTCGTCGTCCGTCTTATCTTGGCGGTGTTTGACCCACGAAACGAAAACCGGTTCGCTCGTGTCAGTCTTTTGACCGACCTCCCATCCCCTCGGAACGAAGTGCGCTACCTTCGAGACCTTGGCGAAGATTTGTTCGGCGGTCTCGCCGCTTTGCGCTCGCCAACTTGACTTCACCTTATCAATGAGGGCGTTGTCGTCTGCACGAGCGTTGACAATCATCAACGCTAGAACAGCAAGAATTAAGATGAACTGCGGCACTAATTCTTCTCCCCGAAATCTGCGCAACAGACGGCACGCTAGTCTTTTGCTGTAATATCGCTGATTGACTTCGCGGAAAGCAGCTTTGCCCTCGTCGTATAGCGCGGCCCCTGCATCGCTCCCGATTGTGCACTCCCGAACGGAATCGGCCCGATTGGCTTTGCGGGCTCGGAACATACCAGCTTGTACTTTCCATTTTCGCCGTAAGGTTCGATCCGCTCGACAGGCGCAAGATGCGTGATGGCTGACACAGGCTGCGCTTGATAGGCGGCGATGTATTTGATCTTTTGCAGCATCCCGCCCGAGATGCGAATTGCATACCAGGCATTCTGGCCAACGAAGACCTTCTCAAAACCCTCCTGTTGAGCCGGTACGATGATCGTATCAGTTCATTAGCAACGGGCGGTGCAGCCGCACTATCTGCATGCGCCTTCGGCAGGGCGACGGCCTTCGGCTGTTCGAAACAAGTCAAGCCGATCAGAGGCAGGATTTGGAGCATCTCCCGCAGGAATGCTTGAGTGTCGGCGCGCTCCGCTTCGGAAAGCTGCGGTGCCTGCGGCTCCACGCCATTTTCGAGATGGCTTTGGTCAATTTGCTGGGCACGCTGGATCAGCGCATATTCCAACCATGTCGCGTGAGCGCGATTTAGGCCACCAGTCGCGTTGGATTCGAAAACTGCCACCGAACCCCAGAAGTCCTTGCTGGCATAATGGCTGTCAATTCGGTTGCGAACGACATCACCCTGACCGATGTAAATTGTTGGCAAATCGTCGTCCGTAACGCGACCAATCAGGATATAAACTCCAGAGCGCGAAAAGTCGGCCCGGGTTTTGATCTTTGGCCAATCTTCGCGTGGGAATGCGATGCCGAGTCCAGTCCAGTTCATCCGGTCGATGATACGCAAACCCTCGGGATTGCCGTCTGAACGAAAATGCGAATTGTGAATGGATCAGCCACGCTTCCTCCTGCCGTTCCTGTTGATCTGCGCACGATAGAACCGAGCTGGCAGTCTCTCAAGGATGCGCGTTCGCATCGTCCGAACAGCTGTCCGGCTTGCCGCCTTGCTTGACGCAAGCCCGATACACCCAAGGCACAACGTAACTGCCCGCCCATACTCCACGTCGCGCGTGATCTGACTTCGCGTTGCGCGCTGTCGTATTCGTCTTTGGACTCGCGAGGCCAGTCGAAAGCGAGCGCACCCGCACGAGCCATTCCGCAAGATCGGCGCCGCCAACTGAGCACGCTGCGACTGTACGCCCATAGAAGGCCGGAGGGCGGAAACGAATTGCCGTTCACATAGCCCGGCCCGAAAATGTGGAGCTTAATCCGAATGAGGAGGAACGAAGTGCGCTGAAGGCGTTACCCTAGGACAAAAAGGGAGGCCGCAAAGATCGATTGCGGAACGGCCGCCTGGTCGGTCAGGATAGCTTTTTCAGCGCCGCCTTGATGGGGTCGAATCCGAGCACCTCGGCAATCTCAAGAAACTCCACGACGTCGATACGGCGTTACCCGCTTTCGAGTCTGGCCACAAACGACTGGTACTCACCTAGCTGAGCAGCCAAATCTGCCTGTGTCAGGCCTGCTGCCTCCCGCTTTACGATGAGCAGGTCGACGAGCGCCTTATGTCGAGCTGATCCCAGTGATCTTCGCACTTTCGCCCTGCCAATAGATAGCGAGCGTAGGAATTAATCTGGTTTCCAGATTATCTTAAAAGCAGATAATCTCCGGCTTTCATTGACCGGAGGTTTTTGCACGAGCGCCGATCACTTTCTTCCTGGATTGCCAGTTGAGCTGATTGAAGCCGCCTATCGCAATGCGCCCGGCAATGAGATTGCGAGCGGAAAGTTTGCCAGTCCTGAGTCGTCTGCCGCACTGGTGGCTAACGTGTTTGGCTTGTTCCTATCCGAGCCAGAGAATTTGCCCGCGCTCCCCGGCACGTCGGATTGCGAGTGGCCGGCTTCATCGGTAGCCCTCGAATCGATCGTGCGATTTCCGTGGGCCGGCGGTAGGCATCCGTGTCTCGATGTTTTGATTGCTACCGGGGGAGCTTTGATTGGTGTCGAGTCCAAGCGCTACGAACCGTTCCGCCCGAGAGGCGAGGCCGAAATGTCTGACGCTTATTGGCGTCCAGTCTGGGGTGATAAGATGGGCAGATACCAACGATGCAGGGATGACTTGCGCGACGGCGGTAAGAGATACTCGCGACTGGACGTTGCGCAGCTCGTCAAGCATGCCTTCGCCCTTCGGACCGCGCTGCAGGATATTTGGAAGGGAAAGCGGCCTGTCTTGTTCTATCTATATGCCGAACCGGAGCACTGGCCTGACGGTAAGTTAGTGTCGCAGGAAGATCGAATGCAGCACGTGGTGAGATAGAGTCATTCTCGCAACTGGTGGCTGATGACGAGGTGTCCTTTTGTTCTTGCTCGTATGCCGAGCTGTTGGCGTCATGGAAGGCGAGCCCTGACGAGCAAATCTGCGCTCACGCCGCCGCTGTCACGAAACGTTTCTTGTCTTAATCTGGTAGGATAGAATGATAGAACTCTCGGACTGAAAGTTAAGTTAGCCCGAGAGCCGTCACGTTCTAGCGTAAGAAACTGTATCGTTAGATTGCAGGTTCATTTAGCTTAGTCATTATCTTGGTTTTTCGCGTATTCTTTACGTTGACTGGTATTTTTTCATTTGGCTGACGATGGTGCTATTTTTGGGGGGGGGGGACCGGGTGCTCGTCTTGTGTTACGCCTGAAGTGCTTCACGGCCCCAGCAGGAGGAGACAGCTTCAGGGTTGAATGCTGAAGTTCTTCGACAACGTCGGTATTCACAACACCCTCATACTGAGTCGCTAGCAGAAATCCAAATCCGGCCTCAACAACGGTCCATCGGATTCGTTGCCGGCTCGGTACTTCGTCCGCTCATTGAAGGCTGACCGCTTTGCTCGACCCGACTGGGGTAACAATAGGGAAGTTGTCCAAGACGGGCTTTTTGGTCAAACCAATTTGGAGATAAAAACTCGGGAAGTAGCTCGATACAGATTTATGGTTCATCATATTCATCGTCTAGAGATCGGTACTTCCTTGAGATCTTTACCCGCAGGCGGTTCAGCCGTTCATGTGACAAAAGCTTCTCAGCCATTTGTCGCGCCCCCTCCCGCTTTGCCGATGGTGATCTTCTTCAGCTTCGAATGAGCCTCCACGCGGTACAAGAGAATGAAGCTCTTGTGAGCGGATGGTCTGATCCGGAGCCTCAGTCCAGGGATATCGCAGTCCCAGACTGTGTATTCGGACTCGCGAGGTTGGAGCGATGGAATTATTTCCTCGGTAAGCCGAGGACGAATGTGTAGGACCTCCACTTTTCTTGTTTTTGTTCCGGGCGGGAAAAGGATGTCATCGGGATCACAGTCGATTAGCCATGTCGCACTTGAGGTCTGCCATCACGCCAGCGCTACGGCGCGGGGAGAACCACCAGCGGCTTCGCCGGCACGCCCAGCACGGTGGCTGATCGCATGCAGGAGTGGTTCGAGGCGGGTGCTTGCGACGGATTCATGTTGCAGGTCCCATATCTTCCAGGCGGCTTGGAGGAGCTGGTCCACGGCCTCGTGCCGGAGCTGCAACATCGAGGGCTGTTCCGCACTGAGTACGACGGCTCGACCTTGCGCGATTCGCTCGGCTTGCCCCGGCCGGTGGGCTGAAGTCGCCGGTGGCCCCGACGCAAGGTTTCAGACACTCCCATAATACGCAGCGCACCGTTGTGATCGTCCGACGACTGTCCATTTACGGCCTGAAAAAATGGCGTGCGACCAGCAAGTCATTGATAATGCTCAGCGCGCAGAGAACTCTTAATCAGCGGGTCCCAGGTTCGAGCCCTGGTGCGCCCACCAAATAAATCAAGACCTTAGCCAGAGAAACCGTTTGAGAGCGCCAAACTAAAACGGTTTTTCAAACGGTGTTTTTAACGGCCGGGTGGCGCATGCACTCTCGGCATTGTGATGTGCTCTCCTCGTCTTCGCGGAGGCCAAAGGCGTCTCGAAGGCCGCCCGACAAAACCGCTTCCTGAATGTTGTATCTGGGTCAGAGCCGCCCGACACGGCCGGCATCTTCCCACTTCTGTTCAATGTCATCGGCGATGCATTCGGGCAGCTGCGCCCCGCTCCCATCGAAGTAATGCTTGAAGTCGACGTGGACCCTCATGTTGTCCGGGCGGTAGACCGCCATGCGATCGTAGAGAAGCACGGACGCTGCCTCGAAACGCCGATAGACAGATTTGTGCGTCGGTGATCTCGATTCTTCCGTCTCCGGGTAGATCGGCAGATCACGAACCCCGGCCTTGAGGAAGCCTCCCGCCTGCTCATTGTGCTGGGGACCCGCGGGATTGGGCGACAGCCGTAGCACACTGCCGTCGTGTTTCAGGCCGCCAGGGATGAGCGAAGCTCCGGCGAGCAACCAGTTGAGCGCGACGTCTGATAGCCGAGCCTCGTTCTCGAGATAGCCGCCGCCGACATCGGCGTGCACGCCCGAAAACCAGACCTGTTCGAAGAAAAGATTGTCGTGCACGTCTCGTTTGTCCTGCTTCTCGGCCGTGGGCGACCAGGTGACGCGCTTGAAATCGGCGCGGTTCTCGTCGATCGAGATCGCATGTTTCGCGTAGCCCACGTTGGGATTGAGGGTCGTGTCGTAGAATTTGTGCTTCGGCGGAGCGAAATGCACGGTCTGGAGGCGCTTCCAGAATCCATAGTCGGGCAAGGATGGCGCGATCTTCAGATAGTTCATGAGAAAAGCAATCAGCGCTGTGACGATGCCGAGGTAGCTCAGGATCCAGGCCACCCATCCGGCCCATGGAAAGACGGGCTGAAGGAAGCCACCGAGCCAGTGCAACCCGATCAGTAGCGCAATGCCCGAGGTCACGAGCGCCGCGCCCAGATATTTATGCCCGAGGGCGGCGACAGTATCGAACACGCCGATGAAGTAGGGAAAGACGTTCGCGTACTCGGCGCCGTTGACGGTGGTTGTACTGCCGTACTGCCGTCTAAATCGTGCAGCGATTGCATCTCGAGTCTCCAGCAGGAACCGCCGGTATCCAAGAATCTTGCGCGAGTAGGATGGACAAAATTGATAGACATCCTTGACCGCATGCTCGGCCAGCTTGTGGATGCTCTTTGGATCGCGGCGCAAGGGCGAGCCATCGGGCATATGGCGCGGGACGCCGCAATGCGTCATGACCCCTGCAACCGATCGGACCGTGTAGGCGCCCCGGCTGAAACCGATCAGGAAGATCCGATCGCCTTCCTCATACAGGGCGATGATAGCGGCGTAGCAATCGACAATGTTCCGAGTGATCCCCAGGCCCGTCGCCATGCTGGCGAGATTGTACAGCCATCGCATCCAGCCAATCTTGAAATGACCGCCATCAGACGCAGAACCGAGACCGGCATCGTAGAAGGCGACCTGTTCGGATGGTTCGACCTTCGTGTCCGGGCCGACGCGGCAGGCGCGGTAGAGCTTGTAAACGTTTGTCCGCGCTTCGTCGAAATTGATGCCGCCGGCCTGACCTGTGCCGTCGGAAAAGATCACAATGTTCTTCGGCATTCACACCATCCCCCAAAAGTGCGCAAAAAGCCAATCTATCACAGATTGCGTAAGCCCAACTGTGAGCTGGCCCACTTGCGGACAGCGCGCCCGGACCAGGGTTCAGAGTCAACTGATCGAGAGTTGCCCCTCAATGCGGCTGTGCTAGTACGGCCACTCTCAAATCGAGGAGCTTAAAGTGGCGAAGAACGCAAAGAAGACGGCTACAAAGAAGAAAACTGCGCGCCGTGAATACACGAAGGCTGACGTGAAAGAGCTGCGTGCTCATTCGAAAGCAAAGACGCCCGTTGCAAAAATCGCGAAGCTCACAAAGCGCTCCGAAGGCTCACTCCGCCAAAAGGCCCTCAAGCTTGGAATCCGACTCGGTCACCAGCGCTAAAGGCGGCATTATGGCGCTCGTCAATAGAGTTTTCTCGACCAGAACGTTGTTGCAAATCATCTGCGTTCTCGTCGCTGTTGTTGCAATGAAGTTGTTGAGCGCTCACTACGATTTCAGCTGGGCAACCGCAATTGGCGGTTGACCGGAGCAATATCCTGGAAGACTGAGCAGAAAAGAAGCCCATCTAGTGGCGAGCTATTACGCGGCGTTCAAGCGTGCGACGTAATGGCGCCTTCAAAGCCGCGGGGTAAAAGAGGCTGGTCTAGTCGAAAATTAAGGGCGAACGGTTTCCCGATGTGTGCGGCACCCCTCCAACCAGCAACCAGACCGTTGTCCCTCTCAAGGCTGAAACAGGGGTTCGATTCCCCTAGGGAGCGCCAGCAAACTCAGGCACTTAGCTAGCCACCAGCCGCGTTCGTTGAATAATGGTTGAATAAGACGCTGGTGAACAGCAGCGAACGTTTGCGAAATTTGCTCCCGATATTGGCAGATCCGCCTCGGCGCGATGCCCCACTGTGGCTGGCGCATTCGCAAAAATTTCCTCGTCGCCCTGGTGTCCGGAAATATTCAAGCCGCCGCTGTCGTGCGCTATCGTACGCGAGCGCCCTCGGATGTTCGCGTTGACGTTGCTCGTCGCACAATCAACTTTGTCCTGTCGAGCTTTGTGCGAATAGGAGGGCAGCACGTGAGATACAATCGACGAGGGAAAACTGGCGGACAACCTTCACAAGTCAGTCTATCCGATCCGAAAGCCGCAGAGCCGAGCACGATGCCATTCGCCCAACGGCTTACCTGCACGATTGACGATGCATGCGAACTGACCGGCTTAGATCGGGGTGCGCGGCAACGATAGAAGCAACATTTATCGTGGCTGGGTTTCCGCCAACCAATTGAAGTCAATTACAAAGCCGGACAGCAAGATTGAAGTCGAATATGACGGCAAACGAATTGCCCCGACGCCGAAGAGCCTGCGTTCTCTTTCGCGAGGCCGTCCGAGCAGGTGGTCAAGGCGGTCAGATCGTTGGCCCGGTCCATATTACGACCGTGCGGAATCCGTCCGATACAATGAGCGGCTTTTTAGCGAGCGCCCGACTATCCTATCTGGACCGTCTGATGATCGACCTTGGTGAGAGCCGGCTCCGGAAATCTGAACAGGGCGATAAGTGGAGTTTCTGCCTGACGGCGGGCAAGATTGGCCCGCGAATC